>NZ_JBHVRF010000005.1:0-238119 GCF_042885955.1 Microbacterium sp. NPDC058021
CGAGGTCGAGAACGCGTACTACGCTGACCTGGAATCAGCCCAACCGGCATCTGCCGGACAAACAATCCGATAGGAACGAAACCCAGGCCGATTCAGTCCGAGCCCGTACGTGCGGCGCAACCAGTTCACCCACCTGTCGAGTTCGACCCATTCGAACGCCGCTTGATCGGACGTGAGCAGGTTCCAGTTGACCGGACGAGGGATGGTGGGCAAGCGTTCTGGCTCCGCATCTGGTCCGTCCCGCTCCGGTATATCGAACTCGTAGCCGGGGAACTGCAGGGCTTCGTCGGCAGACATGGGCTGCCTCAGAGGGAGACCGGCCGCACGGCGGGCTTTGCCGGCACCGGTGTGGGAGCCGCCAGGGGCGGGACTGTGTGGCGATGACGCTGGAGCGTGTAGTTGGTCCGGGCGGAGTCGTGGCCGAGCCGCTTCGCGACGAACTCCTCAGTCTCGATCGTCTCACCGTCCCGTTCCCGTGAGGAGGTATGGGTGTAGCCCTCGGCGATGAAGACGTCGCCCTTGTTGAACATCGCGTAGGCCCGTTCCGCGTTCCGCCGGAACATGACGAGATCGTGGTAGGTGTTCTCCGTTTGGGTGAACGTGCCGTCTTCATTGCGTTCGAAGTGCTCCTGCCCGATCCGCACCCAGAATCGAGCCTCGCCCTTCGTGTTGAACACGAGCTGAGGCTCCGATGCGAGGAAACCGGAGAGGGACTGCTGCGTGTGGATCGTCATCGGATGCTCCTACCGAGGGCCGCGGGTCGGCCCTCACCTAGTAGGTGCGCCGCTTATCCCCGTCGTAGTTGCTCCTCGACTTGAGCACGGTCCTCGCGGAGCAATGCGCCGTTCGGGCGAGAGCCCCACTCCCGCATGCGAGTAACGATCGGTGGTGCGGCCCTCAACATCAGGAGTGCGGTGCCGTACGGCAGCGTCCGGATGACGTCGGGAGGCATGATCGGAACCCGGCGCATTGTTCGCTGACTCGAGCGCAGCCCTCGTTCGCCGACCGTTATCGAATCGGTGACCTCGTCACGGTCGCCGACCAGCGTGGAGATGTCTTGGAGGTCGCGAGACCCCGATGCGCCGCCCAGCACGATCTTGGCGATGCTCGCGTCCCAGATGGCGGTAGCGGCGTTGTCCCCCCAGCGCTGCCGAGCCTGCGCGAGCGACTGAAGCACAGGCATCGTGGTGATCCCGGTGCCTCCGCCTTCCGCCATCAGAACGGGCAAGGACGGCAGTGGCGCGAGGTTGCCAATCTCATCGAGCGCCAGCAGGAGCGGCGGATCAAGGCGCGCCCCCGGAGACCGCGCGGCTACCCGCCTGGCCGTCTCGACAAGGTCCTCGACGAGAGCAGCGACCAGCGATGAGGATGCACCGGCGCCGGCGCCGGTTGCGAGCAGGTAGAGAGTGCCGTTGCGTCGGAGGAAGGTCTCTGGGTCGAACTGCTCATCGTCGCTCGGGCTGACCGCATCGAGAACACGAGGGTCGGCCAACGCAGCCAAGGCTAACGAGACGCCTTGCCAGATCGAATCGCGGGTGCGGGGGTCAGCGTCGATCATCGCCTCGAGCGACTCCGCCCATCCAGTTGCAGCTGCAGGGTTGCTCGTCAGGATGGCGACAGCATCCTTCGCCGCAGCAGGGTCGAGGGTCCACCGAAACAGCTCCCCGGGCGAACGGCCGTCCAGCGCTGCCGCATGGAGGAGCGCCTGCAGCGCGGTGCGGGTCTTCCCCTCCCAGAAGCCGCCGTTCTCAACCCCGACGCTCGATAGGCCTGTGCCGGCCGCGAGACCCGATGCTCGAATCATCGCGGTGAGTGGGACCTCGCAACCTCGGACCGGTGACCACCGCAACCCCGCAGGCACGCCCGGGGCAAGATGCTGCGGGTCGAACACGGCCACGGGCCCCCGCCTCATTCGCGAGCGAAGGGTGGTGGTGAGGTTGTCTGGCCGGGTGGATGTCGTGACGACCGCGCCCGGAGCGTCGAGGATCGCGTTGATGACGATGTGTGCGCCCTTACCTGATCGGGGAGGACCGATGACGAGAATCGAATCCTCGACCGAGGTCCAGACGTTGGTTCCTCGCGCCACGCCTACGAAGTAGCCCACGTCGTCGGGCCGCGGCGTCGTGACGGACGCGCGGAGGTGCGCGGCCCGCGACAGCAGCGCGCGCTCGGAGGCGGCGCGCCGCACATCGGTCGACGTCGCAATCCCGACGATGCGGTGAGGATCGGATCTCGTGTGTCGAGTGTGATCCCGGAGCACTCGCCACACCCACCACACCACGACGGCAACGAGTGCCAGGAGGGCCGTCACGACCGACCAATACACGACGGGGTTGAGCCCAGTCGAGCCCAGTGCGATCCCCGGGGCTGCCGGCGAGCCGAAGACACCGAACCCTGCGCCCAGACCACCGGTCGGCTGCTTCGCTCCTGATACGAAGGCGGCGACATTCCCCGCCGCGCGCAGAACGCCGGCAACCGCGATGACCGCGCCGAGGGCGAGCAAGGCGAGGGTGGTCAGTCCGTCGTGACCGGAAACATCCACGCCGTGGTTGCCGGTCACGTGAGACTTCCGATGACGCACGTGCCGGAGGTCCGTCCGATGAGCACGACCTCACCGTCGGCGCTGCACTGGCAGACTCCTGGCTCCAGCAGGGCGCGGGCAGATCCGTCCGCAGATGCCGTCGTGTGTCGCACGATGATTGCGACGGCGACATCCTCTCCGGGAAGGAAGCCTTCCTCGCCGAGCGCGGCGTGCGGCGGCGGAATCAAGGGGAGGGGATCGATGAGTGCGTCCGCGACATGCGCTCGGTTCGCGGGCTCGTCCTCCCGAGTATGCGGCTGTGCGTTCGGGGCAAAGGAGCCCTGCAAGGGGCGGGTGACGAGGTCGGTGAAAACGGTGCCGTCCGTTTCGTAAACGAGCACCCGCACGGGCGAGCCCCGCTCTTCCAGCACCGTGTCGATGACTGCCGCAAACGACGACCGCACCCAGGCCGGCCCGAACCGAGGTGGCTCGAACGACACGCCGTCTACCGCTACCGTCATCGTGCCGTCTGCCGCGATGCTCATCGAGATCACGGGAAGGACCGGCGGCACGTGAATCGCATCGGTACTTCCTCGTACCGCGTGGGTCGTGCTCATTTCACGCCCTCCGTCATCCGGCTCGTCGTGTCGAAAGCTGCGAGCTCCGCGGGGTGCAGCTGGTGCTGAACCACGAAGCTGCGGTCCTTGATCCGCCACAGCCCTTGACCTGTTCCGAGGCCCGGCAGCAGGCCCTGCTCCGTGCCTGTGAGACCCAGCGCACTCGCAGTCGCTCCGAGCTGGTCCGCCTCCTGCCGGTAGATGATCCGGGTCTCAGCGTTCGCGAGCAGAGACGACGCGATTGCCCGCATTGCCGAGCCCTGGTCGCCGACGTTGTCCAGGTCGGAGAGCTTATGGAACACGAGCAGGTTCGCAATTCCGTAATGGCGGGCGAGTCGCCACTGCGCATCCATTCGTCGCAGCAGCGCCGGGTGGGACATGAGGCGCCACGCTTCGTCGTAGATGACCCAACGCTGCCCGCCGTGTGGATCGAGGAGGGCGGACTCCATCCACGCTGACGAGCACGTCATGAGAACGGAGACGAGCGTCGCGTTCTCGGCCACTCGCGACAGGTCCAGCGAGATCATCGGAAGGCTCGGGTCGAACGTGACCGTGCTGGGACCATCGAACAGCCCGGCGAGGTCGCCGGCGACAAGCCGACGCAGCGCATGCCCGACCACCCTGCCGTCCTCAACGAGCCGATGATCAGCCCGTTGAGACACATCGGGCGAGAGAATACGGTCAACGACCATAGGCAGAATGGGGATCTCGCAGGACCTGACCGCGTCAGCGAGGGCGAGGTCGATCGCGGTGTGCTCCAACGGACTCAGCGGGCGCTCGAGCACCGTTTCGGTGAGGGCGCCAATGAGGTCACGGCGACGGGAGGCGACCTGGCCCGCCCAACTCTCATCGGTCACGCCAGACGGGCGGTGCCCTTCGTCGAGCGGGTTGAGCCGGTTCGCCATACCGTGTCCGAGCACGATTGCCTGGCCCCCGACGGCTTCGGCGACCGCGGTGTGCTCACCTTTCGGATCACCGGGTACGTAGACGCGGCGGCCGAACGGGATCGACCGCGTGTAGAGACTCTTCACGAGCGACGACTTACCCGAGCCCACGATCCCCGCCAGGACGATGTTCGGTGCCGTGATCATTCCGCGGGAGTAGAGCACCCAGGGGTCGTAAACGAACGACGCACCCGAGTAGAGATCTTGCCCGACGAAGACACCTTGCGAGCCGAGTCCGCCCTCGGCGAGGAACGGGTACGCTCCGGCAAGGGTCGCGCTCGTGTCCTGGTGGCGCGGAATGTGGAGCCGACCAGGTGTGCGGAGCGCCGCTGGCCGTGATTCGCCCGGTGCGGGCAGGTACGTGGTCGCGCGACGCTCAGCGATTTGAGCGTCTGATTCGGCGCGGTCGGCTGCAGAGGCGGCGGCTCGCGACTCAGCGGAGAGTCTTTGGGTTGCTTTCCGCCGGGCGCGGCGCTCCTTCCTGCGTTCTCCGGCCGGGTTGACCAGCACCGCAGTGTGCACTCGCTCGTCCTGCGCGCTCACAACGACATCCCCGTGCGTCTGCGAACACTCGTTCCCGACCCTGGGGAGGCGAAGGAGTTCGTGCGTTGGAAGGAATCATGCGGATTGATCCGCGGCGCGATCCACTCTGCAACCGGCACCGCCGCTGCGGCGAAGTCCCATGCGATTCGACCGGAATGCTGAGACGCCCGATCCACCGCCAAGCCTGCTCGGGCAACGAGGGTCGACGCTCTCTGCAGCGCATTCGCGGCTGCGTAGGCCTCCTCCACGCCGGCCCAGTGATCGCCTTCGCCCGTGCGGGCGCTGGCCGCTGCGCTCGTGTGGGCGGACGAGAGCTGGTCGAGCACCTGCTCGAGGGATTTGAGACCGCCCACCAAATTTCCGATCACGTCGTGCGTCTGTGCCGGGTCGTCGAAGGAGCGGGTAGCGGCTGCGAGGGCGCGCAGCGCTTGCCGCGCTTCCTCGCCATCGACGATCGGATTCTGGGATATGGGCATTTCGCTTCCCTTGCAGCGGAGTCTCTAAGGAGGTGCGTCCGACGTCCCCGCGCGTTGAGGTCGGCAGAGACGGTCACGCGGGAGTCAAACGGGTCTACACAGGGGCAGCGCGGCGGCCGCGAACGCCTGTGCTTGCTGCCCGACGAGCCGCCGAGTCTCGCAGGCGGCTTGCACGGCGGCTTGCTCGATAGCAGCGATCGCGGCATCCAGCTCATCGATCTTGGGCGCCGACACTGCGACGAGACCGGTGTATCGCAGCACCCCGTGGCCAGCTGTGAGATCCGACTCCTGCTGGACGACGTCGTTGTACTCGGCCGTGCGCGCGGCATCCTCGATCTGACCGATTTTCGCGCGTTGCGCGGCATCCGAAAGGAGCCCGACCTTCTTTCTCCGGATATCCCGCGCGGCGACGTCGGCGCGAACCGGCGTGCAGATGAGTGTGAAGGTGCGCTGGATGCCGGAGGTGAGGAGCAGTGGCGACAGGAAGCCTGGAAATACCTGCGATCGCGGCCACTCCGCGATCCAGAGGACCGCGTGATGGGCGGAGTCGGTGTGGAGTCGATCCCAGGATTCGGCGACCGCGACGGGTCCGGCCGTTGCGAGCGACTGGCCTATGTCGCCGTGTCGCTCGAGCGCGGGAGCGGCGGCGGGGTCATATGCAGATCGCAGCGCGACGGCGACCTCGCCTGGTGTGAGCCAGCCGGTCGGCATCAGGTCGGCCGCACGCAGGGCCGCGGTGAAGGTCGTCATCTCTTGGCGGAGAACGTCAGCCGCTCCCTTCATGCCACCGCCGGCGGCACGGATCTGCCGAGCTGCCGCACGCACGTCCAGTGCGAGAGAGATCGTCGTCGCGTGTCGCTCGCCCGCCGGTCCGGCGCGCTCGATGAGCTCCTGATAGGTCACAGCGGGCCACGAGTTGTCGTTCACGCCGTGCCGTGCCCACCATTCGGCCAGCCCGCTTCCCGAGCTGGGAACCGTCCGTTCAGAGATCTGCACGCGGGCGATGCGACCCGACCGGCACACCGTCGCCAGCACTCGCCCCCAGCCGGCTACTCGACGCTCCTGCTCGCCGCCATCGAGCAGAACGAAAGCCGGGTGCGTGATGCCGACCACTGCGGTCAAGGTCTGGGCGTGAGGGTCCTGAATCATCGCCGCGCCGGTCTCGGGATCGATCCACTCTCGTAGCGCCGCGGCATCTCCCGGCAGCGCAAGCGTTCCGGCGGGGCGCGGCGTGACGAGGTCAGCGCGGAACCGGAGTTGGCCTCCCACGCTCCGCCACACCCACCGGACAGCGATCGGGACCCATTCGATGAGCTTGCGTCCACCAACGGGGAGGAAGGCGAGCGCGACGCTGGTGAGCCAGATCGGCGAGGTCAGGCCGAACAGGATGCCGCCACCCATATAGACGGCGGTTGTAAATGCGATGAGTCCGATGGCGAGCGTCACGAATTGCCCGAGCGAAAGTCCGAGCATCACCCCTCGTTTCGGAAGTCGCGAGAACTGAACGGGATGGAGTTGATTTGCGCGACGCGTGTTGTCAGCGGTCATGCCGTTGTCCTTTCGCCCGGGGTGGGAAGCGGGCGCGGGGGAGCGGCCGTCGGGCGCGACGGCGGGATTGGGACTACCCCTGGCTGCGAGCCGTTCGATGCCGAAGGCATATCTGCCGGCGCGGCACCCTCGGCGTGTCCTTCCGCGGCTGTGCCTGCCGCGCTGCCGAGCTTCGGACCAGCGCCAGCCGCCTTGGTGGCCGCCTGCCCGCCGATGACGGCTGCGGCAGCTGGGCCAGCAGCCGCCGTGCCGCCCGACGCTGCCGCGCTGCCGCCGGGTCCCGCGGCTCCGCTGGTCGCCTTGGCTGCAGCGGGGGTTGCCGAACCACTGGATGCTGCGCCGCCTCCACCGAGAATCGACTTCGCCGACTTCGCCGTCGCGGGGGTTACCGGCACCGGAATGGGGCGGTTCATCGCGCCCTTCGCTTCCTGCTCGGTCGACATCGCGTGGTACATGTCGACCCCAACGAAGGAGATGAACTTGTAGGTCATGTACGGCGCGAAGGCTGCGACAAGCATGAGCACGACTCCGGCGACCGGGTCGCTGATGGAGGCAAGGTCGAGATCGATCGGTGCGGCCGTCTGGTTGACCGCCACAAGGAACAGCACGACGAGCACGAGCTTCGAGAACACGAGGGCGACGACGAATGCCGCCCACTTGCCGAACCAACCGCGCGCTGCGTCCCACGAGAACCCCGCCAAGGCGATCGGAGCGAACACGATCGCCACCAGGAGCAGCGCCTTCCGGATGAGGAGCGAGAACCACACGATCGCCGACGCCGCGATCGCAAGTCCTGCGAGGAAGATGGTCATGATCGCGCCGACGCCGGGGCTCGTGATGTTGATCGCCACAAGGCCGGTGGCCATGAGACCGATCCGGTCACCCATTCCCTCCATCGTGTTCCCGGTTGCCTGGACGATGCCGATGGCCAGACGATCCGTAATTTCCAGCAGGGTTGCTGTCAGCGTGATTACGACGAAGGAACCGAGCACGGACTTGCCCAAGCCCACCGCGGCACGCGAGAGGGCGGTCGGGTCGCGATGCGCCAAGCCGGTGATCAGTTGCAGGCAGAAGAAAACGAGCATGACGAACAGCGCGACACCGAAGAGCAAGTTGTACACCTGGATGTACTGCTCACCGGTGACATCAACGAGCGTGGTGGTGTCGAAAACGGCCCACACGGCCTGAAAGAACCACGCAGCGGCGGCAGCGAGCGTGTGAGCGAGCCAGTCAAACGGCGCCGCGACGAGCGATGCGACACCCGATCCGACTGTCTGGCAGACCTCGGCGATCACAGGGATGTCGCACACGCCAGCCACTCGCGTCGCTCCTCTCGGTCATCCTCGCCCGGCTCAGACGGACTGACCGACGCCCCAGAAGAAGTTCACCAGCGTGACGGCCGCGCCGCAGATGACCGCTGCGCCACACGCCACGAGCACACCGAGTTTTCCTCGAGAGGCCAGGTGGGGATTGGACGAATTCGCTCCGTATCCCCACGCAACGGCGGCGACGATGAGCGCGAGCACGGCGAGGATGAGGCCGACAACCATCACTGCGCCGACGATGACGCGGAGTTGCTCGATGCCGGGCAGTCCCGACGCGTTGGGTGCGATGTCGATCACGGTCGTGCTCCTTGTCTGGGCAGAAACGAACCTGCGTACAAGGTGCGTGCGTCGTCCCCGCGATCCGGCACCTGGGATCGTGTTCTCGCCAAGCTCACCCTGGCCCGCGCTGGATCGAGCTACAAGAAAACGCGGGACGAGCCGCCTGGCCATGGCATCGGCCGCTCCCGCGGCGGACTGTCGGCGGGCTAAAGGACTGTCAGCGCCCTAGAGATCGAGGCGATGGGGGATGATGACGTCATCGCCCTCCCGGTAGGGAATGAAGCCCATGGCCGAGTAATACGCCAAAGCGGGCTCGTTGCCAGCACCGATGCTCGCATCGATATGGCGCAACCCGGCGGCCTTTGCCGCTGACAGCGAGATGGCGAAGAGGTGGCATCCTATGCCGTTCCGTCCAGCGCTGGGATGGATATGCGTGCCGATGATGCCCCACCCCTCGGCCACGTCGTACGGGTTGCCCGGCCACGCCCGTTTGAGCGATTGGAAACCGACAACCTGGCCATCCTGATCAGCGACGGTGCACGCGACCGTGTACTCGGCATCAAGGTAACGCTCTCGGACCAGTGCGGCATCGACCGGATTCGCCCGAAGTCCTGCGCGATAGATTGCGTTCTGCACCTCGGCCATCGCCTCGGCGTCAGTGGGGGTCGCAGGTCGAAATTCGATCACAGTCCATCTTCTCAGCGCGATTGATTGTCTGTCGGAGCCCGCGCAGGCACTCCTTCAGTCGACCGCTCAGATGCGGAGCGGCCTTTCTCGCCGCTCCCTAGAGCTGCCGGCCGACCCCGATGAGGAAGTTCATCCAGGCGACGCCCGCGCCGGACAAAGCCGCGGCGCCGACCGCAACAAAGACCCCCGCGCGGGCACGCAGCGCCGACTGATAATTGCCGCTTGACGAGGTGATCGCCCACGTAACGGCGCAGATGAGGATCATGAGTACGGCAAGGACCAGGACGTACATGAGGAGAGCGCCAACGATGCCGCGGAGGTCGTCGCCTCCTCCAACTGCACCGAAGTCCGGGAAGATGCCCGTGCCAGTCATCCCGAGATTCCGATCGCGCAGGACGCCCTGGCCGACGTGCTCGCTTCCTGCCCTTCGGCCCCGTGCTGGACGAACCACGGGTCTGCGTCGATGGACGGCTCGAACGAACCGCCCGGCCGGATCTCGAAGTGCAAGTGCGATCCCGTCGACTTACCGGATGATCCGACGTCCGCGATGTGCTGGCCAGCGGTGACCCGTTCGCCCACAGACACGTGTATGCCGGAGGCCCACATATGGGCGTAGGCCGACGCAACTCGCTCTCCGTCGATCGTGTGTTCGATGACGACCAGGTGCCCGTACCCCGGGGACGGGCCTGCCCACCCGACAATTCCGTCCGCCACCGCAAAGATGGGCGTGCCATCTGCCGCGGACAAGTCGGTGCCCGAGTGAAATGCGCGGGCTCCGGTCAGGGGGTCCGTGCGCCAGCCGTACCCGCTGGATCGCACCCACGTGTCGCTCGGCAGCGGAAAGACGAATCGGGTCGTCTCCGGGACGGAGCGAAGAGGTGGGCCGCCGTCGGCTGCACCTGCGGCGGGCTTGGTCAGCGCCGCGAGGATAGCTTCCGCGACGGGCTGATAGTCCTGATAGCGGTCGGGGAAGGCGGAGCGTTCTACGGACTGGGCGGCTGAACCAGGATCAGCGGCCTGCCAGCCCGGAATGTCCAGGAGTCCGGCAGGCGTTGGGAAGTTAGGTCCCGATGATCCACCGAAGAAGGCGCGTACTTGGTAGTCCGGATCCATGAGCTCATCCACGGTGCCCCACCCCGCCGTCGGACGCATCTGGAAGAGGCCGAGTGAGTCGTGGTCACTACCGACGCCGTCGTTCGGCATTTTGAGGGAGGCGGGGTGAGCGGCATTCGCGAGCATCCTCAGCGTCGACTCGGTAAGCGCTGCCATCAGGCCAATAACCACGCCCGGCCGACCGACACCCTCGACGCCGCTGCCGACGGTGATGATCGTGGCGGCGTGCGTCAGCTGCCTGCGTCCAAGGGTCACTGATGTCCCGTCGCGGCGTACCGCCGTGAGTTTGTCCGGCACGTCGGTCACGACGAGCTGGCCTGCTGACTGGCAGGCGGCGAGCGCGGCGGGGGAGAGGAGGAGCGGTACGGCGAGCATCCCGGCGAACGGCAGGGCAAACACCGCGACGATCAGTGTTATGACGAGCTTCTTCATGGCAAGCGCCCGTCATCGAAGCGGGTTGTCCACCTCGGACAGCCTGAGCAGCCGGCACTCTTCGAAGCTGGGCTCGCACGCGATGAACAGAGTGAACGAGACCGGTCGCGACGTCTCCTGTGCCTGGGTCCCCACGATGCCAGCACGATGACGCGTCCCAGTGACGGTGTAGGCGATGGTTCCTGGGAGCAGTTGGCCATCCGCCGCCTGATCGAGCGCTTCGTTCCAGGATGGCGGGATGACCGCGTCGTCGATCGTCAACCATTGGCGGGTGCCGTAGCCGCGCAGCTCCGACCAGGCGTCCGCCGTGGGGAGATAACTGCGGACATCGGACGCCAGCGCGGCGGTCTCGATGCCGGACGGATCACCCGCATCGATGATCACTTGCGCGTAGTCGGATGGCGCGAATTGGGTGGCTGTGTCCCAGTTGATCAGCGCCTGGGCGGCTGCGCGCGCGAATGCCTCGGCATCCGCTGTCGAGAGAATCGGAGGGAGCGACGGGCTCGACGCGGTCGAGTCGGGCTCAGGAGAGGGCTCCATCGGACCTCTCGGATCGGGCGCGGGCGCTGGCGTGGTTGGGTCGGGAGCGAGGAGGAGGCCATAGACCCCGACTCCGACGAGTGCAGCCAGCACGGCAAAGCCGACAGCGAGGAGAAGGACGAAGCGCCGGTGACCGGGGTGCGCGGGGTTTTCCATCACGCGATCTCCCGCCTCGTCTGCGCTCGTGCGTTGCGGAGCGCAGTGAAGAACTCCACGGTCGAGGCGAGCGTCGCCTCGAACTGCTCCATCTGGTCGTCGGTCAGTTCCGCGGCCACCGCTGCGACGTTGAAGTGGGTCCACCACGAGTCGAGGTCCTCCCACACGCGCACGAAAGCGCGGACGGGAAAGACATGCGCGGCAGAAGCTCGCGCCTTTGGTGTTCGTCGATTGCGTTTCGCCTCCTTGACTCTCGCGAGAGCCGCATTCGCCAGCTGCTCGAGTTCGTCAGGCGGATCGAAGTCTTCGGGCGCTTCGAAGTCCTCGAACTCCCGCGGCGCCTCCGTATCCAGGACGTGCCGGATTCGCGCGTGCGACGCGGTCACGCTGCCGCCGTCATCGATGCGTCGCAGCTCATCGCTCGCTCGTTCCTTCACCGTCGGGTCAGCAGCCGGGTCGGCGACAAGGCGCTGCAGTTCCGCGATGCGCTCGAGTGTCGTGTACGACGCCTTCCCCGTGACCATCTGGGCGGCCTGAGTCCGGCTCTTGCCCGGCTTGAACTGCGGTGGTGCCACCGTGGCACCACCGTCTCTTCGGGAGCTAACATCCTGACGACCGAAACGCGACGCGGCCTGGCGTCGTGTGGCATCCTCAGCGAGGTAGTCCTTCAGCTCGGTGTAGAGCGCGGCGGCCTCCGTTGGCGTGAGGGGCTTGTGGAGCACGTTCTCGGCCTGCTCGGCCAAAAGCTCGGCGAGCCGATCGGATATCCCGGACTTGACCCAGACCTTGATCGTTTTCTCGCCGAGCCGCTTCAGAGCCTCAAGCCGTCGTGCTCCGCATACGAGGACGCCTTCGGGCGTGACGGTGACCGGTTGCAGCAGCCCGTCGCGGGTGATCGACGCGGCAAGTTCATCGATATCCCCGAACTCGTTGCGGTGCCGTTGCCCGACGACGATCGATTCGATCGATCGCTCGAGCTCGATGTGGCCGATGTTTGTACCCACGTTCACCGCCTCCCTCTCTCGGCGGGGGAGGAGACGCTCACGGCAAAGACGAGGTCGTCATCAGCCAGGAGCGACTGCAGCGGTTCACCGATCAACAGCCGGAGCAGGATTCCGCGTCCGGCCGTCGTTCGAGCGACCTCCGGCTCGGGATTGCCGAGGACAGCACGCAGGAGTCCATTCCACGACGCCGACGAGAGGTCGAGCAGGGTCCTTCCGTGGATGTCGCGACGGAGCGATTCCCAGGCCGTTGCACGAGAGGGCACCTCACTGAGGCGCGCGCAGATGTACTCCATCGCGGTGCGTGCCGGCGTCCGAGGCCACCCAAGAAGCGTGAGGAAAGCGATCGCATTCTCCACTGCCTCGCCTATCCCAGTCCCATCGGCCGAGGCGCGGTCGTCCTGCGAGCCCCCGAGCGGTTCCACCCGGAGTGCCGGGTGATAGTCACTCAAGGGGTTCTCTCGATCGCTGAACCGCTCCGGGTCATGGAACGACGAGAACTCGGGCCGACGGGCCTGGTAAACCGAGCACAGTAGGCCGTTCGCGCGTTCCTCCGCGATCAGGGTCACCTCCACGGCGCGGGTCACGACAGCCCAAGGATCGTCCGCGTTGCGCACGGCGGACGAGCGCATAGCGTCGAACGCGGCGGCGGCTGCGTCCCATGGGTCGAGCCCATGCTTGCGCGCGAGCTTCGCGTAGCGCCGAACGACGTATCCCATGAGTGCTGCGGCTTCGACATCGTGGCGCCAGGCGCCGTGGTCCTGCGCGGCGAGGCGTTCCAGCAGTTCGCGCAGCCCCTCCGAGCTTTCGAAGGACGCGCGAGCACTTACAGACTCAGGTGCCTCGGGCCCCCGGATTGGGAGCGCCGATGCGCTTGCCGCTGACCGTGAACTCTGCCCGGACATCGCGCCCTCGCTACCGACTGATTCCCGATCGGCGGACTGCCCCATTCACAGCGCGCCCGTTTCCGAACGCGGAGACCGGCGGAAGATGAAGCGCCCGTTCGCGGATGGCGCGGCGGGTAGTCGCGACGCGCTGCGTTGGCAGCGCACGCGCCCGTCGGGCAAGCGACGACTCGAGGTCGATTCCTTGACCTGCGACGCGACCGGTAACGGCCGGAACGAGCTCTGTGGGTCGCATCCAGACAATCTCGCTGCGAACCTGCTCGGCACCTGAGGAAGTCATCGGTTGCCGCACAAGTGAGGGATCGGCGTGCCGGGCGAACTCGGACGCCTCGTCGCTCGCCGACCTGTCAACGAGGGCGCGGTGGCCTTCGGACGTATCCGGGCGGTGCCGCGTCTCCGGCTGATGGTCTCGGCCGTATTCGGTCATGGCACAACTCCCTTCTGAACCTCAGGTGTGCGGAGCTTCCCCGCGATCCATCGACCGACTGTCGACGGATGAACGCCTGTGGCGCTCGCGATCTGCTTGTTCGACATGCCGCGCTGGTGCATTAACGCCGCAAGTTCCTTGAGTGCACCCTTCTCCGGAACGCCGGCTTGCGGTCGAAGCTGCATGAGTTCTGTGGATGGAACTAGCGACGCTGCATCTGTGAAGGAGGAGCCGAAGCGAAACCGTTGAGTGAGGACCACGGTGAGGTGAGTGATCGCGAGCAGGACTAATGGAGGCACAGCCGCAACGGATGCCGCGAGCACCGGTGGAAGGCTGGCATCGGCGGCCACAACCGCGTGGATCGCGTTCGCGGCGACTGATGCGGCGGCACCGGCCAGAAGTAGCATCCACGGGTACCAGGCGTCGCGTTGGCCCGCCAGCGCCACTACCGCGACAGTGCCGACGACGATGATCCCGTCAACGATGAGCGGCCATGCCCACGCTTGCGTCGGCGCGACACCCGAACGGCGCGCGAGATCCGCGAGTGCAGTGAACGACAACCAGAAGGCGCCGCCAGCTATGAAGACGGTCCCAGCGACCGCTGTCCAAACGGCGATCCGCCCCGACCGCGGCCCTGTCGTTTCGGGCATCACGAGATCACCTGCCCGTTGATCGGGTGAGCAACTGCTTGCGCACCGCGGCTCCGGAAAGGCGACGTCGGAGCCGCCACCGTCCGGTACGCAGATCGGATGGTGGTCAGGACCTCGGATTGACCCAGCCCTGCGTGCTGGGCCGCCGGTCCGAGCACGGTCCGCGCGCTCTGGTCCGTGACGCCGTTCTCGGCGAGCCGGCATGCCGCCCAGTACAGTGCACGGTTCCGTTCGCCTTCGGGCCGGGTGGCCAACCAGGCTGCGATCCGCTCCACGTCCACGTCGCGGCGTGCGTTCGTTGTCATCGTCGAGACTGGAGCCGGCTTCGGGTCAAGGAACGCCCGCAGCGCCGCTCCGTCAATGGGCACGGACTCACCGTGCCCTGCGCCGATCAGCTCATACGCTGACCGATTGCCTTCGAACAGCACCAGCGACGGAGGGACGATGACGTAGC
This sequence comes from Microbacterium sp. NPDC058021, assembly GCF_042885955.1. Taxonomy (NCBI): domain Bacteria; kingdom Bacillati; phylum Actinomycetota; class Actinomycetes; order Micrococcales; family Microbacteriaceae; genus Microbacterium; species Microbacterium sp. NPDC058021. The sequence continues at coordinate 14,619 of NZ_JBHVRF010000005.1, forward strand.
CGCCCTTGCCCCGGAAGTCGATGCCGGACCGCGCGGCCTGCCACGATGGCTGCTCGTGGTCAGGGTCAGCGGGGTAATAGGCGTGCATGCCGCCGGATGCCGTCTTCACGAGTGCCTGCCAGCGGTCCGCGAGCCCCTCTCGGCGGGCAAGCTCAAAGGCAGCGAACCCGCGCACCGCACCGTGCACGTCGACATCGACGACCTCGAGACCGGAAGCGTGCCCGGTCGGCATACCGATGTTCGCCTGAGGCCATTGCGTCCACCAGCGGCCGAGCTGCTCGGCGTCGGTGGTCGCGTCGTGGAACCCATGCTCCGTGAGCGGACGCTTCTGTGCAGGCTTGCACGGGAAGACCGGGATTCCGGCTGCAGCGAACCGCGCTGCTCCCTCGCGCGGCGTAAGTCCGACCACTGAGGCGAGCACGGCGACCGTGTCCATCACAGCACCCGAGGCGATGTCTCCGACTGGCCGGAGGATCGCCTCCCTGCCGTCTGACCGGTGGGGCCGTGCAGCTTGAGGTGGGCGAGCTCGTGCGCCAGGGTTTTCGCTCGCGCTGCCGGATCCATGTCGCCACGTACAGCGACGCACCGCGTGACGTAATCAGTCATGCCGTTCGCTCCGCCGAGATCGCGATCGCTTCCAACGATGCGCAACGAGTACCCGTGCCCGCCTACCTGGCCACGGTCGACCGACCGCCCCAGCGCCCGCCACTGCGTGAAGCCTGCGATGTACGTCGGCGTCAGCTCGGGGACCCGGCCCTGTCCGGACGCAGCGGAGTGCTGCGTCCGGATGAGCACGGTGTTGTTGAACGATCGGGAGCGAAACCGAGTCGCGAACTCGAGCGCTCGCGCCCAGTCATCACCAGTCACGAGCCGGGCGACAGCGTCTGCCAGCTTTGCGTGCAGCCGTTCGAGCTTCGCCTCCGCGGAGCCGAGGCTAGATCTTTGGTGGGACATGGCGTGAATACCTCCTCCTGGGCAGCCGACCTGGGTGGCTTCTCGAGGGAGGTACGCGTCATTTCACCGATGACGGCGTCTGCGGGCCGGCGGTGGGCGCGCGAGCGCACGGAGCCTGTGTGCGTACATAGGAGCAAGATACGCCCGATGTGCTGGAATAGGTACAAGCCCCTTGGAAACCCGTAGGGATACCCTGTCCTCGTGGGTAGACGATCCCAGGGCGGGGCTGGCGCGTGGTCGATGGACCTCGTGCGCGCGGTGTCAACCCTCCGCGAGGCGGCCGGGATGACGAATCAGGAACTGATCGACCGGTCGGGCATGTCAGCGAGCTACTTCTATGGGCGGTTGCGCGGCTCCGCGCCTTTCGACGCGAACGACATCGAAAAGCTCGCGCAGGCTTTAGGGACTCATCCGCATGAGATCTCACGGGTGGCGGCATCCATCGGCGAAGCCCGCGAGATCGAGCCTACGGTGGACACAGTGCCGGAGGAACTGGGCCGCCGGCTGACTGCGGTCTCCCGTGCGCCTCGCCTTGACGGTTCGATGTTCGACGTCGATGAACTTGTCAGTGAGCTCGCGGCTCGCGGCGTCGCATTCGACCGGGATGAGTGGTCCAGCCTGATCGCTGGGGCGTCATCGTCGCCTGTGCGGGTGCGAGTTCTCGAAGGCTTAGGAGCGTACGCCGGCGTTTCTACTGCCTACCTGCTGGACCTGGGCGACGCGGCGGCGGTCGAAGCAGCCGAAGCCAACTTCGAGTTCCGAGAAGCGCTCAAGGCGTCGGGCGCAGATTCGGTGTCAGCTCGTGCCGTCGGTGAGATTTCGCCTGCCGCGTTACGCGCGATTGCGCAGACGCTCAGGTCGATCTCTGCGCAATAACGTACTGACCTGACCTCTACTGCGTATCGGCGTACAGTGTAGGCGTTCGAGCGATCGCAGTGCCGAGGTCGTGATCGGAGGTCGGGCATCATGAGCTACCGCGCTTCTCGAGATCATGGAGAGTTGCGCGCCCGCGCGCAACTGCAGCTGGAACGCCTCGAGCTGCCCAGTGACGTAGACCTCGAAGACATCGTTCGACATGTCGCCTTGGCGACCGGCAGGCGGATCGACATCGAGCCGGTCGGTGATCGCGACTGGGAGAACATCACGGGTCTGGTTCTGCTCACTGCCGACGCGGCCACCATCCTGGTGCGGAAGTCCGATCCTCGCTGGTACCAGTTCCATACCGTCCTCCACGAGCTGTCGCACGTTCTGTTTGAGCACGCGGGCTGTGCCACGCTGCCCGTCAAGCACGCAGGATCCCGTCACGTGCGCGCCGGTCAGACCGTGCTCGCCCGCGGAATCGTCACGCCGGACTTCGAGCTGGACCTCGACTTTGCCGACACCGAACTGGTAGTCGAAGCGGAGGCCGAGAAGCTGTCGCAACTCTTGTCGCGCCTGCTGCTGCGTCCCCGTCACGGTCACGACGAGGCGGTGTTCGGCTGATGCTGCTCCGTATCGAGACGATCGCGTTCGTTGCCCTGCTGATCCTGACGCTGATCCGACTGCCCTCGGCGATCCGGGAGCCCTCGAGTCGGCTGACCTGGATCGCCACAATCACGGGGCTGGCAGCGATCTTCATGGTCGGAGTCGCGGTTCCGTTGCAGACCGTCGACGGGTGGCTCGGCGGAACAAACGTCGCGAACCTGGTCCAGAACATCCTCGCGACTGCCGCGTTCTGGTTCGTCATGCAGGCAGCGCTCACGCTGGACGGGAGTCGATTCAATACGCGCAGCCTGTGGGAGCTGCCGATTATGTGTCTCGCCTTCACCATCCCATTCCTGATGATCGACGATCGAGGATCAACGACGGATGACTTCATCGACGAGACTGCGGATCACCTCGGCCTGTGGGCGTATGCGTCGATCTACATGGGATGCGTCGTGCTGATCATGACCCGGATGCTCCGCGGCATTCACGGTCGCAAACCGCGACCGTACATCGCCATCCGCGTCGGCGCATGGGCCATCCTCTGCGCCAGCCTCATCGAGATCGTCTACTTGACCCTCCGCGTCGCAGGCATGGGGCGAACACCGCCCGTCGAAGCAGTCGGGAGCCTGTTCACATTTCCGTTCTACGGCGGTGTCGTGCTGGTGTGCGCCGGGATCATCGCGTTCGCAATCACCCGCGCGGGCCGCAGGTCGATGAACGCCGCGCTCGGACGCCGGCTCGCGAGAGCGAGCAACGACCGTGGGATGATCGTCAGCCCCGTTCCCGACGAAGATCCCGTGCATGAGGCCTATCGCCTCGCAGTCCGCCTCACCGACATCGCGAATAGTCAGGAGCTGACCAAACGTGAGCGAATCCTGCTTCGTGCGGCAACTCAGATGCTCGACCGACAGATGAGGGCACCAGCTGTGGTCCGGATGTCCAGTGCTACGGGGACGGTGGCAGCACCTTGAAAGTGATCGCCACTGTTGCCGCTGTCGCGGCGGCCCTCGTAGCGGCTACCGCGACTGTGCTGCGGTTGCTGGCGAGACGCGTCGTCGGCACCAGACCCCGAAGAAGGACGCTCACTGTACGTGGCGTCGGTGACGAGATCGAGCTGCCGAAGAGCGCACTGACCGTCGCTGACGGAAGCTACGGGCTCTGGTTTGGGGAGCGATTCGAGCACCACGCGCTGATCGGGCCTGTGGTCGCGTCGGATGAGCACCGCGTCATTCGCCGTGTGCTCAAGACCACGGCCCCGATCAGTACGGAGCCATTTGAGGCGCAGTGGACCGGCCATGTCATGAGCGGGCCCTCGGAAATCGATCCCGAATGGGCAGACGTTGCGGTGCCACTGCGCGACGGCACTTTGGCGCCGGCCTGGCTCTTCCGGGGCGAATCGCCCGATGCGCCGTGGGTGATCCACGTGCAGGGGATTCGCACCTCAAGACTCGTGACACTGCGCTCCGTCGAGGTGGCGCAGAGCGCCGGCCTGACCTCGCTAGTGATCACCTACCGCGGCTCGGGGGATGGGCCGACGGCATCCGCCTCGACACTAGGGCAGCGCGAGTGGAGTGACCTGGCCGACGCAATCGCATACGCGCGCTCGCGAGGCGCCGCCGCCGTCTACGTGGTGGCGTGGTCGATGGGAGCGGGTCTCGCACTGGAGCTTCTTCGCCACGAACCGGATGCGTTCGACAGGCTCGCGCTAATCGCCCCGGCGACGAACTGGCGGGGGATTATCCGGCACGGCGTCGCACAGGCCGGTCTGCCCGGGTTCGTGGCCACCGGCGTCCTGTGGGCCCTTGGCTCGCCCATCGCTAGCCAGATGGTGGGGCTTGTGGCGCCGCTGGACGTCGATCGGCTCGACTGGGGCCGGAGCCTCACGATTCGAGTGCCGACGGGCCTCACGATTCGAGTGCCGACGCTCGTGATCCACTCCAGTGGCGATGAAGAGGTTCCCTTCCAACCCACGGAGGATTTCGTCGCCGCGCACCCGAAAGCCACCCTCGTGGAAACGGCCGCTGCTCCGCATGGGTGGGAGGCGAACGTCGACCCCGAAGTATTTCGGTCTGCATTGATGTCATGGCTCGTGAGCCCCGGTGCGGCCGGCGTCCTCCGGTAAGGGCCACCGGCACGGGCGGGCAGCGATGCGTTCGAGGACCGAAGCCGATGATGAACTCGGGCACGGCGCCCTCCCCGTGTCGCCTCACGAACCGTCGGCGGCGTGCGATTCGAAGATCGCAACCCTCGCCACGCACATGCGCCTGCTCGCTAATCGACGCCGCCAGATCCTGCTAAAAGTCCATGCACGAGACCTCGGATAGTCGGAACTGGCTCCCGACGCCTTGAACGTCTTCCAGCATGACGGACACCGCTTCGCCACCGCTGATCGATGGCGTGATCGCGTTGGTCCATGCGACCGCGTGGCCGTCATGCATGATGTCGGCTTTGACATAGACGCCGCTTTCGCACCCGGAGGTCGACTGCACGGTATACCAGAGGCAGGGGTAGCTGCCGCAGGTGAATGTGTCGGGTTCGGCGGCCTTGATGTACAGCTCGCCGCTCTCAACGACTTGCCATCCCTCTGCTGCGGCCGCTTCATCAAGTCGCTGTGCTGGCGTTTTGGGCGGGGGATCGGCAACTACGTCATTTTGAGTGGCTGGTTCGGAGGCTCGGTCTCGAGGAGCTGCTTCATCATCTCGCGTCTGCGACCCGAGGACCACAGCGACCGCTATGGCGCCGATGGCCAATACGAGAAAGCACCATGCAAGGGCTCGGCGCCGCTTGGAATAGGCCGCCGGCGGCGCATGTACCCCGCCGTCGAGTAGGTCGCCGCCCTGCGAGCGTACCCAGTTCGCGTAGTAGGCCTTCGCAAGCGACTCGTCGGCCAACACGCGTGAGGCTTCCAGGTCAGAAAGATCGATCCCGATCGCACGTCTTGCGAGTGGCCTCGACAGGGAGGCACAGAATTGTTCAAAACTAGTCCCCATTTCGCGAGCATAACCCGCTGCCCTGCCCGCTGTGCCTCCGCGGGGGTTGACGCCCACGCAGCGGCTAGCTTCGCCGCAACGCGCCGAAACCGGCCGAAAGGCACGTAACTGCCAGAAAGTTCACTGCGCGCAGCACTGCGCGCTCAGGGTCGTAGGTAAAGAGCGGGATTCGCGCGTCGTCGCCAAAGTCCACTGCGCGCTTTGTGTAACCCGTCAGCGCGAAGAACGCAGCGCTTCGATCCAATACGACGGCGACGCCGTGAAGCGCTCGCAAAGCCTCTACGCCCACGGGAGCGGCATAGTGCTTCACCTGCGCGACGATGGTCGAAGAGGTCACGTCGATGCCGCCGTCAACGCTCTGTTGGGTAACCTCCGCACCGTCCACTCCCAGGTGACGCATCCACTCGCACACGAGGTGTTCCGCACCTCTCGGGGTAACCCCAGAAAGACGAGGACGGGGACGCGGAGGCCGCAGCGCCTCTCGGCGGTCGCACTCCGCCTCTGCATCAGCCAGAAGACGGTTGAAGGCCCGGTTGAATACTTCAAGCGCGCCGCCCGGCTGGCGTGCTACCCGCCTCAATTCGCGTCTGTCGACCGTGACAGGCGCGGCCTGCGGGTAGATCCACGCCAGGTGATGTCCGACAACTGCTGAGGGGTCGCCCGTGTCGGAGGGATGCACGCGGCCCGCGTAAAGCGGATCGTGGAGGTCTACCAGGTGAGTGATCACGCGGGCGAGTCGTAGACCAACTTGCTTAAACTCTGGATCGAAGCGAAGGAAAGCGGCCGAGAGATTTGGAAGCACACCCAAAGACGTGCCGTAGGCAAGGGTCCGCGACGCTTGCCGCTTGAACTCCTCGAACTGGTCTGGGAGCCAATAGTCCAGGTCCACACAGCCGAACATAGCCGCTGCGCGCAACGGCAGCGAACGACTTTGCCTATGGCTCCGAGACGCTCTGCTCGCGTCTGCTCGCGAAGATCGTGCGATGACTGCTGGGAGACAAGCCGTCGCTTATGCGTCAGATCGGACCGTCGCCGACAGCGCGCAACCGTGCTCCTGCGTGACGCGCTCGATCTGTCCGAAGGCGAACTGGTCCCGCCACACGAAACGACTGTACTGAGGTTCCACACGTCTTGCAGATCGAAGGCCGCGCCCGCTGACGCGGGCGCGGCGGGGCACCTCTCTGGCGGGTGGAAGGTCGTTAGGGATGTCGGTGTCGATGCGGGTGATGAGCGCGGGGGATGGGTACAAGTACCTCCTCCGCACTGTCGCCGCGGCCGATGGTGAGCGTCCCCTCTCCACACCGCTGACCCGCTATTACGCCGAGGCCGGCACACCACCCGGACGGTGGCTCGGAAGCGGGCTGTCGGCGCTCGCCGACCGGCGGCTCGCCGCGGGTTCGCGCGTGTCCGAAGCTCAGCTGGAGCTGCTCCTGGGATTGGGGCGAGACCCGGGAACGGCCGCGCCTCTCGGTCGGGCTTATCCCGAATACGCGACCTTCGAGCAAAGTGCGAATAGCCCGTCCAGTGCACCGGCCCAGCCCGCAACTCCAACTCAGAGTGTTCGGCGGCGCGCTGTCGCCGGCTACGACTTCACCTTTTCGCTGCCGAAGTCGGCATCCGTCCTCTGGGCGATCGCCGAACCCGACACCCAAGCCGCGATCGCAAACGCGCATCACCGGGCGATCGACGACGTGCTGGCATTTATGGAGCGGGAACTGGCTGCGACCCGCGCCGGCGAAGCGGGACGTGACGGTGCCGTTGCGCAGGTCGAGGTGACGGGCTTGATCGCCGCAGCCTTCGATCATTTCGACTCGCGCGCCGGCGATCCGCAATTGCACACGCACGTTGTGGTGAGTAACAAGGTGCGCACCGTATTCGACGGCAGATGGCGCTCGCTCGACGGGCGACCGCTGCATGCGGCGACCGTGGCGCTGTCCGAGTTGCACAGCGCCGTATTCGCCGACCACCTGGCTCGTGCGCTCGGCCTCGGGTGGGAGCAGCGCGAACGCGAAGCGGATCGAAATCCTGTTTGGGCGATCTCCTCCGTGCCCGAGCATCTCGTCTCCGAGTTCTCCTCGCGCTCGCGACACATCGACGTCGAGAAGGACCGGCTCATTGGCGAGTACATCGCCACGCACGGTCGTGTCCCTTCGAAGGTGACAATCATCCGGCTGCGGCAGCAGGCGACGCTCGCGACCCGTCCCGAGAAGCAGCTCCGATCGCTCGCCGACCTCACGCTCGAGTGGCGCACCCGCGCCAGTCGAATCCTTCGCCGCGACGCGACCGCTTGGGCGCGTGATGCGATGCATGACGAAAGAGCCTCCACCCCGTTACGCGCGGAGGATGTGTCACTCGGCATCCTGAACCAAGCCGCCGCGCGCGTGGTCGAAGCCGCAAGCGAGCGCCGTTCGACGTGGGGGCGGTGGAACCTCTACGCCGAAGCCGCGCGGCAGACGATGGGATGGCGCTTCGTCGTAACCGAAGACCGCGAGGCAGTCGTCGGCATGATCACGGACGCCGCCGAGGAGCTCTCCGTGCGGCTCACGCCGCCCGAACTTGCAGTCTCACCCGCCGACTTCCGACGCGCAGATGGGACCAGCGTCTTCCGTCCGAGGAGCTCCGAACGATACTCGTCGCTTGCGCTACTGAAAGCGGAGGAGCGACTACTCGCCGCGTCTGGCGCGACAGACGGTCCGGTCGTCAGCGCTGCAACCCTCGAGCACGCCGAGCGGGCGCGCCGCAATCACGGGCTTGTCCTCGGGCAGGATCAGCGCGCGGCACTCCATTCGATTGCATCATCGGCTCGCGCACTCGACGTCCTTATCGGGCCCGCTGGTGCAGGCAAGACGACGGCGATGCACGCGCTGCGGCTCGCGTGGGAGAAGGAGCATGGGCGTGGCTCGGTCATCGGGCTCGCGCCTTCTGCTGCCGCCGCGCGCGAACTTGCCGACGATCTCGGTATCGCCACCGAGAACACCGCTAAGTGGTTGCACGAGCATCGCCAAGGGCGCGCGACGGTGGGCGCCGGTCAGCTCGTGATCATCGACGAGGCATCCCTCGCCGGCACGCTGACGCTCGATCGCATCTGCATGCCGGCCATGCATGCGGGCGCGAAGGTGCTCCTGGTGGGGGACTGGGCGCAGCTGCAGTCGGTCGACGCGGGCGGAGCATTCCGGATGCTGGTTGAGGCACGTTCCGATGCTCCCGAACTCGCAGACGTGCATCGCTTTCGGCAAGCGTGGGAGAAGGACGCGTCCCTCGACCTCCGCAACGGGCGGCTGCAAGCGCTGGATGTTTACGGCTCGCACCACAGGATCGTCGGCGGCGACGCCGACGCGATGGCCGATGAGGCCTACACCGCATGGCTAACTGACGTGAGGCGGGGAATGTCGTCGGTGCTCATCGCCGATACGGGCGATGCCGTCGACGCCCTCAACAGGCAGGCGCGTGCCGAGCTGATCCTCTCCGGAGTCCTGGATGCCAGTGCCGAAGCGCCGTTGCGGGATGGTGCGGCGGCATCCGTCGGAGACATCGTCATCACCCGGAAGAACGACCGTCGGCTGCGTTCCGGGCGCGACTGGGTGCGCAACGGAGCGAGGTGGAAGGTTGTGGCCGTTCGTAGCGATGGGTCTCTTCGCGTGCGGAACACCGACCGCGCCGGAGCTCGACCGATCCACCTGCCGGCGGAGTATGTGGCCGAGAACGTCGAGCTCGGCTACGCGGTGACTGCCTACCGAGCGCAGGGGATCACGACGGACACCGCTCACGCAGTCGTCGAACCCGGAACGACGCGCGAGAACTTGTACGTCGCGATGACGCGGGGGAGGGCTTCAAACATGGCGTACGTGGTCGTGGCTCGTCCTGACGACAATCACTCCGCGCGGTATCCGGGCGAGAAGGCGGATGCGACCGCCCGCGACATCCTCGTAGGCGTTCTTGGCCATATCGGCGCCGAGCTGTCGGCACACGAGATGATCGTCGCCGAGCAGGAGAGCTGGGGATCGATCGCGCAGCTCGCCGCGGAGTACGAGACCCTCGCGTCATCCGCGCAACGGCCGCGCTGGACGAACCTCATCCACGCGTGCGGGCTGCCGCTCGCTCTGGCCGCGGTGGCTATCGCATCGGACGCGTTCGGTGCTCTGACCGCCGGCCTTCGACGCGCCGAAGCGCTCGGACACAACATCGACACGCTGCTCCCACGAATCGCTGCCGCGCGCGGATTTGAGGATGCTCAGGATGCCGCGGCCGTGCTCCACGAACGACTCGAGCGAGTTCTCGCTCAGCCGTCGAGTGGCAGTTCGCGGGGGAGCGGGCGTCGGCTGATCGCGGGTCTCATCCCCGCGGCGTTGGGGGAGATGGATGCCGAAATGCAGCGCGCCCTCGACGAACGGGCGCAACTTATCGAGGAACGAGCTGCGGTGCTGGTCGAAGCCGCACTGACGTCGCGAGAGAAGTGGGTCGCTTCGCTCGGGCGATCTCCCGTCGACGCGGCGCGGGCGAACGCATGGCGTCAGCAGGCGCGTATTGTCGCCGCCTACCGTGACCGGTACGGAGTCTTCGAAGATGACGCGCTCGGTGCTCCTGCTACGTCGCTGAACCAGCGAGTGGATGCTGCGGCCGCAGGCATGGCGCGTGATCACGCGATCTGGCTATCCCAGGATGCCGCTCCTGCACAGCCGCGGCGGGCGCCAAGTCGCAAGCGGCCCGTCCACAGCCTGTAGTCGCGGGTTCTATCCGAGGGCTGCGAGGCGGGCGTAGCCTGAGCGCAGCACCAGCCTCACGCCTGAGGGAGTGGTTTCGACGATGTTCCAGCTGCTGATCGCATTCGTGAGTCGCATCTACGCCTTCTTCCAGCGGAGTATGCCGACGAACATCCTGATCCGCGCCACGCACACCCGCCGCGGACTCAAGTGGGGAATGCCCGCGATGCTCCTCGCTGTCGTCTACGGCGTGATCGCCGCAGTGCTCGCGCAATGGGTCGCGGGCGGCGGGCCAGGGTGGATCAACCTGCTCGTGCTGCTGTGCCTGTGGAACGCGGTCAAGTTTGTGGTCAACGGGCCGATCACGCTCCTGCGGTTGCTGAGAAGACGCGCCGGTGAGGTGCGCTATCGGAACGCCACCACGCCGACAGGGGCGAGGGCATGAGGCCAACGGTGAGGTGACGGCGGCAAGTTCAGCTGCCGACCTGCGGCCTCTGCAAGTTCGTCAGGCGGTGTCGCCGCCATCTGGATGCCCGCGCTGATTCGAGCCCAGGATCGCGCACCACCTGAAACCCGCGGCCTAGCCGGGGTTTTCTTGCTTTCGGCTCGGGTCTCGATCGGTCCTGTGGGACACACGTGGGACACCGCCGCCAAGGACGCCCCCGTTGCGCACGCGTGTGGCCGCGAGCTCCCCCTTCGACGGGCAGACGCCCGGATGGACCGCTAGAGGGCAGTTTGAGGGAAAACCGGCGCGGCTGCCGTATGCCCGAATGTCCTCACGGCACAGTGATCTTGACACTGGGGGGAGCCAGCATTGCCGAGACGCACCATCGGTATGGAGACAATTCGGGTACGCCCGGGGCGGAACCGAAAGAAGATCTTCGGAAAGCTGTCGGACATCGACGGCCAGGACCTATTGCACATCTTCCACGGGTGGGTGGCGTCGATTCCGCCTGATGATCTGGTAGACCATCAGCGCGGCCGATACACGAAAATCACGCGTGTGACCCCGCGAGGCCGGAGCGTCCTGGTGGAGATCGAGGCGGGCTACTTCGGGACGGTGGGCCAGACGTTCGAGGTGGCGACTCACGCCGTCTCGCACAGCCGCTCGGCCGGGGAGTCGGCGACGGTCATGACGCGGCTCGTGTTCGCCGTTGCGCCGGACGCTGAGATCGGCGTGTTTGTTTCCGAGCGCGAGGGGTTGAGTGGCGGTGGTCCGGACCTGGTGAAGAGGTTCCGACGTGATCTGGTTTCGCACTATCCAACGTTCTCTTTCGATGTTGAGACGGTCATCGAGTCGGACGCCTGGGCGAAGGGTGCCGATCTGCTGGCCGTGACCGCCGTGGCATACTCCGTGCCCGTGGACCTTGCCCAGGGGGTCGTGGCGCTGCCGGTACTGAAAGGGCAGCTTCAGCAGCGCCTAGAGCCAGAGAAGGGCCAGAAGTTCCTGCCTGCTGGGCTTCTCGCCGCGTTGCAGGACCACAAGATCGAGGCGTCTGACTTCATGGGGTTCCGGGACGGCCGGGAGATCGATGACACATTCGTGACCGTGAGCCGCGACGGCCGCGAGAAGACTTACGCCATCGACAAGGAGAAGGTGCCCTCCGTCCGCGTGCTCATCAACAACGACGGTGAGCCCCCGCTCACCAATCAGCCGTTCCTCACCGAATGTCTGAACGAGGTGCGAGACTTCTACCAAGGGATGGGGTTCTCATGGCAAGAGTCGTGGCGGAGCGGCCCGTGGACGAAGAGTCAGCTACAGGTGACGATGCCCGCACAGGCATGATTTGGGATCACCTTGCGACGCTTCGCGGTGTGCGGGGTGGCTTCCTCTGGTGGCAGATCATCGCACAGCTCGTTCTGCCGATCGTCGTTGGAGTCGCAATCTGGCTGTCGGGGTTTCGCGTCGCAATAGTGGGCGACCTCATCGCGGGATTCTCGGTGCTCGCCGGTTTCCTGTTCGGCCTCGTCATATTCGTGTTTCAGCTCCGACTGGGTATTACCAGTGATCCACGCATCCAGACCAAGGCGCTGCTCCCGACCCTCATCGACCAGACGTTCTCCAACGTTCTCTACGCCGTGCTCGTTTCATTCGCCCTGATCGCGACAACTGTGGCCGCCGCAGCGACAGAGCCGCACACAGATCCGGTTGTGACGCCGTCCGCGGTCGAGGGCGGGCAAGCAACCATTGAGGCTGGGGTCGCGCTCGGCCTTGAGCCCTGGGTTTCCGCGGTGGTGATCGGCCTAGCCGTTCATCTGCTGGCGGTCGTTGGCATGTGCCTTAGTCGGACGCGCAGAGCGTACATCGAGTTGACGCGATAGTCTGCGCATCGACTCCGCATTGAGATTCGGCAAGTACGCGCCCGACGCGGTTCGGACCGGTGTTGTGGGTGCATTCAGACCGGTACGCCGGGTTTCCTCGCGTAAATCGTCTCGCCGGTGCCCAGACGGACGTATGGTCGCAGGCTCGCGGCCTTCACGTCCGGAGCGTGGGTGGAGATCGCCAGCCGCACCTCTTCCTGGGGCCAGAACAGGCTGATGCTGGTACCGGGCTGGAGCACATGCGGAAGAGTGTCGCTGAAGGGTGAGTACTTGGTCTGAACGAGGGACCCGCGCTTATCGGGCATCTCCAGACCCCAGCCAGTGATAGCCACGGGCGCGGCCCCGATGTTCGCAGGAGAGATGCATACCTGCCAGTCCGGAATCGCGCCGGTCGACGGTACGGGAAGCGCCGACGACACCGAGACACGGACATTGTGCGCGCCCTTGCGGCGAGTGACGATCTGCCACCAGAGGCTCGCGATGCCAGTCAGCGCGCCGATCACCGCGATGATGAGCCCGACGAGAGCAACGATGAAGGCGGGTAGGGCGAAGGGGTCCGACATGCTCGGATCGTATCGAGCGATCAGTCCCCTCGCGCGCACGCGCGAGGGCGTGTGCGTGCGCGCGCCCCTGTCCATCGATCTGGCGCCGAAGCATGTACTCAGCGTTCTGGGCGCAAGCGCCCAAGTGAATTAGTCTGGCTGAAGCGTCACCTGATCGAAGTCCAGCCGCAGAAGGCCAGCTCCGAGGCGGGTGGCACGCACAGGCCACGAGCGAAAAGACGTGCCGCGGAATCCGCGCGATTCCGGGCCTTGTAGCTCAGCGGGCGAGTACTGGGACTTCTCAACTGCGCCGCCAACTCACTTGCCAGACACGGTACGGGCGCCGAACCTGTCGGTTGGTATCGGTGAGTCACCAGGCCCGCCGCCGGTGCCTCATGCCATCGCTGCGCGTGAGCGGAAGCGGTCAACCACACTGTCCGAGAACCTGTCCGTTTACTCCTCGTAGCCGTCCGTAAACGTCCAGAGATAGACTGAGCCCCAGACGGCATCTGCTGTCTGGGGCTCAGTAAATTGCTGGCCTCGGAACCGGGAGTGCGGTCCCTAAGACCCCTCGGAATCAGACTCCGAAGTACAGCTCGTACTCGAAGGGGTGAGGACGGGCCGCGAGCGGCTTGATCTCGTTCTCGATCTTGTACTCGATCCACGTCTCGATGAGCTCCGGCGTGAACACGTTGCCGCGCGTCAGGAAGTCGTGGTCGGCGCGCAGCGCCTCCAGCGAATCCAGCAGCGAGTTCGGCACCTGCGGGATGTTCTTGGCCTCCTCGGGCGGCAGCTCGTAGAGGTCCTTGTCGACGGGCTCGTGCGGCTCGATGCGGTTCTGGATGCCGTCCAGGCCCGCCATCAGCTGCGCGGCGAAGGCGAGGTAGGGGTTGCCCGAGGCATCGGGAGCCCGGAACTCCACACGCTTGGCCTTGGGGTTGGAGCCGGTGATCGGGATGCGGATGGCCGCCGAGCGGTTTCCGGCCGAGTACACCAGGTTGACCGGAGCCTCGTAGCCCTTCACCAGACGCTTGTAGGAGTTGAGCGTCGGGTTGGTGAACGCCAGCAGCGCCGGCGCGTGGGCCAGGATGCCGCCGATGTACCAGCGGGCGATGTCCGAGAGCTGGGCGTAGCCCTTCTCGTCGTAGAAGAGCGGCTTGCCGTCGAGCCACAGCGACTGGTGCGTGTGCATGCCCGAGCCGTTGTCGCCGAACAGGGGCTTGGGCATGAAGGTCGCGACCTTGCCCCACTCCAGCGCCGTGTTCTTGACGATGTACTTGAACTTCAGGATGTCGTCGGCCGCGTGCACCATGGTGTCGAAGCGGTAGTTGATCTCGGCCTGGCCGCCGGTGCCCACCTCGTGGTGCGAGCGCTCCAGGTGCAGACCGGCGTCGATGAGGCGCAGGCAGATGTCGTCGCGCAGGTCGGCCTGCTTGTCGACGGGGCTCACCGGGAAGTAGCCGCCCTTGAACGGGGTCTTGTTGGCGAGGTTGCCGCCCTCCTCGACGCGACCGGAGTTCCAGGCGCCTTCCTCGGAGTCGACGTGGTAGAAGCTCGAGTTCTGCTTCACTTCGTAACGCACGTCATCGAAGACGTAGAACTCGGCCTCGGGCGCGAAGAACGCGGTGTCGGCGATGCCCGTGGAGGCGAGGTACTTCTCCGCCTTCTTGGCGACCTGACGCGGGTCCTTGGCGTAGATCTCGCCGTTGCGCGGGTTGTAGATGTCGAAGAGCATGATCAGCGTCTTCGCCTCGCGGAACGGGTCGAGGTAGGCCGTCGACACGTCCGGGATCAGCTGCATGTCCGACTCGTGGATGTTCGCGAAACCGCGGATCGACGATCCGTCGAATAGCTGACCGACGGTGAAGAACTCTTCGTCGACCGTGGAGGCGGGGATGTTGAAGTGCTGCTGCACACCCGGGAGGTCCGTGAAACGGATGTCGAGGAACTTGACGTCCTCGTCCTGGATGAACTTCAGCACCTCGGATGAATCACGGAACATGCGTTCTCCAAAGGTGGGGCTTGGTGTCGGGACCCGCCGGAGCGGGCACTTACGAACTTAGTCGGAGGGAGTTGCCCGGCAGTATCTGCCGTGTTTCGGGCGTGTTACGCGCCTCCGGTTAGGCTGGAGACGTGCCCGAAACCCCTGTAGAGAACACCTATCCCGGGGAGCGCCTCGGCTTTCCCTCCGAAGGACCGGGCAGCATCGCCCGCGTCGGTCGCCGGATCGGCGCCTTGTTCATCGACTACGCCGCCGCGACCATCATCGCGTCCGCATTCCTGGGGTTCGACCAGTTCGCACTGCCCGGCGAGGCGGGCCTCACGCAGTTCATGCCGATGGTCGTGTTCGCCGCGCTCCAGGTGCTGTTCATCCCGACGATCGGCGGCAGCCCTGGGCACCGCATCCTCGGCATGCGGGTGAACCTCGTGACCGGCGGTTGGCCGGGCCTGTGGCGGCCGATCGTGCGCACGCTGCTGCTCGTGCTGGTGATCCCGGCCGTCATCTGGGATGCCGACCAGCGGGGCCTCCACGACAAGGCCGCAGGCACGGTTCTCGTCCGCGCCTGACGGCCCGGCGGCGCTCGGTCAGCGGGGACGCGGCGCGCGGACCTTGGTGGGGTCGATGCCCTTGGGGATCGGCAGCGACGTGACCGACTTCGAGACCGAGTCTACGCGCTTGATGACGGCGGCCATCGTGGCGCGGTCGATCTTGTTGGGCAGGCGCTTGATGGTCGAGGCGAGCTTCGAGATCGGCACCTCGTCCTCACCGTGGCCGATGTAGAGCACCGTGACGGGGACTCCGGATGCCACCCGCTGCACCTTGCCGCGCTCGTCGGCGATGAGGCGGGTCAGACGACCGCGCGAGCCTTCGCCGACGATGACGACGCCGCCACGGCCGATGACGCGGTAGACGGCATCCTGCGTCTTCGGGTTGACGCCGACGGGCATCTCGGTGGCCTGCCACTTGCGGCCGAGCCCGGTCGACAGGATGTGACCGGCCGCGCCGGGCATGCCGTCGAGCTTGCGGTACATCGCCCGCGTGGACAGGCGCGTCATGGTGATCATCGCGCCGAGGAAGCCGGCCATGAGGCCGCTGATGCCCCAGAGGATGACGCTCCACACCGCGACCGGCGGCACGAGGAAGCCGATGCCGACACCGGCGGCTATGCCGAGGATGACGATTGCGATGAGCACCCAGGCCAGCCACGGGTACGCCTGCTTCGTGAAGACGAAGAGCGAGCGGAGCTGGGAGAAGAAGCCCGGGCGTTTTTCGGGTGCGGGCGTGCGTGCGGCCATAGGTCCAGCCTACCTTTCAGCGCGCCCCGCCTCCTGCACAGTCCGCACCTCGTCGCATCCGTCCCCGGATGCCGCCTCCGGCCACGCCCCGCCGTCCTGTTGCCGCGCACACTCGTCAGATGTCGTTCGCACCAGGCGCTGCCGGCGTCCCCTCGCCGCGGGGAGAGGGGAGCGTCATCCGCGTGGTGACCGATGGCGCACCCTGGCCCGGCAGGATCGTGCGTGAAGACGACGGCAGCACGACGCTGCACGTCGACACCGCGTCGCTGGTCGAGACCACGGTGTGGTGCGCTGCCGCAGACGGGCACGTGCTGACGCCGATCGACATCGTGCGCACCGCGGACGGGCACGAGGCGGTGTTCGCGCTCTGCCAGCGACGGCTCGACGAGGTGCTGCGTGAGCGGAGCGAGGCAGGGGCGCCGCCGGCGGCGGGGGAGTGCGTCACCGTGGCGGTCAGCGTGCTGCGGGGTACGGCGCAGGCCCAGGACGCCCCCACCGGAAGGTGGTGGCTCACCGACGACGGGCGCCCTGTGCTGGCCATCGGCGATGGTGAGGGTGTGCGGGATGCCGCGCTCGGCATCCTCGGGCTGCTCGAAGCCGGGTCTGCCGGCACCGTGCGCGCCGCGCTCAGCGCTGCGGCGGCGGCCATCGCCGATCCGCGCGGCGATCTCGCCGCCGCCGAGGACGCCCTGTTCACCGTGGCCGAGCCCACCGCGCTCGTGACCACCGT
Organism: Microbacterium sp. NPDC058021; assembly: GCF_042885955.1. Classification (NCBI taxonomy): domain Bacteria; kingdom Bacillati; phylum Actinomycetota; class Actinomycetes; order Micrococcales; family Microbacteriaceae; genus Microbacterium; species Microbacterium sp. NPDC058021. The sequence goes on from NZ_JBHVRF010000005.1 coordinate 31,621, forward strand.
GCTCGCTCCGGCCCGTGCCCGGTCGGTGGCCTCGACCCTGCGCGCGGAGCCGATCCCGCCGCGGTCGGCCCTGCGTGCCGCCGTCGCGCGCCACGTCGACGCCGACGTCGCCGAGCGGGTGCAGGGCGTCCGCGACGATGTGCGTGAGCGGTGGGCCGCGCGACACGATCGGCGAGCCGCGCGCCGTGTGCGCCGGGCGGAGCGTCGGACGCCCGGCCGGGAACGCACCGTGAGACTACGGCGCCCACCGCGCGCGCCAGGTGCCGCGGAATCGCCGCGGCCGCGCCGCGTGAGACGTGCGCCGGTGATCGTCGGGGCCGCAGCGGCGGCGGTCGTGCTGGGCGCAGGGTTGCTGTGGCCGTCGGATCCGGCGCCGACCGAGATCGCGGCGACAGCGCCCGTACCGACTCCGACATCGGCAACGGCAATGGCACCGGCACCGGCACCGGCACCGGCACCGGAGGATTCCGCGGCGTCGGCGCCACCCCCGGCGGACCCCTCCGCCGTCACCGCGCCGGGGCCGACGGATCCGCAGACGTTGGCAGATCTCCTGTTGACATCGGCGTCGTCGTGCATCGATGAGGTGTGCCGTGACGCGGTGCGTGAGACGCCGGGCCGGCCGGCGCTGGACGGCGTGCTTGGGCTGGCGGGGGCCGAGCGGGAGATCACCCTCGTGGAGGACTACGGCGGTGTCGCGGTGCTCCGCGTGGCGGCGATCTCGCCCGGGGCGGCGCCCGACCGACTGCTGGTCATCGTGGAGACGGCGCAGAAATGGCTGATCCGCGACGCCTACGACGTCGCGGATCAGCCATGAGTGCGATCAGATGCCGAGCGAACCCTCGAAGTCCGCCGCCTCGAGGCGCGACTTCACCGCACCGAGGAAGCGGGCAGCGTCCGCACCGTCGACGACACGGTGGTCGTACGACAGGGCGAGGTAGACGTAGGAGCGCATCGAGATGGCATCCTTCCCGTCGACGGAGACGATGCCGGGACGCTTGACCACGACGCCGGTACCGAGGATCGCCGTCTGCGGCAGGAACACCACGGGGGTGTCGAACAGCGCGCCGCGCGACCCGGTGTTGGTCAGCGTGAACGTGCCGCCGGCCAGCTCGTCGGGCTTGAGCTTGTTGTTCCGCGTGCGCCCCGCGAGATCGGCGATCTCGTGGGCGATCTGGGCGAGGTTCTTGTCGCCGGCGTCGCGCAGCACGGGCGTGAGCAGGCCACGCTCCGTGTCGACCGCGATCGAGAGGTTCTCCGTCGGCGGGTAGACGATCTTGTCGCCGTCCACCGTCGAGTTGATCACCGGGAACGCCTTGAGGGCCTCGGCGGCAGCCAGCGCGAAGAACGGGAGGAACGACAGCTTGTCGCCGGTCTTCTCGAGGAACGTGCCCTTGACCTTGTCGCGGAACGCGGCGAGCTTGGTGACGTCCACCTCGATGACCGTGGTCAGCTGGGCGGTCTGCTGCATCGACGCGACGGCACGCTCGGCGAGCACCTTGCGCAGACGCGACATCGGCTGGGTCGTCCCGCGCAGCGGCGACGTCTCGAGCGCCGGTGCCGCAGGAGCGGCGGCCGGAGCCTCGGCCGCGGGGGCCGGAGCGGCAGCGGCAGCGAGCACGTCTTCCTTGCGGATGCGACCACCGACACCGGAACCCTTGACCTTCGCGAGGTCGACACCCTGCTGCTGCGCCAGGCGACGCACGAGCGGGGTGACGTAGGTGAGCGAGTCGTCGTCGGCGGAAAGCGACAGCGAGCCGGCGGCGGGGGCAGCAGGGGCCGCAGTCGCAGGAGCCGCGGCGGGAGCCTCGGGGGCAGGAGCCTCAGCGGAGGGAGCCGGAGCCGCGGGGGCCGGAGCCTCGGCGGCGGGTGCGGGAGCAGCAGCAGGCGCTTCGGCGGCCGGGGCAGGAGCCTCGGCGGCGGGAGCGGGAGCCGGAGCGCCCGAGCCGATGCGTGCCAGGGGGGCGCCGACCTCGACGGTCTCGTCCTCCTTCACCAGGATCTCCACGAGCTTGCCCGCGAACGGAGCGGGGATCTCGGTGTCGACCTTGTCGGTGGAGATCTCGAGCAGCGGCTCATCGACCTCCACGTCGTCGCCGACCTCCTTGAGCCAGCGGGTCACGGTGCCCTCGGTGACGCTCTCACCCAGTTCGGGCAGGCGCACCTCCTTGGCATCGCCGGAACCGGCCTCGGCAGCAGGCGCTGCGGCGGGCTCGGCCGCGGGGGCCGGAGCCTCGGCGGGAGCCGCCTCGGCCGCGGGGGCCTCGGTCTGGGCAGGGGTCTCGGCCGCGGGGGCCTCAGCAGCGGGGGTAGCGGCACCGGAGCCGTCACCGATCTTCGCGAGCACCGCGCCGACCTCGACCACCTCGTCCTCCTGGACGAGGATCTCCTCGATCACACCGCTCACGGGGGAGGGGATCTCGGTGTCGACCTTGTCGGTGGAGATTTCCAGCAGACCCTCGTCCGCCTCTACCGTGTCCCCGACTTGCTTGAGCCAGCGGGTGACCGTTCCCTCGGTGACGCTCTCGCCGAGCGCGGGGAGGACCACGGAAGTGCTCATGAGCTTTGTCTCCTTCTGATGGCGAATTCCCATCCAGCTTAGTTGCCCCGGAGGGCGGGGATGTCAGAGCGAGTGAAGCGGCTTGCCTGCGAGGGCGAGGAACGCCTCGCCGAGCGCTTCGCTCTGGGTGGGGTGGGCGTGCACGAATGGGGCGATGTCTTCGGGGTGGGCTTCCCAGCCGACGGCCAGCTGGCCCTCGGTGATGAGCTCTCCGACACGCTCGCCCGCCAGGTGCACGCCGATGATGGGACCGTCCGCGAGGCGGACGACCTTGACGATGCCTGCGGTGCCCAGGATCTCGCTGCGGGCGTTGCCGGCCAGGTTGTATTCGTAGGTCACGACGGCATCGCCGTGGGCGGCGCGCGCGGCAGCCTCACTGAGACCGACGGATGCCACCTCGGGACTGCTGTAGGTCACGCGCGGCACCTGCGTGTCGGGTACGACGGGAGGTGTCAGCCCGGCGATGCGCTCCGCCACGGCGATGCCCTGCTGGAAGCCGCGGTGAGCAAGCTGCAGACCGGGCACGATGTCGCCGACGGCCCACACGCCGGGGGCGGTGGTGCGCAGCTCGGCGTCGACGACGACGAAGCCGCGGTCGAGGGTCACCCCGGCGTCCTCGAGCCCGAGGGACTCGGTGACAGGACCGCGTCCGACTGCCACGAGCAGATAGTCCGCCTCCAGCTGGGTGCCGTCCTCCAGACTGACCGTGACGGCATCCTCGCTCTGTACTGCGCCGGAGAAGCGCACACCGAGTCGCGAGGCGATGCCGCGCTTGCGGAACGCACGCTCCAGCGCCTTGCTGAGGGCGATGTCCTCGGTGGGCACGAGATGATCCAGCGCTTCGACGATCGTCACCTCGGCGCCGAACGAGCGCCAGACGCTGGCGAACTCGACACCGATCACGCCGCCGCCGAGGATCACGACGCTCGCCGGGATCTCGCCGAGCTCCAGCGCCTGCTCGCTCGTGAGGATGCGGCCGCCGATTTCCAGTCCCGGCAGGGTGCGACTGTACGACCCGGTCGCGAGGATCACGTCGCCCCCGCGGTACAGGTCGTCGCCGACCTGCACGGCGCGGTCGGCGGTGAGGCGTCCGGAGCCGGCGACGACCGTGATGCCGCGCGTCGCGATGAGACCTTCCAGGCCCTTGAACTTCTTGGCGACGATCGCCTCGCGGTACGCACGCACCGCGTCGATGTCGACACCGTCGAGCGTCGCACGCACGCCGACCGTGCCGGCGTGGCGAGCGGAATCCGCGACCTCACCGGCGTGCAGCAGCGCCTTGGTCGGCACGCACCCGCGGTGCAGGCACGTCCCGCCGAGCTTGTCCTTCTCGACGAGCACGACGCTCTTGCCGAGCTCAGCCGCCCGCAGCGCGGCGGCATAGCCCCCGCTGCCGCCGCCGAGGATCACGACATCCGCGACGTGCTCGGCCATCAGCGACCCCCCGCGGCGAGGAACTCGATGAGGCTGCGCACCGTCGCCGCCGTCGGGCCCTTGTCGGTCGGCCCGAATCCCGAGCCCTTGTTCCAGCCGGAGCCGGCGATGTCCAGGTGCACCCAGGGGATGCGCGGGGCGTCCGGCTCGTCCGAGACGCGCCCGATGAAGCGCTGCAGGAAGAGCCCGGCGTACATCGTGCCGCCGGCGGGATCGCCGATCTTCGAGTTCTGCATGTCGGCGATGGGGGAGTCCAGCTCCTCTTCCATGTGCGCCGGCAACGGCAGCGGCCAAGCCTGCTCGCCCGCACGATCGGCGGCATCGAGGAAAGCCTGCACGGCGGCATCCTCACCCATGACGCCGGTGTGCCGGGTGCCGAGGGCGACGATGACGGCGCCCGTGAGCGTCGCGACGTCGACGATCACGTCGGGCCGCTCACGGCTCGCCGCGACCAGGCCGTCGGCCATGACCAGACGACCTTCGGCGTCGGTGTTGAGCACCTCGACGGTGGTCCCGTCGAGCATGCGCAGCACGTCGCCCGGGCGGGTCGCCTGACCCGACGGCATGTTGTCGGCGATGCAGAGCCATGCCGAGACGCGCACCGGCAGCGCCAGCGCCGCCGCGGCACGCACGACCGCCAGCACGACGGCAGCGCCGCACATGTCGTATTTCATCCCGACCATGCTGGTCGCGGGCTTGAGCGAGAGCCCTCCGCTGTCGAAGGTGATGCCCTTGCCGACGAGCGCGACGTGGCGCTCGGCGCCGGCCGGCACGTAATCCAGTCGCACCACGCGCGGCGGGCGGGCCGATCCCTGCCCGACACCCAGGATGCCGCCGTACCCCTGCTCCGCCAGCTGCTGCTCGTCGAGCACCGTAACGGTGACGGGGAGTTCGGCGACGGATGCCACCGCGCTCTGGGCCAGGTCTGCGGGCGACTGCCACTCGGCCGGGGTGTTGACGAGGTCCTTCACGAGCGCGGCGGCCTCGCCGATGGCGGTGACCGCGGCGAGGTCGGCGTCGGTCACCTCCGCGTCGGTGTGCACGACGACGCGCGCCGCGCGAGCCTTGCCCTGCTCGCTCTTGTACCCGTCGAAGCGGTAGCCGCCCAGTACCGCGCCCTCCGCGGCAGCACGCCACGATCCGGGTGCGGCCAGGGGAGCTGCGACGGCGAGCGTGGCGAAGCCGGTGGCGGTGCGCACCACGGCGCCGATGGCGTCGCGTACCGCCGCGGCATCCGCGTCGGCGCCGGTGCCGACGACGATCAGCGGCACGGGGGAGAGGTCGGGGAGGAAGAGCCTCTGCTGGGTACCCGCAGCGCCGGTGAAGGCGAGGGCGGTCAGCGCGGATTCGAGGCCCGGCCACGCGTCCAGCGCGCCGGCTGCGGCATCCAGCGGCGGCAGAGCGAGGACGAGGGCATCTGCCTCGGCGTCGGTGAGCGGAAGGGGACTGTGCGCGAGCTCGGGGAACGGCATTCCCCCATCCTAGGTTCGCTGTGTTCGCTGTCAGCGGGAGGCGCGACGGCCGAGGGGTGTGACAGCACTCGTAAAGTTGGTGCATGCCCTTCGCCGGACCCCTCTACGAGCGCATCGCGTCGGCACCTCCCGTGCCCGCCGGGTTGCCCCTGGTCATCGCCCTGACCGGCTTCACCGATGCCGGCGGCGCGGTCGCGCAGGTGATCGACCACCTCCGCGCCGACCTCGAGCCTGCGCCGGTCATCTCCTTCTCCAACGACGCGCTGCTGGACTACCGTGCGCGCCGTCCGATCGTCACTTTCCAGGGGGACCACCTCACCGACTACCGGCCCCAGCGGCTGGAACTCTCCCTCGCCCATGACGCCGTCGGACAGCCGTTCGTGCTGCTGTCGGGGTACGAGCCCGATTTCGCCTGGGACGCGTTCTCCGAGACGGTGCTGGGGCTCGCGGAGGGACTCAACGTCTCGACCGTGACGTGGGTGCACGCCATCCCGATGCCCGTCCCGCACACGCGACCCCTCGGCACCACCGTCAGCGGCACCCGCAGCGACCTCACCGAAGCGCACTCCGTGTGGCAGCCGCACACGCAAGTGCCGGCGACGATCGGACATCTGCTGGAGTACCGCTTCGCCCAGTCCGGTGCACGCGTGTCGGGATTCGTGCTGCTCGTGCCCCACTATCTCGCCGACACCGAGTACCCCGCCGCCGCGCTGGCGGCCCTGGACAGCCTCACCGTCGCCACGGGTCTCGTCTTCGACGGCGACGAGTTGCGCGAGGAGAACCGCGAGTTCGTCGAGAAGGTCACCGAGCAGGTCGCCGCGAGCGACGAGCTCAGCCGCATGCTGCAGGGCCTCGAGGAGCGGTACGACTCGTACATGGCCGGCTCCAACCTCGGCCAGCCCATCATCCACACCGGGGATCTGCCGAGCGCCGACGAACTGGCGGCCGAACTCGAGCGGTTCCTGGCCAGCCGCCCGCGCGGCGAAGACGACAAACGCGGCGGCGGACTCGGCTGATCTGCGGGAATTTCGTGGTTGCGCTCGGCGTTGATCATGCGGTAGGCACCCGGTGCAGGTGCACGCAGAACGTATGAGAGAATGAAGAACCTGACCCGTTGTCGACCGGTCGTGGCTCCACCCGCGGAGATACGACGGACTTGACAAGGGTCTTACTAGTGTCCGAGAACCAACCGGCGATTGTCCGCCGGTGAAAGGCGAACCGTGACGTCAGGCACGAAGACCACCACGCGATCCCGCGCGACCGCTGCAACCGCAGCCGCCGAGACCGAGGCTGAATCCGACGAGACGACGACGTCTCCGGCGAAGAAGGCCCCCGCCAAGCGAGCCGCCGCCAAGAAGCCGGCAGCGAAGGCGCCCGCCAAGAAGTCGACCAAGGCCAAGGCCGCGGATGACGAGGTCGAAGAAGAAGAACTCGAAGAGGTCGACCTCGAAGCCGATGTGGCCGACGATGACGACGACAAGAAGCCCTCGCGCACCAAGGCGAAGGCCGGCGACGACGCGGCATCCGACGACGACGACGACGAAGACGAGAAGAAGCCGGCCTTCAGCGAGCCGCTTCCGACCGGCGCGATCGTCATCTCCTCCAGCGACGAGGACGACGTCCCCGTCTACTCGACGCAGATCACCGGCGCGACCGCCGACCCCGTCAAGGACTACCTGAAGCAGATCGGCAAGGTGCCGCTGCTGAACGCGGCCGAAGAGGTCGAGCTGGCGATGCGCATCGAGGCGGGTCTGTTCGCCGAGGAGAAGCTCTCGCACATGTCGGCGGCCGAGAAGTCGTCGCAGCTGGGCCTGGACCTGCAGTGGGTCGCCCGCGACGGCCAGCGCGCCAAGAGCCACCTCCTCGGCGCGAACCTGCGTCTGGTCGTCTCGCTCGCCAAGCGCTACACCGGCCGCGGCATGCAGTTCCTGGATCTCATCCAGGAGGGCAACCTCGGTCTCATTCGCGCCGTCGAGAAGTTCGACTACACCAAGGGCTTCAAGTTCTCCACGTACGCCACGTGGTGGATCCGCCAGGCCATCACCCGGGCCATGGCCGACCAGGCCCGCACCATCCGCATCCCGGTGCACATGGTCGAGGTCATCAACAAGCTCGCCCGCGTGCAGCGCCAGATGCTGCAGGACCTGGGCCGCGAGCCCACGCCCGAGGAGCTCAGCCGCGAACTCGACATGACCCCCGAGAAGGTCATCGAGGTGCAGAAGTACGGCCGCGAGCCGATCTCGCTGCACACCCCGCTCGGCGAGGACGGCGACAGCGAGTTCGGTGACCTGATCGAGGACACCGAGGCTGTCGTCCCGGCCGACGCCGTGGGCTTCACCATGCTGCAGCGTCAGCTCGAGTCGCTGCTGGACTCGCTCTCCGAGCGCGAGGCGGGCGTGATCCGCATGCGCTTCGGTCTCGGCGACGGCCAGCCCAAGACCCTCGACCAGATCGGCGACACGTTCGGGGTCACCCGCGAGCGCATCCGTCAGATCGAGTCGAAGACGATGGCGAAGCTGCGGCATCCGTCGCGTTCGCAGTCGCTGCGGGACTACCTCGAGTGATGGGCGACACACCCATGTCGGCCGTGCCCAACGACGGCAAGGCCCTCACCGTCACGGTGGACGGCACCACGTTCGAGCGCATTCCGATCCGCACGCGCGTCGTGCTCCCCGGCGACGACCTCGACGCGTTCATCCGTGAGTACGCGACCGACGTCGTGCGCCCCGGCGACCTGCTGTTCGTGACCGAGAAGATCGTCGCGATCACGCAGGGCCGGTCCTACCCGATCGACTCGGTGAAGCCGCGCAAGCTCGCGACGTTCCTGTCGAAGTACGTCACCAAGACGTCCTACGGCATCGGCCTCGGCATGCCCGAGACGATGGAGATGGCCCTACGCGAGTGCGGCACGCCCCGCATCCTCTTCGCCGCCGGCGTCGCCGCCGTCACCAAGGCGTTCGGGCGCAAGGGCGACTTCTACCGCATCGCCGGCGACAAGGCACGCGCGATCGACGGGCCGACCAGCGGCACCATCCCGCCGTTCAACAAGGCCGTCGTGCTGGGACCGGAGCGCCCCCGTGAGGTCGCCGCGCACCTGAAGGACATGCTCGGCGGCACCGCCGACGTCGCAGTCGTCGACATCAACGACATCGGCGGCAACATCCTGGGCTCGACCATGGACAAGGCCGGCGAGGCGCGCCTCGTGCGCATCCTCCGCGACAACCCGTTGGGTCAGGGACACCAGTCCACCCCGCTCGGCATCGTCCGCGCGGTCTGACACCCGCTGTACGAAACGCCCCGGAACCGCGTGTTCCGGGGCGTTTCGCGTCGCTGCCGTCGGTCCACCCCCTGAGAAACCACATCCCGGATGACACACCACGCAATGCGCTGTGTGTCAGCCCGGAAGTGGTTTCTCGGCGGAGTGGGTGGATGCCGCGGGCGGCGGTTGCCGGCGGGTGGGCGTCGGGGCGGGCTAGAAGCCCATCGCGGCGCGATAGCGCGGCAGGTGCCCGTGGCGGATGCCGGTGGCGGTGGGCTTGTTCTCGAACACGCCGGCGCCCCAGTTGCCCTCGACCAGCACGGGGCCCTCGGGCCCCACGACGATGTCCCAGCCGACGTAGCGCACCTGCGGCACGACCAGGGCGACCTCGGTGATGAGCTCGCGCACCTGATCCATCAGCGGCAGCTGGAAATCGGCGATGCGGTATCCCGTCTCCGGGTGGGTCTCGAACAGGTGCCCGTGGATGTCGTAGCCCTTGCCGAGCGCGTGGCCGTCCTCGTCGAGCACGGTGTAGAAGCCGCCGAACGTTCCCTGGTCGCTCACCTCACCGCGTCCGAACTTCTGGGCCATGTTGATGATCGCCACGGTTCCGTCGTCCTTGACGAACGTGGTCACGCGCGTCGTGTTCACGGTGCCGGGGCAGGTGGCCGCGACGTCGGGGTGCTGCTCGATCTTCTCCTCGATGAGCACCTCGCCCCGCGACATGAGGTCGGCGTGGAACGCCTCCCAGTCCGTCACGTCCGACGCGAAGTAGCGCCGCACGCCCAGACCCGACTTGCTGACGGGGACCTTCGCGATGAGCACGGGATGCCGCGTGGCGAAGTCCTCGAGGGCCGCCGCGTTGCCGGGGACCAGCTCCAGCCACTCGCGCCCCAGGAAGCGGTCGAAGTCGCGGTTGAATTCGATCTTGTGGTGGAAGCGGTGGACGTATGCCGGATCGTCGTAGCGGTTGGACAGCTCCAGCGCGAGGGGGCTCGTGACCCACGTCGCGCGCTCGGCGCGCGTGAGGATCGCGAAGTCGAACTCCAGGTAGTCGTTGAATCCCACGCGATGCCGGGCAGCGGACCACAGCATGTCGGCGAGCACCACGGGGTAGCTCTTGCCGTGTACCCGGGCGGTGAACCGGGCCCGGTCGGTCACCGACGACACGTCGATGCGGCGGGCGCGCTGCATCAGCACGCGGAGACGATGTTGGAGCGCGAGGCCACGCGAGGCCATGGATGTCCTCCCCGGACGAAAAAAGGTGCCCCGCCAGTTTAGGCGGGGCACCGAGTGCGGCCTCTCGGCCGAAGGTCAGAGGGACTCGATCAGACGTGCCGTCTCGTCGTGCCAGCTGGTGGCGACCGCACGCAGCTTCTCTTCGTACTTACGTCCATGGTGGGCGCAGAACAGCAGCTCGCTGCCGTTGACCTCGGCGGCGATGTACGCCTGCGCACCGCAGGAATCGCACCGGTCGGCCGCGGTCAGGCGGTAGTCGAGGACGGCGGTCTGGTCGGTCGGGGTCGATGTCATGGTCATCTCGGTGCCTCCTCGGATGTCTCGCGCTCGTTCCAGGTTCATGACATACAACCACGGGGATGTTGCGGGAATGCCGCGATCCGGTCACATTTCGCTCACCGCGTACGGCCGGCCTCTGCTCGGGCGTGTCGTTCTGGTCACCGGACGTGTGTCGGCGACCGGGGAGTCGGCGGCCCCGGATACGCTTGAGGATTGTGACGTCCGAGTATTCTGCCCACCATCTCCAGGTTCTGGAGGGCCTCGAGGCCGTCCGCAAGCGTCCCGGGATGTACATCGGCTCGACCGATTCGCGTGGGCTCATGCACTGCCTGTGGGAGATCATCGACAACTCCGTCGACGAGGCGCTCGGCGGGCACGGCGACCGCATCGACATCCTCCTCCACAGCGACGGCAGCGTCGAGGTGCGCGACCGCGCCCGCGGCATCCCCGTCGACATCGAGCCGCGCACGGGGCTCTCCGGCGTCGAGGTCGTCTTCACCAAGCTCCACGCCGGCGGCAAGTTCGGCGGCGGCTCGTACGCCGCCTCCGGTGGGCTCCACGGCGTCGGCGCCTCCGTCGTCAACGCCCTGTCCGAGCGCCTCGACGTCGAGGTCGACCGCGGCGGCAAGACGTGGGCGATGTCCTTCCACCGCGGCGAGCCGGGCGTGTTCGCAGGTCCCAGGCCCGACGCGCCCTTCACCCCGTTCGAGCGCGCAAGCGAACTGCGCGTGGTCGGCAAGGCGGCCAAGGGCGTCACCGGCACGCGCATCCGCTACTGGGCGGACCGGCAGGTGTTCACGAAGGATGCTGCCTTCGTCCTCGACGAGCTCGTCCAGCGCGCCCGCCAGACGGCGTTCCTCGTGCCCGGGCTCGAGATCGTCATCCGCGATGAGCGCGGTGCCGCCCGCGGGGAGGAGCCGATCGAGACGAGCTATCGCTTCGACGGCGGCATCTCGGAGTTCGCCGACTTCCTCGCCCCCGACGCCGCCATCACCGATACGTGGCGCCTCACCGGCACCGGCACCTTCACCGAGACCGTCCCCGTGCTCCAGGCCAACGGGGCGATGGTGCCCACTGAGATCGAGCGCGAATGCGCCGTGGACATCGCGCTGCGCTGGGGCACCGGCTACGAGACGGTGACCCGCTCGTACGCGAACATCATCGCCACCCCCAAGGGCGGCACGCACCAGCAGGGCTTCGAGCAAGGGCTCATGAAGGTGCTGCGCGCCCAGGTCGATCAGAACGCCCGCCGCCTCAAGGTCGGCAACGACAAGATCGAGAAGGACGACATCCTCGCCGGGCTCACGACGGTGCTCACGGTGCGCCTGCCCGAGCCGCAGTTCGAGGGGCAGACGAAGGAAGTGCTCGGCACGCCCGCGGTGCGCCAGATCGTCGCGAACGTCGTGCAGCGGGAGCTGAACGCCCGGTTCACCTCCACCAAGCGCGACGACAAGTCGCAGACGGCGCTGCTGCTGGACAAGGTCGTCTCCGAGATGAAGGCGCGCATCTCGGCGCGCACGCACAAGGAGACCCAGCGCCGCAAGAACGCACTGGAATCCTCATCGCTGCCCGCCAAGCTCGCCGACTGCCGCACCAACGACGTGTCGCAGTCGGAGCTGTTCATCGTCGAGGGCGACTCGGCGCTCGGCACCGCCAAGCACGCCCGCAACAGCGAGTACCAGGCGCTGCTGCCCATCCGCGGCAAGATCCTCAACGTGCAGAAGGCGTCGATGAGCGACATGCTCTCCAACGCCGAGTGCGCCGCGATCATCCAGGTGATCGGCGCCGGCTCCGGCCGCTCGTTCGATCTGTCCGCCGCCCGCTACGGCAAGATCATCCTGATGAGCGACGCCGACGTCGACGGCGCCCACATCCGCACCCTGCTGCTGACGCTGTTCTTCCGCTACATGCGCCCGCTCATCGAAGAGGGCCACGTGTACGCCGCTGTCCCGCCGCTGCACCGCGTGATCGTCATGAATCCGGGATCCAAGCCCAACGAGACGATCTACACGTACAGCGAGGCGGAGCTCCACGCGCTGCTGTCCAAGCTCACGAAGGCCGGCAAGCGCTGGCAGGAGCCGGTGCAGCGGTACAAGGGTCTCGGCGAGATGGATGCCGATCAGCTGGCGACGACGACGATGGACCGGGCAGGGCGCACCCTGCGTCGCGTGCGCCTGCAGGACGCCGATGCCGCCAACGCGATGTTCGAGCTGCTGATGGGCAGCGACGTCGCACCGCGACGCGAGTTCATCGTGGAATCCAGCGACCGGCTCGGTCGCGACCGCATCGACGCCTGACCCGCTCCCGCACCGCGTTTCGTCTCGGTCGCTGCGCTCTCTCGCTCAACGACCGACGCCCACCCCCGGTCGTTGAGCGAGCGAAGCGAGACGAAACGCCGCGCCCCCGGTCGTTGAGCGAGCGAAGCGAGACGAAACGCGGCGCCCCCGGTCGTTGAGCGAGCGAAGCGAGACGAAACGCCGCGCCCCCGGTCGTTGAGCGAGCGCAGCGAGACGAAACGCCGCGCGACGATCGCGCGGCGGCCGGGCCCGCCGTTGCGCGCGCTGTGGAGAGCCGACGCGGGCAGACGCCGTATCCGCATACGGTCGCGTCATGGCGCACGTCTACATGCTCGAGTGCGCAGACGGCACGTTGTACGTCGGCAGCACGATCGATCTCGAGCGGCGCCTGGCGCAACACCGCGCCGGTGAAGGCGCAACCTACACTCGGCGGCGGCTACCGGTCACTCTTCGCTGGTGCGAAGAATTCGACAGGATAGAGGACGCCTTCCGCTGGGAGAAGCGACTCCAGGGCTGGAGCCATGCCAAGAAGCTTGCATTCGTCGCGGGTGGCATCGACGCCGTGCGCGGCTGGAGCGCGCGCGAACAGGCCCAGCGTCGAGCCGAGAGCTAGACAGACCGACGCGTCGCGCGTTTCGTCTCGCTTCGCTCGCTCAACGACCGGGGGTACCGGGGCGCGTTTCGTCTCGCTTCGCTCGCTCAACGACCGGGGGCGGGGGGGAGGGGCGGTCAGGCGACGACGGTGCCGACGGCGCCGATGACCGCGTCCAGCGGCTGACCCGACGCGTCGCGCTTGGCGCCGGCATCCGGGAGCGTGCGCACAGCGCCGTCGGGCCCGACCGCACGGGGTTCGACACCGACCCAGGCGAGGGACAGCGTGTCCTCGCCCTTCAGGAAGCGCTGGGCCCGCACACCGCCGGTCGCCCGTCCCTTGGCCGGGTACTCCGCCAGCGCCGACACCTTGCCGCTGCCGGCGTCGGCACCCGCGAGGGTCTGCGAGGTGTCCGCGATCGTGACGACGACCGCCTGATCCTCGGTGCCCGCCGACACGACGCCGAAGAAGATGGCGTGCTGACCGTCGGCGAGGCGGATGCCGGCCATGCCGCCGGCCGACCGACCCTGCGGGCGCACCGCGGTCGCGTCGAAGCGCAGCAGCTGGGCGTCGGAGGTCACGAACACCAGCTCGGCGTCATCGGGTGCCACTGCGGCGCCGACGACGCGGTCACCGGCTTTGAGCGAGATGATCTCGACGTCGTGCTTGTTGGCGATCTCGCTGGCCGCGACGCGCTTGACCACGCCCTGTGCCGTGCCGATCGCGATCGGCGGGTTCTCCGCCAGCGGAACCAGCGCCACGACGTGTTCGCCGCTGCCGAGACCCAGGTACTGGTCGGCGCGGGTGCCTGCGGCCGGCTGCACCGAGTTTCCGGGCACCGAGGGCAGGTCGACGGGGGAGAAGCGCACGAGGCGGCCGGTGCTCGTGACGGCGCCGATGTCGCCGCGCGTCGTGGTGTCGACGGCGGAGCGGATGGCGTCGTGCTTGCTGCGGCGCGCGGGCGGCACGATGCCGGTGCCGGCATCCTCGCCCGCCTCGCCCGCCGGGCGCAGCTCGGCGCGCACCATGCGGCCCGTGGCCGAGAGGAACACGCGGCACGGGGCATCGGCGATCTGCAGGTCGGCGGGGGCCGCCGCGCGGGAGCGCGTCGCCACGGGTCCGCCGTTGAGGAGCAGGGTACGCCGGGGCGTGCCGAAGGTCTCGGCCGCGGCATCCAGTTCGCGCGCCACCTGCGCGCGCAGCAGCACCTCGCTGCCCAGCAGCTCCTGCAGCTCGGCGATCTCGGCCTTCAGCTGGTCGCGCTCGGACTCGAGCTCGACACGGGAGAACTTCGTCAGTCGCCGCAGACGCAGCTCGAGGATGTACTCGGCCTGCGCCTGGGAGAGATCGAAGACGTCCATGAGGCGGGCGCGGGCTTGCTCGCCGTCGTCGGAGGTGCGGATGACCTGGATGACCTCGTCGATGTCGAGGATCGCGATGAGGAGACCCTCGACGAGGTGCAGGCGGTCCTGGCGACGCGCGAGGCGGAACCGGCTGCGGCGGGTGACGACCTGGATGCGGTGCTGCAGGTAGACCTGCAGCAGCTGCTTGAGCCCCAGGGTCTGCGGCTGTCCCTCGACGAGGGCGACGTTGTTGATGCCGAAGGAGTCCTCCAACGGCGTGAGCCGGTAGAGCTGCTCGAGCACCGCCTGGGGGTCGAAGCCGGTCTTGATGCCGATGACCAGGCGCAGTCCGTTGTTGCGGTCGGTGAAATCGGCGACGTCGGCGATGCCGGCGAGCTTCTTCGCCGTCACGGCGTCCTTGATCTTCTCGATCACCCGTTCCGGACCGACCATGTAGGGCAGCTCGGTGACGACGAGACCCATGCGGCGCGGACCGAGCGACTCGATCGACACCTTCGCCCGGGTGCGGAACGTGCCGCGGCCGCTGGCGTAGGCATCCTTCACACCGTCGAGCCCGACGATCACGCCGCCGCCGGGGAGGTCGGGACCCGGGACGAACTCCATGAGTTCCTCGAGCGTGGCCTCGGGGTTGTCGAGCAGATGGACGGCGGCGGCGACGACCTCGATGAGGTTGTGCGGGGCCATGTTGGTGGCCATGCCGACCGCGATGCCGGTGGTGCCGTTGACGAGGAGGTTGGGGAAGGCGGCCGCCAGCACCTCGGGCTGCTGGAACTGCCCGTCGTAGTTGGGGATGAAGTCGACGACGTCCTCGTCGAGGTTCTCCGTCAGAGCCAGCGCCGACGGCGCGAGCCGGGCTTCGGTGTAGCGGGCGGCGGCGGGCCCGTCGTCGAGGGAGCCGAAGTTTCCGTGCCCGTCGACCAGCGGCACCCGCAGCGCGAACGGCTGTGCGAGACGCACGAGCGCGTCGTAGATCGCCGAATCGCCGTGCGGGTGCAGCTTTCCCATCACCTCGCCGACGACGCGGGCGCTCTTGACGTGACCACGATCGGGCCGCAGGCCCATCTCCGCCATCTGGTACAGGATGCGCCGCTGCACGGGCTTGAGGCCGTCACGTGCGTCGGGCAGGGCCCGCGAGTAGATGACCGAGTACGCGTATTCGAGGAACGATCCCTGCATCTCGGTCGAAACGTCGACGTCTTCGATGCGCTCGGTGAGCGCGGCGGGAGAAGGGTCCTTGCGCGATGCTGCCATGGAAGTGGTTGCGTCCTCGGGTGACGGGAAAGGAGGCCGTCCGCCCCGTGTGGGAGACTGGCCGCGATGTATCTCAGCGTACCCGCGGACCCGACCTCTGCCCGGAGCCTCACCGGTGTCGTGCCGCACCTGCTGGCCTCACTGGCCGGCGCAGACGACTGGCTCCCGCCTGCCCAGAGCGCGATCGCGTTCGTGATCGACGGTCTCGGCCGCTCGAACCTCACCACCCGCGCCGGCCACGGCCGCTTCCTCGCGGCGGCGATGGGCAAGCGCGACATCGCGCACACGGTCTTCCCGAGCACCACCGCGGCCGCCCTCACGAGCCTGCTGACCGGAGTGGACCCGGGCAGCCACGGCATCGTCGGCTACCGCGTGCGCATCCCCGGCACCGACGAGGCCCCCAACCAGCTCAAGGGCTGGGAGACGCACGGCCTGGACCCGTACACGTGGCAGCGCGCACAGCCGCTGCTCGAGCGCGAGCACGACGCCGGGCGCCCCTGCTTCGTGGTGACCAAGTCCGACTACGCCGACACCGGGCTCACCACCGCCATCCTGCGCGGGGGAGAGTTCATCGCCGCCGACGACCTCGATGAGCGCGTGGAGCGCGCGGCCGAGGTGGCGGCGCGCCATCCCGGCTCCCTCACCTACCTGTACACACCCGAGCTCGACTCGCTCGGCCACCGCTACGGGTGGGAGTCCGACGAGTGGGCCGCAGGACTCGAACGGGTGGATGCCGCGGCGCGGCGGCTCGCACAGCGCGTGTCGCCGCGCACCGGCGTCGTCGTCACCGCCGACCACGGCATGGTCGACGTGCCGCGCCACCGACACATGCTGCTCGGCCACGGTGACGGACTGACCGAGGGCGTCCGCGTCATCGGCGGCGAGCCGCGCATGCTGCACCTGTACGCGGAGGACGGCGAGGCACCGGCCGTGCTGTCCGCC
This sequence comes from Microbacterium sp. NPDC058021, assembly GCF_042885955.1. Lineage (NCBI taxonomy): Bacteria > Bacillati > Actinomycetota > Actinomycetes > Micrococcales > Microbacteriaceae > Microbacterium > Microbacterium sp. NPDC058021. The sequence goes on from NZ_JBHVRF010000005.1 coordinate 48,307, forward strand.
TGGCGCGCCGCCGAGGGCGAGCGCTCATGGGTGCTCTCGCGCGACGAGGCGGTCGCGGCGGGCCTGTTCGGCCGGACCGCCGCCGAGGTGCTGCCGCGCATCGGCGACGTGATCGTGGCGGCGCGAGCCGGCATCGCGTACTACGACGACCGACTGACCGACAAGGGACCGCAGAAGATGGTCGGACAGCACGGTTCGCTCACGTCGGAGGAGCGCATCGTGCCGCTCATCCGACTGGGGGCGTACGCGGCTTAGGATTCCTCGCTGCGGGCACCGAAGACGATCTCATCCCACGAGGGCATCGACGGCCGCGAACCCTTGCGGCGGCCGGCGGCGTCGGAGTTCTGCGCCTCGTGCGACGACGGCGTGGTCTCCTCGGCGGGACGCTGCTCGGTGCGCGCCGCGTCGTAGGTCGGCTCGGCGGCGTCGAACAGGGCGATCGGCGAGGGCGACGACGACGACGCGGTCGCCGGGGTGCCGGGGAGCGGTTCACGCTGGCCGCGCCGGCGACGCAGGGCCTCGAGCAGATCGGCCGTCTCCGAAGAGGTGACCGGCGCGTCGGGCGCGCGCTTGATGGCGGCCGACTGCACGGCGGAGGAGCGCGGTGCGCGCACCTCGGGCACCTCGATGTCGGCTTCGGGCTCCTGCGGACGTCGCGGGCCGAAGGCTCCACTGTCGAAGCGGGACTCGTCTTTGCCGACCGGGTGGTCCAGTGCCCGCAGCCGCGGGATGAGGCCGTCGGGGAGCGACCCCTGACGCGAGAGCTGCGTGGCGTCGCTGTTCTGAGGCGCCAACGTGCTGCGGCGCGGGTCGAAGGTCCAGCGGGCGTCGTGGTCGACCTCGTTCGCGGTGAACTCGAGCTTGACGATCCAGCCGTTCTGCTCTCGCCAGCTGGTCCAGCGCTCGGCGACGGCGCCGGCCTCGGCGAGCTTGGCCCGCACGGCCGCACCGAACGTCGGCTGCGCGTCGGGCTCGAGTTCGCTGCCGACGAGCACCGGCACCGACAGCGCCTGACCGACGATGTGCTCGCGCTCGGCGAGCACGGGGCCCTCGTAGCGCTGCACGTCCTCCAGACGCGCACCGAGGAGTTCGGCCACCTCCGCTGCGGACATGCCGGAGCGGATCTGAGCCTGGATCTCCCGAGGGCTCGCCTTGGGTGCGCGGCGTTCGCCGTCGCGGTCGCGGCGTGCCTTGCGCAGTTCTGCGCGCAGCACGTCGTCGACGGGAAGGGCGAACCGCTCGCCCGTCTCGGTTGCGAGGACGATCGTGCCGTCTTCGGTGCCGATCACCTTGAGCTGTTCCATACGAAACACCCCTCCGAATCTGCCGTGTGGGCCCATGGTGTCACAGCGCACGCGTTCCGCCCGGAATAACCAGGGCGCGCCGCGAGTTTCACGCGATGGCGATCGGGACAGAGCCTGGAGAGCACCTGAGAGCATTTGCGAAAAGGCATCTCGTCATGCAAACTATGGCCGCCCGATCGGGCGAACAAGCACGCTGAACTGGAAGAAGAGACGTTCGAGAATGGCCACCGATTACGACGCACCGCGCAAGACCGAGGATGACAGCGAGTCGATTGAAGCGCTCAAGGAGCGTGTGCCCGACAAGCTCTCGGGCGCAGTCGACGTTGAGGATGCCGACAACCCGTCCGGCTTCGAACTTCCCGGCGCCGACCTCTCCGACCTCGAGCTCGATGTCGTTGTGCTTCCCCCGCAGGAGGACGAGTTCACCTGCGCGAACTGCTTCCTCGTGAAGCACCGCTCCCAGATCGACCACGAGACGCCCGCGGGCGCCGTGTGCCTGGAGTGCTCCGCGTAAGCAGCCTCAGTCGCCCGGCCGTGCAGCGCGGATCGCCGCGCTGAGACGGTCGGGCGTGCGGGTGGAGATCAGCCACGACGGCGCCGGATCGCGAGGGTCCTCGACCGGCACCCGGACGATCGGGTCCACCCCGGCGCGCAGCAGCAGCCACGACCGCGGGTCCAGCTGCGGGCCCCGCGCCTGACGGGCTTCCTCACCCGTGAACGACTCCGGCTCACCGAGGTAGCGCACCTCGATCTTCGCGCGGCCCGCGCGCAGCCAGCCGTCGCGCACCTCGATGACGGGGGAGAGCGCGATGAGCAGGGCGACCACCCCGATACCGACGACCGCACCCACCACCAGGGCGAGGGTGGGGGCGATGGGGGTCAGCACGAGCGCGGCCATCGGGCCGACGACCGCGGCGCTGACCAGCACCCAGAGCGAGGGACTGAGCCGCTCGCGGTACGCGTATGCCGGGCGCATGCCGGCCGCTGTCTTCTGCATTAGCCTCTTGGGGTGACCGAAACCGTGGACGTTCCCATTGTTGCATCCGAGGTTCCGGCCTACGCCCACCCGGGCGACGCGGGGGCGGACCTCGTCTCCGCCGAAGCGCTGCGCCTGGCCCCCGGCCAGCGTGCGCTCGTGGGCACCGGCGTGCGCATCGCGCTCCCTGACGGTTACGCCGCGTTCGTCGTGCCCCGCAGCGGCCTCGCCGCCAAGCACGGCATCACCATCGTCAATGCGCCCGGCACCGTCGATGCCGGGTACCGCGGGGAGATCAAGGTCGCCCTGCTCAACACCGACGCCACCGAGCCGTACGACATCGCCGTCGGAGATCGCATCGCGCAGCTGATCGTCATGCCCGTGCCACGCGTGCGATTCCTGCCGGTGCAGGAACTGCCCGACAGCGTGCGCGGCGAAGGCGGATTCGGCTCGACCGGCTACCAGAAGACAGGAACGGACGCATGACCGACCAGACGCCGCAGGAACTGCCGCCGCGCAAGGCCGCACCCGAAGACCGTGCCGCGAGCGGCCCGTTCGACGAGTCCGAGGCCAACCCGGTGCGCCCCTACATCGACCTCGGGGGCATCAAGGTGCTGCCCCGCGAAGGATTGAACCTGCGACTCGAGGTCGAGGAGCAGACCAAGCGCATCGTCGCGGTGGGACTGGACTACGCCGAATCGACGCTGCAGGTGCAGCCCTTCGCCGCTCCCCGCTCGACGGGACTGTGGGACGAGACCCGCGAGCAGATCCGCCAGCAGATCCGCCAGCAGGGCGGACGCGTCGAGGAGCGCGAAGGACCACTGGGTCCGGAGCTTCTCGCCGAGGTCCCCGTGGCCGGCGCCGACGGCGCGACCGGCAAGCGGCTCGCCCGGTTCGTCGGCGTCGACGGCCCGCGTTGGTTCCTCCGCGGCGTGATCGGCGGTGCGGCGACCTCCGACACCGATGCCGCCGCCCGCGTCGAAGACCTCTTCCGCTCGCTCGTGGTCGTGCGTGGCGGAACGCCCATGCCGCCGCGGGATCTCATCCCGCTGAAGATGCCGGCCACGCCGGGCAGCGCGTGAGCACGCCGACAGACGACCCCCGCAACACCCCGCCCGAGCCGCAGCCGCGCGCGAGCGACATCCTCGGACAGGCGCTCAGCGGTGCTGCCCGGCGCGCGGGGCTCGACCCGAACGAAGAGCGCTCCACCGGCCACGTCGTGTGGCATGCGATGGGCGGGTGGCGCGGCGTGGCCGAGTCGGTGCTGCCCGGGCTCGTCTTCGTCGTCACCTACACCCTCACGATCGACCCGGACACGGGGGAGGCGAACCTGCCGCTGAGTCTCGGGCTGTCGGTCGGGCTCGCGCTGGCGTTCACGCTGCTCCGACTGCTGCAGCGCACGCCGCCCTCCGCCGCGATCGGCGGGCTCATCGCGACCGCCGCCGCCGCAGCGCTGGCGCTGTGGACCGGCCGCGGCGAAGACAACTTCATCCCCGGCTTCATCACGAACGCCGCGTACGGCACGGCGCTGCTGGTGTCGGCCCTCATCGGCTGGTCGCTCATCGGCCTCGCCGCCGGCTACCTCATGGGCGAGGGCACCGCATGGCGCCGTGACCGACGCAAGCGCCGCGTGTTCTTCTGGCTCGCCCTGGCGTGGGCCGCGCTGTTCTATGCGCGTCTCGCCGTGCAGCTTCCGCTGTACTTCGCCGGCGATGTGGCCACGCTGGGCACGCTGAAGCTGGTGATGGGCCTGCCCCTGTTCGCGCCCCTCATCGCGGTCACATGGCTCGCCGCGCGCGCTCTCTACATCCGCAAGCCGCAGTGATACATTTATCTTGACATCAAGATAAATTTCCTCCCCGGACGGGTTAGGTGCGCCTCACTAGCCGCCCTCCGTCAAGCCGGGGATGATGGAGAGCGGGCGGCTGCATTCCCACCCGCCGCCGACGAAGGAGCCACACGTGTCCAGTGTTGACAGCTTCGGTGCCAAGAGCACCCTGACGGTCGGCAGCACCGACTACGAGATCTTCCGCATCGAGACGGTCCCCGGGTACGAGAAGCTGCCGTTCAGCCTCAAGGTGCTGCTGGAGAACCTGCTGCGCACCGAAGACGGTGCGAACGTCACGAAGGCGCAGATCCAGGCCCTCGGCTCGTGGGATCCCGACGCGCAGCCCGACACCGAGATCCAGTTCACGCCCGCGCGCGTGGTGATGCAGGACTTCACCGGCGTCCCCTGCATCGTGGACCTCGCCACCATGCGCGAGGCCGTGACCGCACTGGGCGGCGACCCGAGCAAGATCAACCCGCTGTCGCCTGCCGAGATGGTCATCGACCACTCCGTCATCGCCGACCTGTTCGGCACGCCCAACGCCCTCGAGCGCAACGTCGAGATCGAGTACGAGCGCAACGGCGAGCGTTACCAGTTCCTGCGCTGGGGCCAGACGGCATTCAACGACTTCAAGGTCGTCCCGCCCGGCACCGGCATCGTGCACCAGGTCAACATCGAGCACCTGGCGAAGGTCATCTACGACCGCAACGTCGACGGCGTGCTGCGGGCCTACCCCGACACCTGCGTCGGCACCGACTCGCACACCACGATGGTCAACGGCCTGGGCGTGCTCGGCTGGGGCGTCGGCGGCATCGAAGCCGAGGCGGCCATGCTCGGCCAGCCCGTGTCGATGCTCATCCCGCGCGTGGTGGGCTTCAAGCTCACCGGCGAGATCCCCGCCGGCGTCACCGCCACCGACGTCGTCCTCACGATCACCGACATGCTGCGCAAGCACGGTGTCGTCGGCAAGTTCGTGGAGTTCTACGGCGCGGGCGTGGCCTCCGTGCCGCTGGCGAACCGCGCGACGATCGGCAACATGAGCCCCGAGTTCGGCTCCACTGCGGCGATGTTCCCCATCGACGACGTGACGCTGGACTACCTGCGCCTGACCGGTCGCGACGAGCAGAACGTGGCACTGGTCGAGGCGTACGCCAAGGCGCAGTCGCTGTGGCACGATGCCGACACGGAGCCCGCGTTCAGCGAGTACATGGAGCTGGACCTGTCCACTGTCGTCCCCTCCATCGCCGGCCCGAAGCGTCCGCAGGACCGCATCCTGCTGTCGGAGGCGAAGTCGCAGTTCGAGAAGGACATCGTCAGCTACGCGACCCCCAGCACCAGCGACGACATCGTCGACCTCGAGTCGAAGCACTCCTTCCCGGCATCCGACCCCGGTCAGACGCCCGGCCAGGAGGAGCCGACCACCCGCGAGGTGCACATCAACAGCGGCAACCGCGAGTGGTCCAAGCCGGTCGAGGTGACGACGCCCGAAGGTGAGAGCTACGCGCTGGACAACGGTGCCGTCACCCTGGCCGCGATCACCTCCTGCACCAACACGTCCAACCCCTCGGTCATGATCGCCGCCGGTCTGCTGGCGCAGAAGGCCGTCGAGAAGGGCCTGAAGCGCAAGCCGTGGGTCAAGACCACGCTCGGCCCGGGCTCCAAGGTCGTCACCGACTATTACGAGAAGTCTGGTCTGGACAAGGCGCTCGAAGCGGTCGGGTTCTACACCGTCGGCTACGGCTGCACCATCTGCATCGGCAACTCGGGACCCCTGATCGACGAGGTCTCCGCCGCGGTCAACGACCACGACCTGGCCGTCACCGCGGTGCTCTCGGGCAACCGCAACTTCGAGGGCCGCATCAGCCCCGACGTCAAGATGAACTACCTCGCCTCGCCGCCGCTGGTCGTGGCCTACGCGCTGGCCGGCTCGATGAACTTCGACTTCGAGACCGACCCGCTCGGCACCGACACCGAGGGCAACGACGTGTTCCTCAAGGACATCTGGCCCGACCCGGTCGAGGTGCAGCAGGTCATCGACACCTCGATCTCGCGTGAGCAGTTCATCAAGCAGTACGCCACCGTGTTCGACGGCGACGAGCGCTGGAAGAACCTGCCCACCCCCACCGGCCCGATCTTCGAATGGGACGAGCAGTCCACCTACGTGCGCAAGGCGCCGTACTTCGAGGGCATGTCGATGGAACTGACGCCCGTCACCGACATCACCGGCGCGCGCGTCATGGCGACGCTCGGCGACTCGGTCACGACCGACCACATCAGCCCCGCCGGAAACATCAAGCCGGGCACGCCCGCTGCGCAGTACCTCACCGAGCACGGCATCGAGCGCAAGGACTTCAACTCCTACGGCTCGCGTCGCGGAAACCACGAGGTGATGATCCGCGGCACCTTCGCGAACATCCGCCTGAAGAACCAGCTCGTCAGCGCGGTCAACGACGGCAAGGTGGTCGAGGGTGGCTATACCCGTGACTTCACCCAGCCCGGCGGCCCGCAGTCGTACATCTACGACGCGTGCATGAACTACCAGGAGCAGGGCACCCCGCTGGTGGTGTTCGGCGGCAAGGAGTACGGCTCCGGCTCGTCGCGCGACTGGGCGGCCAAGGGCACGAGCCTGCTGGGCGTGAAGGCGGTCATCACCGAGAGCTTCGAGCGCATCCACCGCTCGAACCTCATCGGCATGGGCGTCGTCCCGCTGCAGTTCCCGGCCGGTCAGAGCTGGTCCTCGCTCGGCCTCGACGGCACCGAGATCGTCTCGATCACGGGCCTCGAGCAGCTGAACGAGGGCATCACGCCCAAGACCGTGCGCGTGACCGCCGAGCCCAGCGAGTTCTCGCCCGAGGGCAAGCAGACCGTGGAGTTCGACGCGATCGTGCGCATCGACACCCCCGGCGAGGCGGACTACTACCGCAACGGCGGCATCCTGCAGTACGTGCTGCGCAGCCTCGTCTGACGCACCTGTGAACAGGCCCGGAGTCGATGACTCCGGGCCTGTTCGCGTCCGGCGCAGAAGTGGCGCGGGTAGACTTCAGAACCCGTGTGGCCCCCCGAAAGGAGACGCATGTCCCTTCTCTCCTCGGTCTCTGGACCGCGTGACCTCGACCGACTGACGGTCGACGAGCTCGACACGCTTGCGGGGGAGATCCGCGAGTTCCTCGTGGAGAACGTCGCCCGTACCGGCGGACACCTCGGCCCGAACCTCGGCGTGGTCGAGCTCACGATCGCCATCCACCGGGTGTTCCACTCGCCGGAAGACCCGATCGTCTTCGACACCGGCCACCAGTCGTACGTGCACAAACTGCTCACCGGTCGCCAGGACTTCTCGCAGCTGCGCTCGCGCGGCGGTCTGGCCGGCTACCCGCAGCGCAGCGAAAGCCCGCACGACGTCGTCGAGTCCTCGCACGCCTCCAGCTCGCTCAGCTGGGCCGACGGCATCTCCCGCGCCCTCACCCGCACCGGTCGCACCGACCGTCACGTCGTGGCCGTCGTCGGGGACGGCGCGCTCACCGGCGGCATGACGTGGGAGGCGCTCAACAACATCAGCGACGACAACGACCGCAACCTCGTGATCGTCGTCAACGACAACGGCCGCTCCTACGCCCCCACGATCGGCGGCATGGCGCGCTATCTCAACCGCGTGCGCACCGCCGACACCTACCGCACCCTGCACCAGGGCTCGGCGACCCTCTCGCGACGCCTGGGTCCGGCCGCGCGCGCCGTGTACCGGGGCGTCCGCGGCGGCACCCACGGGTTCCTCTCGCGTTTCGTCAACAACGTGGCGCTGTACTCGAACCTGGACATCAAGTACCTCGGCCCCGTCGACGGCCACGACATGACGGCACTGCTGGAGACCCTCGAGCAGGCGAAGTCCTACGGCGCTCCGGTGATCGTGCACGCCATCACCGAGAAGGGCCGCGGCTACGCCCCCGCCCTCAGCGACGAGGCCGACCAGTTCCATGCCGTGGGCAAGATCGACCCGATCACCGGCGAAGCCGTCGGCGGCGCCGGCGCCACCGCCTGGACCGACGTCTTCTCCGAAGAGCTGGTCGCTGCGGGGGAGCAGCGCGAGGACATCATCGCGATGACCGCCGCGATGCTGCGCCCCACGGGGCTCCTGCCCTTCGCACAGCGTTTCCCCGACCGCGTCTACGACGTCGGCATCGCCGAGCAGCACGCCGTGGCATCCGCCGCCGGCCTCGCGTACGGGGGACTGCACCCGGTCGTGGCGCTGTACGCCACCTTCATGAACCGGGCGTTCGACCAGGTGCTGATGGACGTCGCCCTCCACAAGGCCGGCGTCACGTTCGTGCTCGACCGCGCCGGCGTCACCGGGCCCGACGGGCCGAGCCACCACGGGGTGTGGGACCTCGCGATGCTGCAGCTCGTGCCGCACATCCGCATCGCCGTGCCGCGTGACGCGGAGCGGCTGCGGGAGGAGTTCCGCGAGGCGCTCACCGTCGATGACGCTCCCACCGTCGTGCGCTTCCCCAAGGGTGCCGTCGGCGCCGACCTGCCCGCGATCGAGCGACTCCGCGACGGCGTCGACGTGCTCGCCCGCAGCGATGCCGAAGACGTGCTGCTGGTGGGCATCGGTCCCATGGCGCACCTCGCGATGGAGGTCGCTGAGCGCCTGCGCGCGCAGGGCATCGGGGCGACCGTCGTCGACCCGCGCTGGGTGATTCCGGTGCAGCCGTCGATCGTCGAACTCGCCGCCGCGCACCGTCTCGTGATCACGCTGGAAGACGGCATCCGTGTCGGCGGCATCGGCACACGCGTGCGTCAAGTGCTGCGTGAAGCCGGGGTCGACACGGCCGTGGACGAACTGGGCCTGCCCGACGAGTTCATCGACCACGCCTCGCGCGAGCAGATCCTCGCCGACGCGGGGCTCACCGCCTCCAAGATCGCCCACGATGTCGTTGCGCAGGTGCTCGGCACCCGCATCCCCGTCGCACGGCCGGCGACCGACACCGGCGCGCTGTGGGTCACGCAGGTCACCAGCCCCGAGCGGGCCTCCCAGACCGGCGACGGCCAGAGCTGACCGCGCGCCGAGCGCGGCGCCTCGGCGTGCGCTCCGCGCGTGAAAGCATGGAGGGATGAGCAGCGCCAACCTCGGGCGGGAAGCCACCGCCGCCCGGTCCGCAGACATCACCCTCCACACCGTGCACGTCGAACTCGACGTCACGGGAGCACCGGATGCCGCCGTCACCGGCTTCCCGACGACGAGCGTCCTCCGCTTCGACGCCGCCGATGCGGCGGACCAGACGTGGATCGACTTCATCGGCGAGGCCGTCGAGCAGGTGGAGGTGAACGGGGTCGCGCAGCCGGTGGACTGGGACGGCGCCCGCATCCGGATCCACGACCTGCGGGCGCACAACACGGTGCGCATCGTCGCCCGCGGGGCGTACAGCCGCTCCGGTGAGGGCCTGCACCGGTTCGTCGACCCCGTGGACGGCGCGACCTACCTGTACACCCAGTACGAGCCGGCCGACTCCCGCCGCGTGATGGCCTGCTTCGAACAGCCCGACATGAAGGGGCACTACGCGTTCTCGGTGACCGCGCCCGCGGGGTGGCAGGTGCTGTCGAACCAGCCCGCCGTGACCGTCGCCCCGACCGGCGACGGGCAGCGCGTGGAGTTCGCGCCGACCCCGCCGCTGTCCAGTTACATCACGGCGATCGCCGCGGGCCCCTACCACCGCGTGGACTCCGAGTGGCGGCGCGGCGACCAGACCGTCGCGCTCGGTGTGCTGTGCCGTGCCTCCCTCGCGCAGCACCTCGACGCGGAGGAGATCATCGAGGTCACGCGGCAGGGGCTGGACTTCTTCACGGATGCCTTCGCGTATCCGTACCCGTGGGGCAAGTACGACCAGATCTTCGTGCCGGAGTACAACCTCGGCGCGATGGAGAACCCGGGGCTCGTGACCTTCACGGAGGGCTACGTGTTCCGCGGCGCCGCCACCGTCGCCCAGCGCGAGGGCCGGGCGAACACGATCCTGCACGAGATGGCGCACATGTGGTTCGGCGACCTCGTGACGATGCGCTGGTGGGATGATCTGTGGCTCAAGGAGTCGTTCGCCGACTACATGGGCGCCCATGCAACCGCCGCCGTCACCCGGTTCACCGACGCGTGGGTCACGTTCGCCGCGCGCCGCAAGTCGTGGGCGTATCAGCAGGATCAGCTGCCGACCACCCACCCGATCGTCGCGGACATCCCCGACCTGGAAGCCGCCAAGCTCAACTTCGACGGCATCACCTACGCCAAGGGCGCGGCGGTGCTCAAGCAGCTGGTCGCGTTCGTGGGGGAGGAGGCCTTCTTCGAAGGCGCCCGGCGGTACTTCGCCGCCCACGCGTACGGCAACACGACGCTCGCCGACCTGCTGACACAGCTGGAGGCGGCATCCGGCCGTGACCTGCGCGCCTGGTCGCGCGCGTGGCTGGAGACCACCGGGGTGAGCACCGTGTCGATCGAGCGCGGAGACGGTGAGGTCACGCTCGTGCAGACCGACCCCCGCCCGCACCGGCTCGGTATCGCGGCGTACGCGCTCGAGAACGGGCGCCTGGTGCGCACCGGCAGCGTCGAGGTCGACATCGCCGACGAGCGCACCGCCGTGCCGCTGCCGACGGCCGCCACCGCCGCGCTCCTCCTCCCCAACGAGGGTGATCGCACCTACGCCAAGGCGCGGCTGGATGCGGCATCCCTCGACGCCGTGCAGGCGGCACTGTCGACCATCGATGACGCGCTCACCCGCGGCATCGTGTGGTCGGCGCTGTGGAATGCCGCCCGCGACGGCGAACTGCCGGTGGCCCGCTACCTCGACATCGTGCGCCGTCACGCCCCCGCCGAATCGAACATCGCACTGTTGACCGATGTGCTCGCCAACGCCGCGTTCGCGATCGGTCACTACGTTCCCGAGGCCGACCGCGCCGCGCAGCACGCGGCGTGGCTCGAGGCGACCTGGCAGGCGATGATGGATGCCGCCCCCGGCAGCGGCGCCCAGCTCGCGTGGGCTCGCGCGGTGGGGCAGGCCGCGGCCGACGACGGTTCCCGCGCCGCCGAGCTGCGCGCCCTGCTGACCGGCACGCAGGGACCGCCTGCGGGCCTGGCGCTGGACCCGGAGCTGCGCTGGACGTGGTGGACGGCGCTGGCGACGACGGGCGACGCCGACACGGCGGATGCCGATGCCGAGCTCGCCCGCGACGCGACCGCGACCGGCCGCACCGCCTACATCGAGATGTGCGCGTCCCGGCCCCTCGCCCGAGTGCGCGCGGACGCGTGGCACCGCGCATGGGACGACACGACGCTCACCAACGACCACCTGAGCGCGACGATCGCAGGGATCCGCGCCGGCGGGCGCCGCGATCTCATCGCCCGGTTCGACGCCGACTACTTCGCGCGGCTGCGGCCCACGTGGGACGAGCGCAGCATCGAGATCGCACGGCGTTTGGTGCGGGGCCTGTTCCCGGCATCCGACTCGCTCGCGCCCGTGGACGCGTGGCTGGCCGAGAACGCCGCCGCCCCCGCGGCGCTGCGACGCATCGTCGTCGAGCAGCGTGACCATCTCGCCCGCGACCTGCGGGTGCGCGCGGCGCAGTAGCCCGGCGGCATCCGTCGCGCGCTCCGCCACGACTTCGGAGAAAACCACGACTTCGGACCGAACAGGCCGATCGGCTCCGCGGAACCGGCGATCTCCGAAGTTGCGGCGCGGGGCGCGTCGCCCGGGTGAGGACCGCGCACACACGAAAGGCGGCCCCGAGCCGAAGCCCGGCGCCGCCTTTCGCGTTCGCGTCAGACCGCGGCGATGCCGCGGATCGGCGGGTGGTGGAAAGTGTCGCCGAACACGCGCTCGGACGCACCCTCACGGTCGAGGTAGGGCGAGGCCCCGCCGTCGATGAACGGCCAGCCAGCGCCGAGGATGAGGCACAGGTCGATGTCCTCGACCTCGGGCACGACGCCCTCGTCCAGCATGATGCGGATCTCCTGCGCGAGCCCGTCCTGCACGCGGCGCAGGATCTCGTCCGCCGACGCCGGTGTCGAGCCGATGGCGCCCTTGAGCGCCTTCTCGGCCTGCTTGGTCCACCCGGAGACGCGGCCGCCCTTGTCCTTCTCGACGACGGCATCCAGCTCAGCGAGCGCGTGGAAGTTCTCGTTCGCGTAGAACCGGTCGGGGAAGGCGGTGACCATCGTGTCCTGCACGTGCGCCGCGACCTTCCAGCCCACCAGGTCGATGAGCTGGAACGGCGTCATCGGCAGGCCGATCGGCGCGAACGCCTTCTCGACCGTCATCAGCGGTGTGCCCTCGTAGACCGCGCGCGCCGCCTCGCCCATGACCTTCGCCAGCAGCCGGTTGACGACGAAGCCCGGAGCGTCGGCGGTGAGCACGGCGTTCTTGCCCAGACCCTTGGCGACGACGAACGCCGTCGACAGTGCGGCTTCGGAGGTGTGGGGCGTCTTCACGATCTCGATGAGCGGCATGACCGCCACCGGGTTGAAGAAGTGGAAGCCGACGAGACGCTCGGGGTGGGCGAGCTTCGCGCCGATCTCCTCGACCGACAGCGACGAGGTGTTCGTCGCGAGGATCGCGTCGTCGGCGATGATCTTCTCGATGTCGCCGAAGACCTGCTGCTTGACGCCGACCTCTTCGAACACCGCCTCGATCACGAAGTCGCAGTCGGCGTAGTCGCTCTTGTCGGTCGTACCGCTGACCAGTCCCCGCAGCCGGTTGGCGGCGTCGGCATCCAGCCGTCCCTTCGCCTCGAGCTTGCCGATCTCCTCGCGGATGTACGCCAGGCCCTTGTCGACGCGAGACTGGTCGAGGTCGGTGATGAGCACCGGCACCTGCAGCTTGCGTACGAACAGCAGCGCGAACTGGCTGGCCATGAGCCCGGCACCGATGACGCCGACCTTCGTGACCTTCTTCGCCAGCTGCTTGTCGGGAGCGCCGACCGGGCGCTTGGCGCGCTTCTGCACGAGGTCGAACGCGTACATCGACGCCGCGAACTGGTCGCCGGTCACCAGCTCAGCCAGCGCCTCGTCCTCGCGGGCGAAGCCCTCGGCCTTGGTGCCGCTCTTGGCCTTGTCGAGCAGGTCCAGCGCGACGTACGGCGAACGCGGCACGGTGCCGATCTTGGATTCGAGCATGCCGCGGGCCATCTTGATCGCGATGGGCCACTTCGTGAGGCGCTCCATCTTGCCCGGCTCGTTCTTGCGCTGCACCTTGACCGCACCCGACAGCACGCCGTCGGCCCACCGCAGCGAGTTCTCGAGGTAGTTCGCTGCCGGGAAGATGGCGTCCATGATGCCGAGGTCGAACGCTTGCTGCGGCTTGAGCATGCGGTTCTGCTTCAGCGGGTTGGAGATGACCACTTCGAGGGCGTTCTCGATGCCGATGAGGTTGGGCAGCAGATACGCCCCACCCCAGCCCGGGATGATGCCGAGGAACACCTCGGGCAGCGCCACCGCGGCGGCCGACGCGTCGACCGTGCGGTAGGTGGAGTTCAGCGCGATCTCCAGGCCCCCGCCGAGGGCGAGGCCGTTGACGAACGCGAACGACGGCACGCCCAGGTCGCCGAGCGACCCGATGACCTTGTGTCCGAGCTGGGCGACCAGTCGGGCGTCGTCGATCGAGCCGACGCGGGAGATGTCGGACAGGTCGGCACCGGCGGCCAGGATGTACTGCTTGCCGGTGATGCCGACCGCCTGGATCTCACCCGCGGCGGCACGGGCCTTGAGGCCCGCGAGGGTCTGGCCGAGTTCGGCGAGGGTCGCCGGACCCAGCGTGTTGGGCCGGGTGTGATCGCGCCCGTTGTCGAGCGTGATGAGGGCGAGCACGGCGCCGCTGGGGAGCGTGATGTCGCGCACGGGGGAGTGCGTGATCACCTCGCCGTCGGTGGCGGCGGCGGAGAGGATCGGCGAGAAGTCGATGGATTCGTAGTCGGTCATGTCGCTCTACTTCCGCTTCTTGCCGTCGAAGTGGGGGTTCTCCCAGATGACCGAGCCGCCCTGGCCGAGGCCGACGCACATGGCCGTGAGGCCGTAGCGCACGTCGGGACGCTCGGCGAAGTGCGCGGCGAGCTGGATCATCAGGCGCACCCCGGATGCCGCGAGCGGGTGGCCGACGGCGATCGCGCCGCCCCAGGGGTTCACGCGCGGATCGTCGTCGGCGATGCCGAAGTGATCCAGGAGCGAGATCACCTGGATGGCGAACGCCTCATTCAACTCGAACAGGCCGATGTCGGAGATGTCGAGACCGGCCTTGCGCAGCGCCTTCTCCGTGGAGGGGATCGGGCCGATTCCCATGATCTCCGGCTGCACGCCGGCGAAGGCGAACGAGACGAGCTTCATCTTCGGGGCGAGCCCGAGCTGCTTCACGGCCCCGCCGCCGGCCAGCAGCGACATGGTCGCCCCGTCGGTCAGCGGCGAAGACGTGCCCGCGGTCACCCGGCCGTGCGGGCGGAACGGGGTCTTCAGGTTCGCGAGGTCTTCCATCGTCGTCTGCGGGCGGCGGCCCTCGTCGGCGGTGGCGAGCCCCCAGGCGCCGTCGGCGTCCTTGATCGCGACCGGCACGAGGTCGGGCTGAATCTTTCCGGCGTCGTATGCCGCCTGCAGCTTGTGCTGGCTGAGCATGCCGTACCGGTCGGAGCGCTCCTTGGTGAGGTGCGGGAAGCGGTCGAAGATGCGCTCCGCGGTGACGCCCATGTTCAGAGCCCCCGGGTCGACCATCTTCTCGGCGACGAAACGCGGGTTCGGGTCGGCGTTGGTGCCGATGGGGTGGTGCCCCATGTGCTCCACACCGCCCGCGAGGGCGACGTCGTACATGCCGACGCCGATGGAGCCGGCCATCGTGGTCACGCTCGTCATCGCGCCGGCGCACATGCGGTCGATCGCGAAGCCGGGGACCGTCTGCGGCAGCCCGGCGAGGATGGCGACGGACCGCCCGAGGGTCAGGCCCTGGTCACCGGTCTGGCTGGTCGCGGCGATCGCGACGTCGTCGATGCGGTCGGCGGGAACGAGCGGGTTGCGCTCCATCAGCCCGATGGTCGCCTTGACGGCGAGGTCATCGGATCGGGTGTTCCAGTACATGCCTTTTTCGCCGGCGCGCCCGAACGGGGTTCGCACACCATCGACGAAGAAGACGTCCGAAATCTCGGCCACTCTGCCTCCAATTGTTGGGATCCGCGTCAGCCTAGAAATCGGGCTCTGCGCGGGAGAATCGCTTGGGGCGATCCTACGAAGCCGCTTCGGGCTCGTCGGAGGCCCCTTGCACAGAACGCACAAAAGCGTCGGTGATCACCTGTGCGGTTCGTTCAATCTGCCACGGGCGCGCACCGAGCCCGGCCATCGCGGCGGAGACGGATGCCACGTCGAGCGGCTCCGGCGGCGTCCACGCGAGACGGCGCAGCGAGTCGGGGGTCAGCAGGTTCTCCGTCGGCATGCCCAGCTCCTCCGCGACGCGCTCCACCTCGGGCCGGGCGGCCTTCAGCCGGGCGTCGGCGGCCGGGTTGCGGTCGGCCCAGGCGCGGGGCGGGGGCATGCTGTCGCCGGGGACGCGCTCGGGCGGGAGCGCGGTCTCGGCGCGGCCGGCTTCGATCGCCGCCCACCAGCGGTCCAGCTGGGAGCGGCTCGCACGTCCCGTGAACTCCTTGACCTTCGACAGCTCCTGCTTGCTCGCGGGATCGGCGAGCACCGCCGCGACCAGCGCACGGTCGGGCACGAGGCGGCCGGGGGAGACATCCTGCTCGCGGGCGTACTCCTCGCGCGCGGTCCACAGCGCCCGCGCCACGGCGAGCCCGCGGCGGCCGCGCACCGTATGCAGGCCGCTCAGCCGTCGCCACGGGTCCTCGCGGGGCGGCTTCGGGGCCCGCTCGAGCACCGCCTGGAATTCCTCGGCGGCGAGTTCCACCTTGCCCTGCTCCTCGAGCTCCGCGGCGAGCACGTCGCGCACGTCCACGAGCAGCAGCACGTCCAGCGCGGCGTACTCGAGCCACGCCTGCGGCAGCGGGCGGGTCGACCAGTCGGCGGCGGAGTGCGCCTTGTCCAGCGTGATGCCGAGGGTGTCCTCGACGACGGCGCCGAGACCCACCCGCTCGTGGCCGAGGAGGCGGGAGGCCAGTTCGGTGTCGAAGATCGACGGCGGCTCGAGCCCGATCTCCCGCAGCGACGGCAGATCCTGACTGGCCGCGTGCAGTACCCACTCGACGTCGCCGATCGCCGCCTGCAACGGGGTCATGTCGCCGATGGCGGGCGGGTCGAACAGGAACACCCCGGCATCCCGTCGGAACACCTGCACGAGGTAGGCGCGCTGGGAGTAGCGGAAACCGCTCGCGCGCTCCACATCGACGGCCACGGGGCCGTCACCGGCGGCCAGCGCAGCACAGGCTGCGGCGAGGCCGGCGGCATCCTCGATGACGACGTACTCAGCCACGGGCGCCTCGGCGCGGTCCGAACACAGCAATCTCCTCCGACCCGGGCGGGAGTCCCGCCAGCATGCAAACCAGTTCGCCCCACGCCTGAACGTGCTGGGCGATGTCGCTGGTCGGCGACCACGATGCCCGCAGCTCGATCTGGGCACCGTCACCCTGATCGGCGAGCGTGCCGAAACCCTTCGACAACGTCTTCGTGGCGGTCCCGGATGCCGCGTGGTACTTCGCCCCGCGGGATTCGAGCGCGTCGACCAGCCACGACCAGGCTACGTCAGCCAGCAGCGGGTCGGTGCCGATCTCGGTCTCCAGCGGCGCCTGCGCGAAGCACACGATGCGCCAGGGGCCGTCCCACGAGTCGACGCCCGCGTCGTCGTGCAACAGGATGAACCGGCCCGTCCCGTAAGGGGAGTCCACGCCGTGCTCCTCGGGACGCACGTCACCGGCGAGGGCGATGGCGTCGGGGGCCAGGCCGCCGGGCGCGGGGATCTCTCGCACCACGAAGTCGGAACGGAAGGCGAGGGAGCGCACCCGTTCCGCCACTTCGGCGAACGCGGGCCGCGCCGCCGGAGGCCGCGGGTCATCCACGTCGACAGACTAGAGTGAGCCCACCATGATGGCTTCCAGGCGCGCCGTCTCGCCCGGCGCCTCCCTCACCGCCCCGACGCTCCTGCGCGCACTGATCGTCGCCCTCAGCGCCGCCCTCGTCGGCGTCGCCGGCGCCATGGGCGTGCTGGCCGTGCGCATGGCCCGCCGCGTCGTGACGCCGTCGGGCCGCGTGCCCGACACGACGATCGTCGACCTCGACACCGCGGCGCAGACGATCACGCTCACGCGAACGCCCGACACCGAGCTGCCCGGCCGCTACGGCCTGTTCACGACCGGTACGTCGCCCTACATCAAGCTCGGCTCGGTGCTCTCCGAGGACGACGCCACGGTCAAGCGCAAGCTGCTCACGCACGTGCCCGCCGACGCGCGCCTCGCCCCGGCGGCGGCGTTCAGCGGCTGGTACTACGACGACCCGGCACAGCTGCACCTGCCGTACTCGGTCGAACTCATCGGCGGCCCGCTCGGCCCGTGCCCGGCGTGGCTGTTCCCCGCGGGGGAGCCCGCCGACACGTGGGTGATCCAGGTGCACGGCCGCGGCACGACGCGCGCGGAGTGCCTGCGCGCCGTACCGGTGTTCCACGAGGCCGGCATCACCTCGCTCCTCGTCTCGTACCGCAACGACGGGGAGGGACCGCGCAGCCGCACCGGCACCTACGCCCTCGGTGCGACCGAATGGCGCGACGTGGATGCCGCCGTGGGGTTCGCCCGCCGCAACGGCGCGCGGCGCGTGGTGCTGATGGGCTGGTCGATGGGCGGTGCGATCGTGCTGCAGGTCGAGCTGAATTCGGCCCACCGCGACCTCATCGTCGGGGTCGTGCTGGAGTCTCCGGTGCTGGACTGGCGCATCGTGCTGGGCTACCAGGCCAAGCAGCTGAACGTCCCCGAGCCGGTCACCCAGCTCGCGATCGAGGCGCTGCGCACCGAGTGGGCGACGGCGGTCACCGGCACGGGCGCGCCCATCCCGTTCGACAGGCTCGATGTCGTCGCGCGGGCGGGGGAGCTGCGGCATCCCGTGCTCATCCTCCACAGCGACGACGACGGGTTCGTCCCCTCCGACGCCTCGCACGACCTGGTGGTCGCGCGCCCCGACCTGGTGGAGTTCGAGATCTTCGAGGTGGCCCGCCACACGAAGCTGTGGAACTACGACCAGGACCGCTGGAACCGCCGCATCCTCACGTGGCTGCGCACGCACGGTTTCACCGCCGCCGAGGCCCCCGCGCGCGACTGAGCGCGACCGCGCTGCCGCGGCGCGACTACGATCGACACACATGACGACCACCGGCACGGGCATCGTGCGTCTCAGCGAACGCCAGCCCCACGTGACGGGCGACGAGATGATCGCCTCGCTCGTGCCGCCGCCGCAGTTCGACGGTGCCACGTTCGACACGTACCGCGCCGATGCCGCCTACCCGTCGCAGCAGGAAGCGAAGGAGACGCTCACCGCGTTCGCCGGCGGCGGCGCCCCCGCAGCACGCGGCGGACTGTTCCGCCGCGCGAAGAAGGCCCCCGACCTCAAGCCCGGCGTCTACCTCGACGGCGGCTTCGGCGTCGGCAAGACCCACCTGCTGGCGGCGATCTACCACGCGCTGCCCGCCCGCCGGAAGTACTTCGGCTCGTTCATCGAGTACACCGCGCTCGTCGGCGCGATCGGGTACCAGAAGACCGTCGAACTGTTCCGCGGCGCGGAGTTGCTGTGCATCGACGAGTTCGAACTCGACGACCCGGGCGACACGATGGTGATGACCCGGCTGCTGGGGGAGCTCGTGGCATCCGGCACACGTCTGGCCGCCACATCGAACACCCCGCCCAACGCGCTCGGCGAGGGTCGTTTCGCCGCGCAGGACTTCCTCCGCGAGATCCACGCGATGTCCGCGAGCTTCCAGACGCTGCGCATCGACGGCACCGACTACCGTCAGCGCGCCGTCGACGGCCACGCCGTGGTGCTCGGCGAGGACGAGTACGCACGGGCGCTGGCGGATGCCGCGGCATCCGCTGCCGCCTCCGACGACGAGTTCGCGGCGGTCGTCGCCCACCTCGCGACCGTCCACCCGTCGCGCTACATCCGCCTCCTCGACGGACTCTCGGCGATCGGGCTGCGCGAGGTGACCCAGCTGGACGACCAGTCCGCCGCGCTGCGGTTCGTCGCGTTCGTCGACCGCGCGTACGACGCACAGATCCCGATCCGCGCGACCGGCGTCGCCCTCGATCAGGTGTTCGGGGACGAGATGCTCGCCGGCGGGTACCGCAAGAAGTACCTGCGCGCCATCTCCCGCCTGGTGGCCCTCACCCACTCCTGAGCGTTCCGGCAGGAGGCTCCCGGCGGCGCGAAACGTGATGTTTACGCCGGATGCCACCACGTAACGAACGCGAAACACGACCTGCACGTTGACAGAAACGGCGCCTGGCGAAACTGGGCGAACACGAAGCGGCCACCCGTACCCATCCGCGACGTGTCCCTGTCACTGATCAATGTGAGGTAACACCTATGGACGCACCCGGCAACATCGCCTGGGGGATCATGGCCACCGCGCTCGTGCTATTCATGACGCCCGGTGTCGCCTTCTTCTACGGCGGTCTGGTCAAGGCCAAGAGTGTCGTCAGCATGATGATGATGAGCTTCGGAGCGCTCGGCCTCATCAGCGTGCTGTGGATTCTCTACGGCTTCAACATGAGCGCGGTCGGCAGCCCGTGGGAGTTCGCCGGCAACCCCTTCAGCGACTTCGCGCTGAGCGGCCTCGCCAGCGGTGACGACGCGAACACCTCGCTCATCGGCGTCGCCTACGGCTCGACGTTCGCCATCATCACCGTCGCCCTCATCTCCGGCGCGATCGCCGACCGGGCCAAGTTCGGCTCGTGGATGCTGTTCGCGGGCCTCTGGGCCACCATCGTCTACTTCCCGGTCGCGGCCTGGGTCTGGGGCGGCGGCTGGATCTTCAACCTCGGCTCGAGCATGGGCTTCGGCACGGAGGTCATCGACTATGCCGGTGGCACCGCGGTGCACATCAACGCCGGTGCGGCGGCTCTGGCCCTCGCCCTGGTGCTCGGCAAGCGCATCGGCTTCCAGAAGGGCATCCACAAGCCGCACAACGTGCCGCTGGTGCTCCTGGGCGCGGCGATCCTCTGGTTCGGCTGGTTCGGCTTCAACGCCGGCGCCGAGTGGCTGTCGGAGGACATGGGCGGAGTCGGTCTCATCGGCATCAACACGATCGGCGCGACCGCTGCGGCCGTGCTCGGCTGGGTCATCGTCGAGAAGCTCAAGGACGGCAAGGCCACCTCGATCGGCGCCGCCTCGGGTGCCGTCGCCGGCCTCGTCGCCATCACCCCGGCCTGCGCCAACCTGACGCCCGGCTGGGCGCTGCTCCTCGGCATCATCGCCGGTGCCGCCTGCGCCATGGCGATCGAGCTGAAGTGGAAGCTCGGCTTCGACGACTCGCTCGACGTCGTCGGCATCCACCTCGTCGGTGGCCTCATCGGCACCATCTACCTCGGCTTCTTCGCCACCGAGACCGGCCTGTTCGTCGGCGGCAACGCCGAGCAGCTGATCATCCAGGTGATCGCGGCGCTGGGCGTGCTGGTGTACTCCTTCCTGATCGCCGGCATCCTCGGCTTCGCGATCCAGAAGACCCTCGGATTCCGCATCAAGAACGAAGACGAGATCGCCGGCGTCGACACCGTCGTACACGGCGAAGAGGGCTACGCCCTGGTCGACTGACCGGGTCCGCCCACACAGCACGCAGAGGGCGTCGCGGCTTCGGCCACGGCGCCCTCTGTCGCGTGCGCACCCGGCGCCCCTCGCCCGTCGCCCGATACGCGCCCCGAACCCGCACCCCCGGGCGCCATACCTCCGATACGCGCCCCGAACGGGGGGATAGGGTGGCGCGATGGGCACCCGCGGCATCCTCCGGCGGCTCGTCTCGCTGTTGCGGCCGACGAGGCGATCCACCCAGCCGAGCCGGGCGGCCGACGACTCGCCCGGCCGCTCCGGTGCGACAGCGACGGTGCAGCTCGCGCCGCCGGCATCCGGCGCGTTGCGCATCGCCTACGCGCCCGCCAGTGACGGCCGCCCCGACGGTGGCGAGGTCGTGTGGACCTGGGTGCCGTATGCCGAGGGTGACGGCCGCGGCAAGGACCGCCCGGTGCTCGTGATCGCCCGACAGGATGCCGACCGGGTGTACGCGGTGAAGCTCACCAGCCAGCCGCGTGACGGTGGTCGCGATCACGTGCCGATCGGCGCGGGGGAGTGGGATTCGAAGGGTCGCCCGTCCTGGGCCGACATCGACCAGCTCTACAGCGTGCACGCCGCCGGGATGCGACGCGAGGCATCCGCCGTCGATCGCCGCGTGTTCGCGCGGGTCGCCGAGGCGTTGCGCCAGCGGCACGGCTACACGCCGGCCCGATGACGCGCGCTTTCCGCGCCTGACGGCGCCGGTACTTCGGAGAACGACCGTACATCGGAGCCCGGAAACGTTCCGGCCCCGAAGAAGCGGCGATCTCCGAAGAAGTGGCGTGCCGGTACGGGCGCACCCACGCACGCGACGCCCGCGGACGTCCTCAGCCGACGGCGGACGTCACGCCGGTGATCAACGCCGCGATGATCGTCGCCCGACCGCTGCGGCGATCATGATCGCCACGGATAGGGTGTGGCGATGACACGATCGCGCTCCGGTACCACAGCGCTGTGGGCCATCGCCTCCGTGCTCACCGTCGGTGGATTGGCAGGGATCGTCCTCACGCGCAACGCCTGGGGGCCATGCGTGCCCGACGAGTCGAGCGCGACCTGTCTCGAGGTGATGGACGGGCCGCCTCACCTTCCGGTCCTCCAGCTGTTCTGGATGGCGGCTTTCGCGCTGTCGCTCTGGGCCGCCGGTCTGGCTCAGACCCGCGCCGGTCGCACCCTGGCGTGGTCGGCGACGGCTCTCGTGGCGATCATGAACCCCTTCACCGAGTACCTGGTCTGGCTCGGGATCGCCGGCGGCCACTGGGACGTCCCGCCGGGGACGGGATACACCCAGGCGCTGGGCTTCGTCGTCGCGGGACTGCTGGTCGCCCTGTCCGCGCGCGTCCGCCGTCCACGTCGCACCGGCATGGCAATGAAAAGGCCCCGGTCACTCGCTTCCGAGTGATTCCGGGGCTTCCCTGGTTGGTGGGCGATACCAGACTCGAACTGATGACCTCTTCCGTGTGAAGGAAGCGCGCTACCAACTGCGCCAATCGCCCGTCGCCCCGAGGGGCCTCAACGAGCATACCGGATGCCGGGGCGGGCTTCGAACCAACAGGGCGAGACACGCGCGGGGCGCGCGTGGTTTTGCACTCGGCTCAGAGTCGGCTAAAGTCATTCAAGTGCCGGAGCGATCCGGTACGGAATGCGGATGTAGCGCAGTTGGTAGCGCACAACCTTGCCAAGGTTGGGGTCGCGAGTTCGAGTCTCGTCATCCGCTCGAGTGTACGGATTCTCTTCTGGGGGAATCCATGGCACGTGGGGTCAAACCACACGGTGGCGTGGCCGAGCGGCTAGGCACCGGCCTGCAAAGCCGTTTACACGGGTTCGAATCCCGTCGCCACCTCCACTCAGAACTCAACAGCCCTTACGGGCGCGATTGGCGCAGCGGTAGCGCGCTTCCCTGACACGGAAGAGGTCACTGGTTCGATCCCAGTATCGCGCACAGACAGAAGAGCCCCGCGAGGGGCTTTTCTTGTTTCTGCGCTGCGGTGTCGCTGTCCCGCAGACCGCGTGCACCTTCTGGTGGTCCCGGCGCTCGGGCCCTACCGTCAAGCCATGAACGAGCCCCGCAAGCTCAGACGACGCTCTGCGACCAGCGCCCCGACTCGCACGCGCCCGAAGGGCAGCCCTCTGCTCATCGTGTTGATGATCATCGTGGTGCTTCCCTCAGTTCTCCTCGCCGATGCCTGGGGGGCCGGTGCCGCGGGGATCATGGGCGGTCTCACCGGCATGTTCTCCCTCGTGGTGTTCATGGGCGGCCCGCTGCGTGCCGATCTCCGCGTCGCCGTGGTCATGGGCCCGATCCTGATCTTCGCTGCGGCGGTCCCTCGCCTCGTGGCCGAGGCGTCGCGTCCTGCGGCGATGGCGCTCGTGGTCGTGCTCACGTTCGTCGCCGCGCTCCTTCCGGTGATCGGCCCACGCTTCGGCAACGCCGGGATGGGGCTCGGGATGGCCACCATGTTCGGCTACGGGTACGCGCCGACGGGCGGGGCAGATCACCAGCAGGTGATCGCCGCGGCCATCGCGGGCGTCGTCGTGGCCCTCGTGCTGCGCATTCTCATGGGCATCTCCGATCCGTCCAAACCCACCCGGGAGCAGATCGCCGCGGTGCTCACCGCCGACGATCCGAGCGCGGCCACGGCCACGGCGTTCGGCACCTGGCTCACCGATCGCAGGCAGCGCTGGCTCGCGGATGCGCTCGAGGCAGCGTCGCGCTATCGCCTCGCACTGCGCACCGCACAGGCGACGGGGGCGGTCAGCGCCCACGACGCCGCGGCACTGCACGGGCGGGCCCAGACGCTGGCGGAAGCGCTGAAGGCCAAGCCCGGCCGCGACACGTCCCTCCAGGCATCGGCATCGGCGGCGGCACCCGGCGCGGGAGATGCTTCCGTCGCCGACGCGACGCGTGCCCTGGACGCGGTCGAGCAGGCCATCCGCGGGCACGACACCACCCCCGTCCAGCTCGATCGCGATCGGCGCCACCAACTCGGCGACGCCGTGCTGCATCCCTCGGCCAGGCTGCAGTCCATCCAGGTGCGGCATGCGCTGCGCGCGGCGCTCGCGGTGCTGCTGATGCTCGTGATCACCTCAGGGCTGGAGCCGGGCGATCCGCTGGTGTCCACCGCGCTGCTCACCACCTTCAGCATCCTCCAGGCCAGCTGGAGCGACACCGCGACGAAGACGCGCAACAAGATCATCGGTGTCGTCGCCGGCTCGCTCACGGTCGCGGTGGTCCTGCTGGTCGTGCCGCACGAGTACCTGGTCGCGGTCGCTGCCGTCGCCCTGTGCCTGGGACTGTGGTTCATCGTCACCCGTCCGGCACTGGGCGGCGCGTTCATGGTCATCGTCAGCGTCGGATTCAATTCCGTCACGAGGGATCTCGACCCGGTCACCCTCCTGCTGCAGTACGTGGGCCTCACGGCGAGCGCCGTGCTGGTCGGCGTCGGGTTCGGGTTCGTGGTGATCCCGGCGTTCCGGCCCGCGCCGCTGCGGAACCGGATCGAGGCCGCGACTGCGGCCACCGTTGCCGCGCTGCGCATCGCGCCCGGTCGCACGGGTCGGCCGACGCCCGACGAGATCAAAGTGTTCCGCGACGCCGCGCGCACGCAGGACGAGCTGGTGCCGGACCGCGAGAAGCTCGATGACCGGCAACGCGCCGAGCTCGACGCGTTGCGCACCGGGCTGCGCGACCTGACAGTTCTGGCGGATGCCACTCCGCTGGGCGCCCAGGAGGCGGAGCAGGTGATCCAGGCGCTGAGCCGCGACGGCGGCGGCCGCACCGAGCGGCCCGGCACCGCGCCGGAGGGATCCGGCGCGGCATCCTCGACGCTGTGGGACCTGGCGCAGCGCGCAGGATCCGCCGAGGAATACCTGCTCCAGACGCTGCCCGCCCGCACCTGAGCCGTCTCGGGGCCCCGACCTGCGGCGCCCCAGCCCCACCGCGCCGCATGCGGCGGGGCTAGGCTCGCCGCATGGCCCACCTCGTGCTCACCTTCGTCGGCGATGACCGTGCAGGTCTCGTGCAGACCCTCGCCGACACCGTCGCCGCCCACGGCGGCAACTGGGAGCGCAGCGAAATGGCCGAGCTCGCCGGCGCGTTCGCCGGCATCGCGCTCGTCTCCGTCGCCGACGACCGGGTCGACCAGCTCCGCACCGCCCTCGACGGCCTCGGCGGCCTCCTGCGCGTCACCACCCACACGAGTGCCGCGCCGCACCCCGCAGCCACGCGGCATGTGACCGTCACGGTGCTCGGCAACGACCGCCCCGGCATCGTGCGCGATGTCACCGGCACGCTCGCGGCGCGGGGCCTCAGCATCGACAGCCTCACCAGCCGCACCCTCGACGCACCGATGGCCGGTGGCACGCTGTTCGAAGCCACGGTCGCCGTCCGGGTGCCCGGCGACCTCGACACGACCACGATCACGAGCGACCTGGAGCGCCTTGCGGGGGAGATCCAGGTCGACCTCACCGTCACCGACTCGTGACGCACGTCGCCGACGGCCGGCAGCCGACTAGAATCATCCGCATGGAACTGAGCCGGACGACCGCTGCGATCGTCGTCGCGGCCACCGGCACGCGAACGCTTCACGCCTGAGCGGGCGGGGCGCCTGGCGCCCGAAGCTGAGCATCGATTGTTCCGAGCCACCTTCTGGAGAAGTTCCTGTGACTGACGTGTCGTACCCCGTCGACGGTTTCGCCCTGTTCCCCGATCGTTCCGTCGTGGCGCTGCGCGTCAACGGCGAGCTGAAAGACCTCGCGACGGTGGTGTCGGACACCGACACCGTCGAGCCGGTCTACGTCGACAGCCCCGAGGGCCTGTCGATCCTGCGCCACTCCACGGCGCACGTGCTCGCCCAGGCGGTGCAGCGCATCAAGCCGCAGGCCAACCTCGGCATCGGCCCGCCCATCGAGAACGGCTTCTACTACGACTTCGGCGTCGACGAGCCGTTCACCCCCGAGGACGTCAAGGCCATCAAGAAGGAGATGGAGCGCATCGTCCGCGAGAACCAGCGCTTCGTCCGGCGCGTGGTCACCGAGGACGAGGCGCGCGCCGAACTCGTCGACGAGCCGTTCAAGCTCGAACTGATCGACCTCAAGGGCGGATCGAAGGATGCCGCGGAGGGCGCCTCCGTCGAGGTGGGCGCCGGCGAGCTGACGATCTACGACAACGTCAGCCGCGACGGCGAGACCGTCTGGAAGGACCTCTGCCGCGGCCCGCACGTGCCCGGCACCCGCATGGTCGGCAACGGCTGGGACCTCACCCGCATCGCCGGGGCGTACTGGCGCGGCAGCGAGAAGAACCCGCAGCTGCAGCGCATCTACGGCACCGCCTGGCCCACGAAGGATGAGCTGCGCGCGTACCAGCAGCGTCTCGAGGAGGCCGCCAAGCGCGACCACCGCAAGCTCGGCAAGGAGCTGGACCTGTTCTCGTTCCCCGACGAGATCGGCTCGGGACTGTCGGTGTGGCATCCGAAGGGCGGTGTCATCCGCGGCGAGATGGAGCAGCACGCCCGCCGACGCCACATCGAGGGCGGCTACACGTACGTCTACACCCCGCACATCTCCAAGGAAGACCTCTTCCTGCAGTCCAACCACCTCGTCACCTACCGCGAGGGCATGTTCCCGCCCATCCGCATGGACGAGGAGCGCGACGCGGACGGGCACATCACCAAGCAGGGCCAGGACTACTACCTCAAGCCCATGAACTGCCCGATGCACATCCTCATCTACAAGGAGCGGGCGCGCAGCTACCGCGACCTGCCGATGCGGCTGGCCGAGAACGGCACCGTCTACCGCAACGAGCTCTCGGGGGCCCTCCACGGCCTCACCCGCGTGCGCGGCTTCACGCAGGACGACTCGCACCTGTTCGTCACGCCCGACCAGCTCGAGACCGAGACCACCCGGGTGCTGGAGTTCGTGCTCTCGATGCTGCGCGATTTCGGCCTGACCGACTTCGAGCTCGAGCTGTCGATGCGCGATGACGAGAAGGACAAGTGGATCGGCTCCGAGGAGTTCTGGGAGTACTCCACCAACGCCCTCCGCAACGTCGCCCACTCGAGCGGCCTGAAGGTCACGGAGGTCCCCGGCGAAGCCGCGTTCTACGGGCCGAAGATCGACCTCAAGACGCGCGACGCCATCGGGCGCACCTGGCAGCTGTCGACCGTGCAGGTCGACGTCAACCTGCCGGAGCGCTTCGACCTGGAGTACACCGGCCCCGACGGCGAGAAGCACCGCCCGATCATGATCCACCGGGCACTGTTCGGCTCGATCGAGCGGTTCTTCGCGATCCTGCTCGAGCACTACGCCGGCGCCTTCCCGGTGTGGCTGGCTCCCGTGCAGGTGGTGGGCATCCCGGTGGCCGCCGACTTCGGCGACTACCTCGACGGCATCATCGACCAGCTGCGGCTGCAGGGCGTGCGCGCCGAGGTCGACCACTCCGACGACCGCATGCAGAAGAAGATCCGCACGCACACCACCCAGAAGGTGCCGCTGCAGCTGATCGCGGGGGAGCAGGACCGCTCTGCCGGCACGGTGTCGTTCCGCTTCCGCGACGGTACGCAGACCAACGGCGTCCCGGTCGACGACGCGATCGCCCTCGTGCTGCGCGCCATCGCCGAGCGCACCCTCATCAACACGGCCGAGGACCTGGCGTGAGCGACGAGGAACTCGTCGACGCGGCGACCCTTGCCGGGGTGCCCGACGAGTTCCAGCGGCTGTGGACCCCGCACCGGATGGCCTACATCCACGCGGGCGCCGACGCCATGCGGGCGCACTGCCCATTCTGCGCCGCGCCGGAGAAGTCCGACGAAGACGGTCTCATCGTGCACCGCGGGCGCACCGCCTACGTGCTGCTGAACCTCTTCCCGTACAACTCCGGCCACCTGCTGGTGTGCCCGTACCGCCATGTGGCGACCTACGACCAGGCGACCGACGAAGAGGTGGCCGAGATCGCCGCCCTCACCCAGACGGGCATGCGCGTGCTGCGGCAGACGGCGCGCTGCGACGGGTTCAACATCGGCATGAACCAGGGCGCCGTGGCCGGGGCGGGCGTGGACGAGCACCTCCACCAGCACATCGTGCCGCGATGGGCCACCGACGCGAACTTCTTCCCGATCATCGCGAAGACCAAGGCCCTGCCCCAGTTGCTGGGCGAGGTACGCGAGGCGGTATCCACAGCGTGGCGACGGGAGATCGGCGAAGCCCAGTAGCCTGACGGGACATCCCCGAGAGGAAACCGCTTTCATGAAATCCACCCGCGCACTGGCGACCGTCTCCGCCGCACTGTTGGCCCTGTCGCTCACCGCCTGCGCCTCCTACCCCACCGAGGGCGCCCAGCGTGTCGATCAGGGCGGCGACACGGCCCCCGATCCGGCGGCGACACCGGACGAGGGGACGACCGTGGAGGA
Source organism: Microbacterium sp. NPDC058021 (assembly GCF_042885955.1). Lineage (NCBI taxonomy): Bacteria > Bacillati > Actinomycetota > Actinomycetes > Micrococcales > Microbacteriaceae > Microbacterium > Microbacterium sp. NPDC058021. Next base: position 76,577 of record NZ_JBHVRF010000005.1, read on the forward strand.
GACCGAGACGGACGCCGAGGCCGATGAGTTCGCCGCCGCATTCGCCGAGCGCGACGCGTTCTTCGTCGCGCAGCAGCAGCCGCTGGACGGCTCGTCCCTCGTGGCGAAGACACCCGAGCAGCTGGCGCTGGTCGCCGAGCAGCGGGCGTACGTCGAATCGCAGGGCGGCGCGTGGTCCGCGGAGGCGGAGACGCTGACCCTGGCCCTCACGCTCGATGCGTGCGAGACGTCGATCCTCAACGGCCACAACGTGGATGTGGATGTGTTCCGGACGCACGTCACCACATCGCCGCTCATCGCGGCCGTCTCCGGCGGCGACCCCGCCACGATCGACGGCGCCGTGAGCATCATGGTGTTCGGCACCGGCTTCATCTGCCCCGACGACGCCGCGCAGTGGGATGCCGCGTGGACGGAGTCCGGCGGCGTCTACTGAGCCATCCCCGGCTCAGCGCACCTGCCGCACGTCGAACTGCAGGCGCGGCTCGGCGTAGAAATCCTGCGCCTCGATGAGGGCGAGCTCCCGCTTGCCGGATTCGTGGGTCAGTCGCAGCAGGTCGTAGACGCTGGAGGTCGTGCGCGCGAGGGCGTCGGCGGCGCTGCCGGTGCGCCGGTAGTGGGCGGTGAACAGCGCGGCGGTGACGTCGCCCGACCCGTTCGCCTTCATCGGCAGCAGCGGCGTCTGCACGATCCACGCGCCGGCGTCGTCGACCACCAGCATCTCGATCGTGCCTTCGGGGCGGTCGGGTCGCTCGACGCTGGTCACCAGGACCGTCCGTGGCCCCATCGCACGCGCGCGATCCGCGGCATCCAGGGTCTCGTCGATCGTCGCAGGCTCGGTGCCGGTGAGAAAGCCCAGCTCGAATTGGTTGGGGGTGATGATGTCAGCCACCGGCACCACCTTCTCGCGCAGCAGCACCGGGATGCTGGGGGCGACGAAGCAGCCCGACTTGGCGTTGCCCATCACGGGATCGCACGCGTACACGGCATCCGGATTGGCCGCCTTGACCCGCGCGACGGTGTCGATGACGACCTGACCGATGCCTTCGCCGCCCTGGTAGCCCGACAGCACCACGTCGATGTCGGCGAAGGCGCCGCGCTCCTCGATCCCGATGATCACCTCGCGGACGTCGTCGGGCGAGATGAGCGGTCCGCGCCAGGCGCCGTAGCCGGTGTGGTTGGAGAAGTTCACGGTGTACACCGGCAGCACCTCCACCCCGATGCGCTGCAGCGGAAAGACGGCCGCGGAGTTGCCGACGTGCCCGTAGGCGACGGCGGACTGGATCGACAGGATGTTCACGGCAGGGGACCTTCTCTCATCGGGTGGCCGTCGCCCGGACGGCGGCGGCGATGTCGGCGGCGAGGGATTCCGCTTCGGCATCGGACAGGGTGTGCACGGTCAGACGCAGCCGGTGCGCAGCGCTCTGGTCGGCCAGGACGAATTCGTCTCCGGGGCGGGCGAGCCAGCCACGGCGCATGAGCTGCTCGGTGACCGCGCGCGCGGGAACGCCCACGTCGACCCACAGGCTCAGGCCGTCGCCGGCCGCGCAGGCGACGCCGTGCGCGGTGAGACGCTCGGCGAACGCGCGGTTGCGTGCGAGGTAGTGCTCGCCGGCGCCGTCGATGCCCGCCAGCACGTCGGGGTCGGTGACGAGCGCGACGGTGAGCCGCTGCAGCAGGTGACTCACCCAGGTGCTCCCGGGGCTCAGCCGCATGGCGAGCCGGTCGGCGGTGTCGGGGTCGCTCGCGGTGATCGCCAGGCACATGTCGGGGCCGAGGGACTTCGAGACCGACCGCACCAGCGCCCAGCGCCGGTGCGACGGACCGACGATCGAGTGGTAGGGCTGGCGGGTGAGCATGGCGGAGTGGTCGTCGATGATCACGAGCACGTGCGGATGCCCGTCGAGCACGTCCCGTAGCTGCTGGGCACGGCGGGCCGTCAGGCTCACTCCGGTGGGGTTCTGCGCCCGTGGGGTGCAGATGACGGCACGCACGCCCTCTTCCAGCGCGGCGCGGAGGCCGGCGACGGTCATGCCCTCCGCGTCGACCGGAACCGCGACGGGGCGGTAGCCGCCCAGGCGCACGGTGCGGATGCTGGAGAGGAAGCAGGGATCTTCGAGGGCGACGGCGTCGTCTCGCGTCAGCGCCTGGGCCAGCAGCCGCTCCATTGCATCGACGGCACCGCCGGTGACCGTGATGCGCGCCGCGCGTGGATCGGCGACGTCGGGGGCCACCCAGTCGTGCGCCCAGCGCTCCAGGTCGGGGTCGATGACCGGTTCGCCGTAGAGCACCGGTCGGCCGGCGAGCGAGGCGAGGGCGCGGGAGAGGTCGGGGATGAGCGCGGGGTCGGGGTTGCCGTCGCCGACATCGCGCAGCACGCTGTTCTGCGCGTAACCCTCCGCCGGCATGGGGCCCGGCGCCGTGACCCGCGTTCCGCCGCGACCGAGCGTGACGACGAGACCGGCCTGGCCGAGCAGGCGGTAGGCGGCGACGACGGTGTTGCGGTTGACACCCAGCCGGTCGGCGAGGGCGCGCACCGAGGGGAGGAGGTCGCCGGGGGAGAGCCGGCCGCTGTCGACGAGGTCGCGCACGCTGTCGGCGATCTCGGCCGCGGAGGCACCGGTGATGGCCTCGTCCGCTCTCATGTCATCCATCCCTCTGAACCTACAGCTCAGGACATGCTAGCTTCTGGCATAGGTCAAACAGCACAACGGCGCGATGGACGCGTCGGAGGGGAGCGCACCATGTCGATCACCGGAACCGGACGCGTCAAGCGCGGTCTCGCCGAGATGCTCAAGGGCGGCGTGATCATGGACGTCGTGACCGCCGACCAGGCCCGGCTCGCGGAGGATGCCGGCGCCGTCGCGGTGATGGCGCTCGAGCGCGTTCCCGCCGACATCCGCGCCCAGGGCGGCGTCGCGCGCATGAGCGACCCCGACCTCATCGACGACATCATCGCCTCGGTGTCGATCCCGGTCATGGCCAAAGCCCGCATCGGCCACTTCGTCGAGGCGCAGGTGCTGCAGCACCTCGGCGTCGACTACATCGACGAGTCGGAGGTGCTCTCGCCCGCCGACTACGTCAACCACATCGACAAGTGGCCCTTCACGGTGCCGTTCGTGTGTGGTGCGACCAACCTCGGCGAGGCGCTGCGGCGCATCACCGAGGGGGCGGCGATGATCCGCTCCAAAGGCGAGGCCGGTACCGGCGACGTGTCGGAGGCGACGCGGCACATCCGCACGATCTCCGGCGAGATCGCCCGGCTCCGATCCATGAGCAAGGACGAGCTGTACGTCGCGGCGAAGGAGCTGCAGGCGCCGTACGAACTGGTGGCCGAGGTCGCCGAGAACGGGCGGCTCCCCGTCGTGCTGTTCGTCGCCGGCGGGGTGGCCACCCCTGCCGACGCAGCCATGATGATGCAGCTCGGCGCCGACGGCGTGTTCGTGGGCTCGGGGATCTTCAAAAGCGGCAACCCCGCCGAGCGGGCGGCCGCCATCGTGAAGGCGACGACGTTCCATGACGACCCGCAGGTGGTCGCCGACGTCTCCCGCGGCCTCGGCGAGGCGATGGTCGGCATCAACGTCGCCGACCTGGTCGCGCCCCACCGGCTCGCCGACCGCGGCTGGTGATCGTGGCGGCGCCGCGCGCCGGCGTGCTGGCCCTCCAGGGCGACGTGCGCGAGCATCTGGGCGTCCTCGCCCGCCTGGGCGCGGACGCGGTGCCGGTGCGCACGCCCGCCGACCTGGTATCCGTCGATGTCCTCGTGATCCCGGGCGGTGAGTCGAGTGTCATCGACAAGCTCTCGCGCGCGTTCGGGCTGCAGGGCCCGGTACGTCAGCGCATTGCAGCGGGGATGCCGGTGTACGGCACGTGTGCCGGCCTCATCCTGCTCGCCGACCGCATCACCGACGCGGCGCCCGGTCAGCAGACCTTCGGCGGCATCGATGTGACGGTGCAGCGCAACGCGTTCGGCGCGCAGGTGGACTCGTTCGAGACCGAGCTCGAGGTCCCCGACCTCGGCGGTCCGCCGGTGCGCGCCGCGTTCATCCGCGCGCCACGGGTGGTCGAGGCCGGTCCTGACGTCCAGGCGCTGGCCTCGCTCGACGACGGCAGCATCGTCGCGGTGCGCCAGGGGCGCCTGGTGGGCACCGCATTCCACCCCGAGGTCACGGGGGAGCTGCGCTTCCACGCCCTGCTGCTCGACCTGGTGCGCGCCTGAGCCGCGTCAGGCGGTCGTGCCGGACGTCGCGGCCAGCCGCGCGATCGCGGCGACCGTGCGGTCGATGTCCTCGGGGGTCGTGGCCCAGTTCGACATCGAGCAGCGCAGCACGGCCCGACCGCGCCAGAGCGCCCCGGTGAGGGCGGCGGTGCCGTCGGTGAGGATCGCCGCACCGAGCGCCCGCGTGGCCTCGTCGTCGTCGAGGCGGAACATCACCTGGGTGTAGACGACGTCGTTGACCACCGTGATGCCGGGCACCTCCCGCAGGCGCGCCTCCAGCTGCCGGGCGTTGCGGTGCAGCCGGTCCACGAGCTCGGCGACACCGCCGCGGCCGAGCGCCCGCAGGGCCGCCCACACCGGCACCCCGCGCCCGCGTCGCGACAGTTCGGGGGTGACGTCCCACGGGTCGAGGCTCGTGTGCATGAGGTAGTCGCCACCGGCGTGGAACATCGCGATCGAATCCTCCGGGCGGCGCACGATCGCCATGCCGCAGTCGTAGGGCACGTTGAGGGTCTTGTGGGCGTCGGTCGACCACGAGTCGGCCTCCCCGACACCGGCGGTCAGCGCCTGCAGGGTGGGCGTGGCCGCCGCCCACAGCCCGAACGCGCCGTCCACGTGCACCCAGGCGCCGTACCGGCGAGCCAGCGGAATGAGATCGGCGAACGGGTCGGACGCCCCGGAATGGACTTCGCCCGCCTGCAGACACACCACGGTCGGCTGCCCGGCCGGTGCGGAGGCGAGCGCGTGGGCCAGGGACTCCGGCAGCATCCGCCCCTCGCCGTCCGCGGCGACGACGGTGATCTCGTCCGCGCCGACCCCCGCGAACCGCAGCCCGCGGTCGACGGCGCCGTGACGGTCGGCGCCCACGATGAAGCGCACCGGCGGCGCGCCGCGCAGGCCCCGGCGGGTCATGTCCCACCCCGCGTCGCGCAGCACCGCGTTCTGGGCGACCGCCAGGCACACGTAGTTGGACACCTGCGCACCCGTCACGAAACCGACGGATGCCGCGGCGGGCAGGCCCAGCAGGTCGCACAGCCAGGCGCCGGCGACCCGCTCCATCGCGACGACCGCGGTCGTCATGGTCGACGAGCCGGAGTTCTGGTCCCACGCCGACACCAGCCAGTCCGCCGCGAGGGCCGCCGGCAGCGTGCCCCCGATCACGAAGCCGAAGAACCGCCCACCGGGTATGGCCACGAGTCCCGGATCGGCGTCCGCGGCCAAAGCGGTCACGACCTCCTCGGCATCCGTCCCCGCATCCGGGAGCGGACCGCCGAACACGCCGATCATCTCGTCGAGCGTCGCCCGCGGCCATACCGGCCGGTCGTCCAATCCGGCGAAGAATCCGGTCGCCGCCCGGTGCGCCGCGTCGAGGGCGCGCTGCCTCTCATCCATGCCGCACAGTGTCCTCTCGTTCTGCCACGGTCACCACCCTGACCTGCGTGCACGGATGAGCGATACGCCAGGGGTCTGGCCCCGTAGACTGGGCGCATGTCCGGCCACTCCAAGTGGGCGACGACGAAGCACAAGAAGGCCGTCATCGACAGTCGTCGCGCCAAGTCGTTCGCCAAGCTCATCAAGAACATCGAGGTCGCTGCCAAGCTCGGCGGTGCGGATCTCTCAGGCAACCCGACGCTCTACGACGCCGTCCAGAAGGCGAAGAAGACCTCGGTCCCCAACGACAACATCGACCGCGCCATCAAGCGCGGTGCGGGCATCGGGGGAGAAGCCGTCGAGTACACCTCGATCATGTACGAGGGTTACGGCCCCAACGGCGTCGCGCTCATGATCGAGTGTCTGACCGACAACAAGAACCGCGCCGCGGCCGAGGTGCGCACGGCGCTGTCGCGCAACGGCGGCAACCTCGCCGATCCCGGCAGCGTCGCCTACAACTTCACCCGCAAGGGCGTCATCGTGGTGTCGTCGGAGCACGCGACCGAGGACGACGTCATGCTGGCCGTCCTGGACGCCGGCGCCGAGGAGATCCTGCCCCACGGGCAGGGGTTCGAGGTCATCACGGAGGCTTCCGACCTCGTCAAGGTGCGCACGGCGCTGCAGGATGCCGGCATCGACTACGAGTCGGCCGATGTCGAGTTCGTCCCGAACCTCAAGGTCGAGATCGACGCCGACACGGCCCGCAAGGTGTTCCGTCTGATCGACGCCCTCGAGGACAGCGACGACGTGCAGAACGTCTTCAGCAACTTCGACCTCACCCCCGAGGTGCAGGCGGAGCTGGAGAGCGCCGAGAGCGAGTGACACGGCCCGGGCGCGGTGCGCCTGAGTCCGATGCCGCGGCGCGCGGTTAGCGTGGGGGAGTGACCTCCTCCGGCAGCCTCCGCGTGCTCGGCGTCGACCCCGGCCTCACCCGCTGCGGCGTGGGCGTCGTCGACGTGGCGCGCAACCGGTCGGCATCCCTCGTGCACGTCGGCGTCGTGCGCACCGAGCCGTCGATGCCGATCGAACAGCGCCTCGCCGCGATCGCCGCGGGGCTTCGTGCCGTGTTCGCCGAGCACCGCCCCGACGTCGTCGCCGTGGAGCGCGTCTTCGCCCAGCACAACCGCAGCACCGTGATGGGCACCGCCCAGGCCAGCGGCATCGCGCTGCTGCTGGCGGGGGAGTTCGGACTGCCCGCGGCCACGCACACCCCCTCCGAAGTGAAGGCGGCCGTCACCGGGTACGGCTCGGCCGACAAGCTGCAGGTGCAGACGATGGTCGCCCGGGTGCTGCGGCTGGACGCCCTGCCGCAGCCGGCGGATGCCGCCGATGCTCTGGCCCTCGCGCTCTGCCACGCGTGGCGGGGCGGCGCCTCGACCCCCGCCGGCGGTAAGGCAGAGGCCACCCTCACGCCCGCACAACGGGCGTGGGCGGATGCCGCACGCCTGGCGCGCCGCTGAGGCGGAGCATCCGACCACGTCAGGGCGGGCCCCCGAGCGTGTCGCTCGAACAAACGTCCGAACCCCCACGTAGGCTCGGGGCATGATCTCCTCCGCGCGCGGCCGCGTGCTGCACCTCGACAGCGACACCGTCATCGTGGACGTCGGCGGCGTCGGCTTCTCGATCGCCGTGACCCCCCAGCTGTCCCGCGGGTTCCACGTGGGCGACGAGATCGTGCTGCTCACCCACCTCGTCGTCCGCGAAGACGCCCTGGCGCTGTACGGCTTCGAGTCGCGCGACGAGCTGGCCGTCTTCCTGCAGCTCATCGGCGTCTCCGGCGTCGGGCCGAAGTCGGCACTGGGCGTGCTGGCATCCCTCACCGTCCCGCAGATCGCGCAGGCCGTCGCCGACGAGGACGACGCCCCGTTCCGGCGCGTCTCGGGCATCGGGCCGAAGACGGCGAAGCTCATCGTCGTGCAGCTGGCCGGCAAGCTCAAGGACATCGCGCTCAGCCCGGGGGGCGCCGGGCATGCGGCCGGTGGATCGGCGCACGAGAAGGTCATCGCCCAGGTGGTCGCGGCGCTGGTGAGCCTCGGGTGGAGCGAGCGCATCGCCGCTGAGACCGCCCGGCCCGTCGCGGAGGCCGCGTCGGCGGGCGAGCGCACCGATGTCGCCGCGCTGCTGCGTCTGACGCTCGCCGAGCTGGGGCCCGCACGCAAGGAGCCCACCGGTGGATGACGCCCGCGACCTCGCCGAGCCGCAGGACGAGATCGAACTCGCCGTCGAGGGGGCGCTGCGCCCCCTGTCGCTGGCCGAGTTCGTCGGCCAGCAGAAGGTGCGCGGCCAGCTGCAGCTGCTGCTGGATGCCGCCCGCATCCGCCAGCGCCCGGCCGATCACATCCTGTTGTCGGGCCCGCCGGGACTCGGCAAGACCACTCTCGCGATGATCGTCGCGCACGAGAGCGAGCGCCCGCTGCGGCTGTCGTCGGGGCCCGCCATCCAGCACGCCGGCGACATGGCCGCGCTGCTGTCGAGCCTGACGCCCGGCGAAGTGCTGTTCATCGACGAGATCCACCGCATGGCGCGCTCCGCCGAGGAGATGCTGTACCTCGCGATGGAGGACTTCCGCATCGACATCATGGTCGGCAAGGGCGCCGGCGCCACGAGCATCCCCCTCGAGCTCGCCCCGTTCACGCTCGTGGGCGCCACGACACGGTCGGGCATGCTGCCCAACCCGCTGCGCGACCGGTTCGGCTTCACGGCGCACCTGGAGTACTACGAACCCGAGGAGCTCGAGCAGGTCGTGGAGCGCTCCGCCATCGTGCTGGGCGTGGGCCTGCCGCGCCACGCGCGTGCCGAGATCGCCCGTCGCTCCCGCGGCACGCCCCGCATCGCCAACCGGCTGCTGCGCCGCGTGCGCGACTACGTGCTGGTCCACGGCCAGTCCGGCCGCGCGGGCGCCGTCGACGGCAGTCCCGCCGCGACGCAGGCCGATGTCAACGCGGCCCTGGAGCTCTACGACGTCGACCCGATCGGGCTGGACCGCCTCGACCGCGCCGTGCTCGACGCGCTGGTGCGCCGCTTCCGCGGCGGCCCTGTCGGTCTCAGCACCCTCGCGGTGACCGTGGGCGAAGAAGCCGAGACCATCGAGTCGGTCGTGGAGCCGTATCTCGTGCGCATCGGGTTCATGGGACGCACCCCGCGCGGGCGCATCGCCACGCCCGAGGCATACGCGCATCTGCGGGTCCCGCACGCCGAACAAGCGCTGCGCATCGATGACCTATAATCACTGAAGGCTGTCGCCGCACTCTCCCTTGCTGGGCTGCTCATCCGCATGCCCGAACCGAAAGGTGATCTCACCTCCATGGAATTCGCTGCCTTCTTCGCCGAATACGGCCTCATCGTCCTGCTCGGCCTGCTCCTGGTCTTCATGTTCTGGAGCTCGCGTCGCCGCATGCAGAAGCAGAAGGCCGAGCAGGAGGTCAAGGCGCGCCAGACCGTCCCCGGCGCCGAGGTGCTGCTGCAGGGCGGTCTCTACGGCACGATCGTGGCGTACGACCCCGAGAACCTCGACCAGCCCGCGATCGTCGAGATCGCCCCGGGCGTGGACATCAAGGTGCACAGCCAGGCGATCCTGCGCGTCGTCGACCCGGCTGAGGGCGTCGTCAGCGAGGACGAGCTCATCGAGTCCGAGGCCGACGAGGCCGAGTACGTCGCTGACGTCGCCGACGGCGACATCACCTCTATCGACGACGACCGCAAGAGCGCGTCGGGCGAGTCCACCGACACCGACCCGGGCGCCAAGCCCCAGGCCTGATCCGCCCGCCGCTCCGGCGGCGTCCGAGAAAGCTGACCACTCGTGGCCACACCCACCCCCGTCCGGCACGCCTGGCGTGCGCTGACCGGACTGCTGGTCATCACCGCGGTCCTCTTCGGCATCAACGCCCTCGGCGTGCACGTGTTCGGAAAGAGCTCCTGGCTCCCCGAACTCGCCCTCGATCTGCAGGGCGGCACGCAGATCGTGCTCGAAGCGCAGACCGAGGACGGTGCGAACCCCACGACCGAGCAGATGGATCAAGCCGTCACGATCATCCGCCAGCGCGTCGACGCGTCGGGTGTGGGTGAGGCGGACGTCACCACCGAGGGCGGCCGCAACATCGTGGTGCAGATCCCCGGCGAGGCCGACGCTGCCACGCGCGAGCGCATCGAAGCCTCCGCCCAGCTGCAGCTGCGTGCCGTGCTGTACACCGGAGCACCGGCGAACACGTTCGTCGGCGAGGACGGCACGGCGACGCCGTACCCGACTCCCGACCCGGCGCTGCCCGCGACGCCGACGGCCGAGCCGACCAGCGGCAGCGACCTGGCATGGGTGACCCCGGCCCTCGAGGCCCAGTTCCTCGCGTACGACTGCGCGAACCCCGAAAACGATCCGGCATCGGCCCCGGCCGACCAGCCGCTCATCACGTGCGACCCGTCGGGAACGGTGAAGTACATCCTGGGCCCCGTGGAGCTCGACGGCTCGTCGATCTCGGACGCGAGCCACGGCATCGTGCAGCAGAACGGACAGTGGGCGGTCAACCTCGTCTTCGACAGCGAGGGCGCCAAGACGTTCGGCCAGATCAGCCAGCGTCTCTACAGCCAGACCCCGCCGTTGAACCAGTTCGCCTTCGTGCTCGACGGCTATGTGCTCTCGGCTCCGTCGATGAACGCGGTCATCCTCGACGGCAAGCCGCAGATCACCGGCAACTTCACGCAGGAGTCGGCCCAGGTGCTCGCCGACCAGCTCAAGTACGGCGCCCTGCCGCTGAGCTTCGAGGTGCAGAGCTCCAGCACGATCTCCGCGACGCTCGGTTCGCAGCAGCTGCAGATCGGTCTCATCGCCGGTCTCATCGGCCTGCTGCTCGTCGCCATCTACTCGGTGGTCGTCTACCGCGCGCTCGGCTTCATCATCATCGCCTCGCTGATCGTGATGGGTGTGCTGACCTACCTCGCCCTGTGCATCCTGGCCTGGCGCATGGGCTTCCGCCTGTCGCTGGCCGGCGTCGCGGGCATCATCGTCTCGATCGGCTTCACCGCGGACTCGTTCATCGTCTACTTCGAACGCATCCGCGATGAACTGCGCGACGGCAAGAGCATCACCGGCGCCGTCGAGGACGGCTGGGGACGCGCCAAGCGCACGATCTACATCTCCAAGTCGATCAACATCCTCGCCGCGGTGGTCCTCTACGTGCTGGCCGATGCCACGGTGAAGGGCTTCGCGTTCACGCTGGGGCTCACGACCGTCATCGACGTGGTGATCTTCGTCCTGTTCACCCACCCGGTGCTGCAGCTGCTCGCCCGCACCCGGTTCTTCGGATCCGGTCACCCGCTGTCCGGGCTCGACCCGGCTGCCCTCGGCGCCGTCTACCGTGGCCGTGCGCAGTTCCGCACGCCCATCGCGTCGACCAAGGATGCGGCGGGTAAACGCGCGAACCGTGCGAAGGGCGAGGCGGAACGCCGCCAGACCATCGCCGAGCGCAAGCAGGCCGAACTCGCCGCAGCCCAGCGCGGCGGCGATACCGGCCGCACGAAGGAGGGGGACAACTGATGCGTTCCATGAGCACGCTCGGCAACGACCTCTACACCGGCAAGACCTCGTTCCCGTTCGTCGGCAAGCGCCGGCTGTGGTTCATCCTCGCCGCCGTCCTCGTGATCGGCTCGGCCCTGGTGCCGCTGTTCCGTCCCATCCAGTTCTCGATCGAGTTCACCGGCGGGTCGCAGTTCACCGTCTCCAACGTCGCGGTCACCGATCAGGCACTGGCCACCGACGCCGTGCAGTCGGTCGTCCCCGGCGCCACCACGAAGGTGTCCACGGTCGGTGAAGACGCGATCCGTGTGCAGACCGACCAGATGACCGCCGAGGAGACGCAGGAGGTCACCGCGGCGCTGGCGTCGGCCTACGACGTCTCGTCGGCCGAGGTGACGTCGTCGTTCATCGGACCCAGCTGGGGTGCCGATGTCACCCGGCAGTCGCTGTGGGGTCTCGCGATCTTCCTCGCGCTGACCTTCCTCATCCTCGCGCTGTACTTCCGCACCTGGAAGATGTCCGCGGCCGCCATCATCGGCCTGGTCGACGTGCTCATCATCACGGTCGGCGTGTACGCGCTCTGCGGGTTCGAGATCTCGCCGGCGGCGGTGATCGGCTTCCTCACGATCCTCTCGTACGCCCTCTACGACACGACGGTGGTGTTCGACAAGATCCGGGAGAACACCCTCGAGGACGGCGAACGATCCAGTCGTCTGTTCGGCGAGTCGGTGAACCTCGCGGTCAACCAGACCCTCGTGCGCTCGATCAACACGACCGTGGTGGCGATCCTGCCCACCGGCGCCATCCTGTTCATCGGCGCCCTGTGGCTCGGTGCGCAGACGCTCACCGACATCTCGCTGTCGATCTTCGTCGGCACCATCGTCGCGGCATACTCGACGCTGTTCGTCGCCGCGCCGCTGTACTCGCTGCTGCGCGAGAACGAGCCGGCGATCAAGGCCCGCGACGAGCGGGTGCGCGCGGCGCGCGCGCTCGCCCTCGCCGCGGCCTGACGTCCAGACGCCTCCCACACGGGCGGGCGTAGAATCGATGGGTTGAGCACAGACGAGCGGAGGTGAGCGCATGACCGAGACGGTTCCCGCCGCCCAGACGTCATCGCTGCGCCGCCTCGTACCCCGCATCTTCTCGCGGGCCGCTCGCCGCGACGACGTCAACCAGCTTCTGCGCACCGTGCGCACGCACCACCCCAAGGGCGACCTCGCGATCATCGAGCGCGCCTACGCCACCGCGGACGCTGCCCACGCGGGCCAGAAGCGCCAAAGCGGTGAGCCCTACATCACGCATCCGCTCGCCGTCGCGCAGATCCTCGCGGACCTGGGGCTCGGACCGCGCGCGATCGCCGCGGCGCTGCTGCACGACACGGTCGAGGACACCGACTACCCGCTCGACCAGCTGACCGCCGACTTCGGCGACGAGGTCGCCATGCTGGTGGACGGCGTCACGAAGCTCGACAAGGTCAAGTACGGCGACGCCGCGCAGGCCGAGACCGTGCGCAAGATGATCGTGGCGATGTCGCGGGACATCCGGGTGCTGCTGATCAAGCTCGCCGACCGCCTGCACAACGCCCGCACGTGGGGCTTCGTGCCGCCCGAGAAGGCGGCGAAGAAGGCGACCGAGACACTCGAGATCTACGCGCCGCTCGCGCACCGACTCGGCATCCAGGCCGTCAAGTCCGAGCTCGAGGACCTGTCCTTCGCGGTGCTGCACCCCAAGCTCTACGCCGAGATCGACAGTCTCGTCAAGCAGCGCACCCCGCAGCGCGAGCAGTACGTGCAGTCGGTCATCGAGGCCGTCGAATCGGACCTGCGGGAACTGCGCATCCGCGGCCGCATCATGGGCCGCCCGAAGCAGCTGTACTCGGTGTACCAGAAGATGGTCGTGCGCGGCCGCGAGTTCGACGACATCTACGACCTCATCGGCATCCGCGTGCTCGTGAACACGGTGCGCGACTGCTACGCCGTCCTCGGCGCCCTCCACGCCCGCTGGACACCGCTGCCCGGCCGGTTCAAGGACTACATCGCCACCCCGAAGTTCAACCTCTACCAGTCGCTGCACACGACCGTCATCGGTCCCGGCGGCCGTACGGTGGAGATCCAGATCCGCACCAACGAGATGCACCAGCAGGCCGAGTTCGGCGTCGCGGCGCACTGGAAGTACAAGGAGCGGATGGCGGGCGGCAAGCCCGACCCCAAGTCGGTGGATGCCGACATGGCCTGGCTCGCCCACATCTCCGACTGGCAGGCCGAGACCGCCGACCCGGGGGAGTTCCTCGACTCGCTGCGGTTCGAGATCGGCGCCAAAGAGGTCTACGTCTTCACCCCCAAGGGTCGCGTCATCGGCCTTCCCGCCGGTGCGACGCCGGTGGACTTCGCCTATGCGGTGCACACCGAGGTCGGCCACCGCACGATGGGCGCCAAGGTCAACGGGCGCCTCGTGCCGCTGGAGTCCGAGCTCAAGAGCGGTGACGTCGTCGAGGTGTTCACCTCGAAGAACCCCGACGCAGGCCCCAGCCAGGACTGGCTCGGCTTCGTCAAGAGCACCCGAGCGCGCAGCAAGATCCGCGGCTGGTTCACCAAGGAGCGCCGCGAAGAGGCCATCGAGCAGGGCAAGGAGGCCATCGCCCGCGCGATGCGCCGCCAGAACCTCCCGCTGCAGCGCCTCATGAGTCAGGACTCCTTCGGGGAGGTCGCCCACCAGCTGCGCTACGAGGACGTCTCGGCACTGTACGCCGCCGTCGGCGAGGGACACGTCTCCACCCAGTCGGTGATCGAGAAGGTCACGGCGCTCGTCAGCCACTCCGACACCGCGACAGGTCCCATCGACCTCCCGCAGGTGGGGCGCTCGCGTCAGCCGCGCAGCAGCGATTCCGGCATCCTGGTGCGCGGAGCGCCCGACATCCTCGTCAAGCTCGCCAAGTGCTGCACGCCGGTGCCCGGCGACGAGGTCGTCGGCTTCGTCACGCGCGGCAGCGGTGTCTCGGTGCACCGCGCCGACTGCACCAACGTGCAGTCGCTCATGGCCGACAAGGAACGCCTCATCGAAGTCGAGTGGGCGCCGACGACCAAGAGCCTGTTCCTGGTGCAGATCCAGGTGGAGGCGCTGGACCGCTCGGGGCTGCTCAGCGACGTGACGCGCGTGCTCAGCGAGCATCACGTGAATATCCTGTCGGCGAGCGTGTCGACGACCAACGACCGGCTGGCGCTCAGCCGTTTCGTGTTCGAGATGGGCGACACCGTGCACCTGGACCGCGTGCTCAACGCGGTGCGTCGCATCGACGCGGTGTACGACGTCTACCGGGTCACCTCCTCCTGACGCCCGCGCAACCACGCGGCGGCGGCACGCTTGTCGTGCAGCGGTCCGCAGTCGGCGAGCCACGCCAGCGCAGCGCCGATGAGCTCGGGCCGCGTCGCCGCCATGCGCTCCGCCGCTGCGCGGTCGGCGGCATCGCGTGAGCGGACGAGGTCGGCGAGGGTGCGGGTCGGGGTGGTGACGGCGGCACCGCAGAGGACCATGACGTCGCGGTCGGGCAGTCGCATGGCGCGGTAGCGCACACGCAGATCGATCGCCGGCGAGAGACGACGTGCCGTGATGCGCTGCACCGCGTGCCGGGTGGGCGGCTCATCGAGCACACCGTGCACCCACGCGGCGCTGAGGTGGGTCGCGGCGAGCGTGTCGCCCAGGAGCGGGGCCAGCGAACCCGCACGCAGGTCGAACGTCTCGACCGCGTCGGCGGGCATGAAGCCCTCACCCACCTCCACGACATCGCCGTCCAGGCGCGCCGACGTCAGCTCTGCGGCCGAGAGGCGGCCGCCGGCGAAGTAGAGGAACGGCGACGACATGGGCCCATCGTCGCGCATCCGCAAGACCGCGGAACGCGCAACGGCCCCGACTGTGGACAGTCGGGGCCGTTGAGGCGGGTGTGGAGGAGGGTCAGCCGCCGAGAGCGGACAGCCACGCCTTGCGGGCGGCCAGAGCCTCGGATGCCGCGGCCTCGGCCTTGCGGTCGCCGGCGCTGCGCGCCGCCTCGACCTCGGCCTCGAGCTTGTCGATGGCATCCGTCAACTGACGCGTCATGTCGTTGGCGCGTGCCTTGGTCTCGGGGTTGTTGCGCTTCCAGTCGGTCTGCTCGCGCGCATGCAGCGCCTGCTCGATCTTGCGCAGGTCGTCATCGAGGGCGCGCTCCACCTCACGCGGGAAGATGCGACCCACGTCGTCCCAGCGGCGCTGGATGCCGGTGAGCAGCTGGCGTGCCTTGGCGATGTCCTTCTCGTCCGCGACCGCAGCGGCTTCGGCCACGAGGGCGCGACGCACCTCGATCTTCTCGCGCGACTCCTCGGCATCCGCCTGCTCACGCTCGGCACGGGCACCGTAGAGTGCGTCGCCGGCGGCCTTGAAGCGGGCCCAGAGAGCGTCGTCGACCTTCTTGCCTGCGCGGCCGGAGCTCTTCCACTCGTCGAGCAGATCGCGGTATGCGCCGATGCCGTCCTCACCGCGCGGGGCGAGGGCTTCGGCGCGCTCCACGAGGCGCGTCTTGCGGTCGCGGGCGGCCTTGTGGGTCTCGTCGAGCTCCGCGTAGAACTCGCGGCGGTGCTTGTCGACCGTGGCGCGGGCATCGCGGAATCGCTTCCACAGCTGCTGGGCGGTCGACTTGGGCAGACGGGGACCGTTCTGCTGGTGGGCCTGCCACTGGTCGAAGAGCGAGGCCATGTCGGCGGTCGCCTGCTTCCACTGCACCGAGCGAGGGTCGCGCGCGGCGAGGGCCTCGGCCTGCTCGACGAGCTTGGTGCGGTGGGCGACGGCCTGATCGACGGCTTCGCGGGCCGCGGCGACCTCTTCCTCCGACGCGGAGGCCAGCTCCGAGTCGAGGGCGTCGACACGGGCGCTGAGGGCGGCGAGATCGCCGACGGCCATCGCATCGGTGAGCTTGCCGCGCACGAGCGCGACCGCCGAGCGCAGGTCGGCGGCGGATGCGCCGCCGCGACGATGACGCACCTCGAGCAGCGTCACTTCGCTGGCGAGGTCGGTGTACTTGCGCTCGAAGTAGGCGAGTGCCTCCTCGTGCGTGCCGTCGGGGTACTGACCCACGACGCGCCACTGGTCGCCTTCGCGCACCGAGACGGTGCCGTCGTCGTCGACACGGCCCCACGCGGCGGCGGGTGCCGTCGGCGCGGTCGCGGGCTTCGTGCCGGACTGCGGGGCGCGGGGGAGCGGCGGGCGCGGCGACGGAGCCGGGCTCGGGGACGGGGTGGGCGCGGGAGCGGCGGTCTCGGGAGCCGGGGCGGCGTCCTCGGCCGGGGCGGCTTCCTCGGCAGGCGCATCAGCCGGGGCGGCATCCGCGACAGGGGCGGCATCCTCGGCCGGCTCATCAGCGGGGGCCTCGGCGGCGGGCTCTTCCGCGGTCGGCTCATCGGCCGCGGCCTCGTCGGCGGCGGGCTCCTCCGCGGTCGGCTCGTCGGCGGCGGGCTCTTCCGCGGTCGGTTCTTCGGTCGCGGGCGACTCCTCCGAGGCGTCGGTCGAGCGCGTGTCGGTGGCCGTCGCGGCGGGCGCGTCGGACTCGACGACGTCCCCCGTCTCTGGCGCGTCGCTCGTAGGCGCGTCGGTGTCGGGGCTGTCGGGAGTGGGCTGTGCTGCGGCGTTCACGGAATAGTCCTCGTCGCGGCTGACGCCGCCTTCGCTGATCGGTCGGCTCACAGCCTAGTACGGCAGGGAGCCCGGGTCAGGGGGTGGTCGTCGGCTCGGGTGTGGGTTCGGAGTCGGGCTCGGTCGGGGTGTCGGTCGGGGTGGGCGTGGGCGTCGGCTCGGGAACGCCGGGTCCCACGGTGAAGTAGAGGGTCTGACCGCCGATGACGGCGAGCACCAGCGCACCGCCGACGACGGCGGCGATGACGTTGTCGCGCACGCGCCGTCTCGCCTGACCGCGGTGATAGTCCAGGCGCGCCTGATAGATCCGTGCCCGCTCGCGCGCGACGCGGTCGTCGCGGCCTTTCGCCCCAGCTGCCACGGAACCTCCCTCGATCCCGGATGCCCGGGTGGCACGAGCCTACGCGGCCGCGATTCCGGCCCGCAAAACGGCGCGCGGCGCGAGGGTCGGCGGCCGCGATTAGCCTGGAGGGGTGACCTCTCCCGCAGCGCTCTTCCAAGGACAGACGCCGCTGCCGGTGCGTATGCGTCCCGTCTCGCTCGAAGAAGTGGCCGGGCAGCGCCACCTGCTGCGTCCCGGCTCGCCGCTCGTCGCGCTCGCGTCCACCGAGACCCGCGGCGCCGCGGCATCCTCCGTCATCCTCTGGGGGCCTCCCGGCACCGGCAAGACGACGCTGGCGCAGGCCGTCGCACGGTCGTCGGGTCGGCGCTTCGTCGAACTGTCGGCGGTGACGGCGGGGGTCAAGGACGTGCGCGAGGTCATGCAGGAGGCACTGACCCAACGCGACCTCTACGGGCAGTCGACCATCCTCTTCCTCGATGAGATCCACCGGTTCACCAAGGCGCAGCAGGACGCCCTGCTG
Source organism: Microbacterium sp. NPDC058021 (assembly GCF_042885955.1). Taxonomy (NCBI): domain Bacteria; kingdom Bacillati; phylum Actinomycetota; class Actinomycetes; order Micrococcales; family Microbacteriaceae; genus Microbacterium; species Microbacterium sp. NPDC058021. Next base: position 94,251 of record NZ_JBHVRF010000005.1, read on the forward strand.
CCGGGCGTGGAGAACGGGTGGGTCGTGCTCATCGCCGCCACGACCGAGAACCCGTCGTTCTCGGTGATCTCACCGCTGCTGTCACGGTCGCTGCTGCTGACCCTGCAGCCGCTCACAGACGAGGACCTCGGCATGCTCGTCGACCGCGCCGTCACCGACGCGCGCGGTCTCGCCGGCGCCGTGACCCTCGGCGACGAGGCGCGCGCGGCGCTCATCCGACTGGCATCCGGCGATGCCCGTCGCGCCCTCACAGCGCTTGAGGCGGCCGCGGCCATGGTCGACGTCGACGATGAGGGCGACGAGACGCCGGAGATCACGGCGGACCACGTCGCGCAGGCCGTCGACCGGGCGCTGCTGCGCTACGACCGTCAGGGCGACGAGCACTACGACGTGATCAGCGCGTTCATCAAGTCGATCCGCGGATCCGACGTGGATGCCGCGATGCACTACCTCGCCCGCATGATCGAGGCCGGCGAGGACCCGCGCTTCATCGCGCGCCGACTGGTGATCTCGGCCGCGGAGGACATCGGGCTGGCCGACCCGCAAGCGCTGGGCATCGCCGTGGCCGCCGCCGACGCCGTCGCGTTCATCGGCATGCCGGAGGGGCGGATCCCCCTCGCGGAGGCCACCGCCTACCTCGCCACGACCGCCAAGTCCAACGCCGCGTACAACGCGATCAACGCCGCGATCGCCGATGTGCGTGCCGGCGGGTTCGGCCGGGTGCCGATGCATCTGCGCGATGCGCACTACCCGGGGGCCAAGCGCCTGGGCCACGGCAAGGGATACGTGTACCCCCACGACCTGGACGTCGGGGTCGCGACGCAGCAGTATCTGCCCGACGAACTGCGCGGCCGCCGCTACTACGAGCCCACCGGCCGCGGCGTCGAGCGTGACATTTCCGCCCGCGTGGAGAAGATCCGCAAGATCCTCGGCGACTGACCCGCCGCGGCATCCACGTCGGTCGCGCTCCCCGCGCGACCACGAGCCGCTCGAGTGTCACTTTCGGTGGGTGCGAGACGCCCGAATCGTGCGCACGTGATACCCGAGCCGCACCCCGGGCGGTTCCGGTGTCACGTTCGGTGGGTGTTGGCCGCCGGAACTGTGCGCAAGTGACACTCGAGCCGCGCGAAGCCACGGCACGGCGCCGCGCGGCACCCCGGGCGGTTCCGGTGTCACGTTCGGTGGGTGTTGGCCGCCGGAACTGTGCGCAAGTGACACTCGAGCAGCCCCAGGGGAGGCGGGCGGGGGATGCCGCGGCACGGCGGATGCCGGCGGGCGGCGGGCTCAGGCGGCTCGGAGGGCGGATCTGTTAGGCTTGATCGGCTCGAAACCCAGTTTTCGGGCATCCCCTCTTCTCTTGAACACCTACCGGCATGCCCCGGCGTGCAGTCCGGACAGGGCGAGGAGAGGCGATACGTCCGTGAGCCGCGAAAGCCGCGGCCACGTCATCGGAAGGAACACTTCGTGGCAACGAAGTCCCAGGACCGCCGCAAGGTCCGTCTGTCGCGCGCCCTCGGCGTCGCACTGACCCCGAAGGCCGCCCGCTACCTCGAGAAGCGTCCCTACGCTCCCGGCGAGCACGGCCGCACCAAGCGCAAGCAGGACAGCGACTACGCCGTCCGTCTGCGTGAGAAGCAGCGTCTGCGCGAGCAGTACGGCATCCGCGAGAAGCAGATGCGCAACACGTTCAACGAGGCGCGCCGCAAGGACGGCCTGACGGGTGAGAACCTCGTCGAGCTGCTCGAGATGCGTCTGGACGCGCTCGTCGTGCGTTCCGGCCTCGCCCGCACCACCGCGCAGGCGCGCCAGCTCGTCGTGCACCGTCACATCCTCGTCGACGGCCAGACCGTGGACCGCCCGTCGTTCCGCGTGAAGCCGGGTCAGCTCATCCACGTCAAGGCCAAGAGCGAGGGCCTCGAGCCCTTCCAGGTCGCAGCCGCCGGCGGTCACGCCGAGGTGCTGCCCCCGGTTCCGGGCTACCTCGAGGTCGAGCTCGACAAGCTGCAGGCGCGCCTCGTGCGTCGCCCGAAGCGCGCCGAGGTGCCCGTCACGTGTGACGTGCAGCTCGTCGTCGAGTACTACGCCGCTCGCTGACCCACGGTCGGTAAGCGCAGGAATGCGCGTGAAGGGCGTCGGGGTCACCCGGCGCCCTTCACGTTTTGCACCTAACATTGAAAAGCGCCGCCGAAGCGGTGCGCAACGCGAGGATGTGGTGACGTGAAGAAGCTGGTGTGGTTCGTCCTGGGGATCGGCGCCGGATTCGTGTTGGCCCACGTGGTCGACAAGGACCCGCGCGGGCACGAAGTTCTCGCCGACCTCGACGCGCGCATCTCCGAGTTCACCGACCGGATGGGCGACGCGTACCGCGAGCAGGAGGCACGGCTGGACGCCGTCGTCGCCGCCGCCACGCCCACCGACGCCTGACTCTTCCCCACTCGTCCGGCCGCCCGCCGTGGTGCTGGACCCTGCCCTCGAGGACCTGAAATGAAGACCGCTGAGATCGCCCAGCGCTACCTCGACTACTTCGAGAAGAACGGTCACACGATCGTGCCGTCCGCCTCGCTGGTGACCGACGACCCCGCCCTGCTGTTCACGGTGGCCGGCATGGTCCCGTTCATCCCGTACCTCAGTGGCGACGTCCCCGCCCCGTACGCGCGGGTCGCCGACGTGCAGAAGTGCCTGCGCACGAACGACATCGAAGAGGTCGGCAAGACCCCGCGCCACGGCACCTTCTTCCAGATGCTCGGCAACTGGTCGTTCGGCGACTACTTCAAGGAAGGCGCGATCCGCTACGCGTGGGAGCTGCTGACCATGTCCGAGGCCGACGGCGGCCTCGGCTTCGACGCGAAGGACCTGTGGGTCACCGTCTACGAAGAGGACGACGAGGCGTTCGAGCTGTGGGAGCGCATCGCAGGGCTCCCCGCCGAGCGCATCCAGCGCCTGGGCAAGGACACCAACTACTGGAGCACGGGCCTTCCGGGCCCCGCCGGCCCCTGCTCGGAGATCTTCTTCGACCGCGGCCCCGAGTACGGCATCGACGGCGGCCCCGCCACCGATGACGACCGCTACGTCGAGATCTGGAACCTCGTGTTCATGCAGTACGAGATCACGAACGTCCGCTCCAAGTACGACTTCGACATCGTCGGCGAGCTTCCGAACAAGAACATCGACACCGGCATGGGCCTGGAGCGCATCGCGTTCATCAAGCAGGGCGTCGACAACATGTACGAGACCGACCAGGTGCGTCCCGTGCTGGATGCCGCGGTCGCGCTGTCCGGCCGCACCTACGGTGCCAACCACGAAGACGACGTGCGCTTCCGCGTCATCGCCGACCACGTGCGCTCGTCGCTCATGCTGCTCGCCGACGGTGTGACGCCGGCCAACGACGGCCGCGGCTACATCCTGCGCCGCCTCATGCGTCGCGCCATCCGCTCGATGCGTCTGCTCGGCGTGGAAGGCCCCACGTTCGCGGACCTCTTCACCGCGTCCCGCGACGCCATGAAGGACGCCTACCCCGAGGTCGAGACCGACTGGGCGCGCATCTCGCAGTACGCCCTCGCCGAAGAGGCGACCTTTCTGCGCACGCTTGCCGCGGGGGAGACCCTCCTCGAGGAGTCGCTCGTGCAGACGCGCGCGGCGGGCGGATCGACGATCCCCGGCGCCGAGGCGTTCCTGCTGCACGACACCTACGGCTTCCCGATCGACCTCACCCTCGAGGTCGCCGAGGAGGCAGGCCTCACCGTCGACCGCGCGGCGTTCGACACCCTCATGAAGGAGCAGCGCGACCGGGCCAAGGCCGACGCGCGCTCCCGCAAGCGCCTGCTCGCCGACACCAGCATCTACCGCGACTTCCGCGCGCACGGTGAGACCGTCTTCACCGGCTACACCGACCTCGAGACCGAGTCGACCGTGCTCGGCATCCTCGTCGACGGCGCCTCGGTCGACCGCGCCCTCACCGGCCAGATCGCCGAAGTGATCCTCGCCGAGACCGCCCTGTACGCCGAGTCCGGCGGCCAGGTCGCCGACAAGGGCGTTATCGTCGGGCCCGGCTACGAGCTCGATGTCATCGACGTGCAGCGCCCGGTGGCGGGCCTCATCAGCCACACCGTCGAGGTCACCACGGGTGAGGTCGGCGTCGGGCAGCCGGCGACGACGGTCGTGGATGCCGCGAACCGCCGCGCCGCCCGTCAGGCGCACTCCGCGACGCACCTCGTGCACGCAGCCCTGCGCGACACGCTGGGCAAGACCGCCACGCAGGCCGGATCCCTCAACCGCGCCGGCTACCTCCGCTTCGACTTCACCTGGGGCCAGTCCCTCTCGCCCGAGACGCGCAGCGAGATCGAGGAGATCGCCAACAACGCGGTGCGGGACAACCTCGAGGTCACCACGCGTGTGCTGCCGCTGGCCGAGGCCAAGACGCTCGGTGCGCAGGCGCTGTTCGGCGAGAAGTACGGCGACGTCGTGCGCATGGTCGACATCGGCGGACCCTGGTCGCGTGAGCTCTGCGGTGGCACGCATGTGTCATCGAGCGCCGAGATCGGGCTGGTCAACCTCGTCGGCGAGTCGTCGGTGGGCGCGTCCAACCGTCGTGTCGAGGCCCTGGTGGGCCTGGACGCCTTCCGCGAGCTGGCCGCCGAACGCGCCATCGTGTCGCAGCTGACCTCGAGTCTGAAGACGCCGCGCGATCAGCTGCCCGCACGCATCGCCGAGCTGGCCGCGAACCTCAAGGCCGCCGAGAAGAAGATCGCGCAGTTCGAGGCGCGCGCCCTCGGCGAGCGGCTGCCGCAGCTGGTGGAGTCGGCGCGGCGCATCGGCCGGTTCCAGGTCGTGGCGCAGTCGCTGGGCACCGCCGGTTCCGCCGACGACGTGCGCTCCCTCGCCCTGCAGGTGCGCGACCGGCTCGGGGCGGATGCCGCGGCGGTCGTGGCGCTGGGTGCCGAGGTCGGCGGTCGTGCCGTGGTCATCGTCGCCACCAACGACACCGCCCGCAGTGCGGGCGCGAAGGCCGGCGTGCTCGCGAAGTCGGCTGCTGCCGCCCTCGGCGGCGGCGGCGGCGGTCGCGACGACGTCGCCCAGGGCGGCGGGACGGATGCCGCGGCGCTGCCGGCCGCGTTCGACGCGATCACCTCGGCACTGGAGTCGCAGGCCGCGTGAGCGGGTTCCGGCGGGGCGTGCGCATCGGCGTCGACGTGGGCAAGGCGCGCGTCGGGGTCGCCCGCTGCGATCCCGATGGAATGCTGGCGACCCCGGTCGAGACGGTGCCGCGCAACGAGCATTCTGTGGCGCGCGTGCGGGAGATCGCCGCGGAGTACGACGCCACCGAGCTGCTCGTGGGCCTGCCGCTGAATCTGCGCGGCGAGGACACCCCCTCGACGGCCGACGCGCGGGCGTTCGCCGCCGCTCTCGCCGAGGCCGGCGACCCCCCGGTGCGGCTGGTGGACGAGCGGCTGAGCACGGTCTCGGCGCATGCCGCTTTGAGACAAAGCGGGCGCTCACAGCGAGATTCTCGTAGCATTGTCGATCAGGTCGCCGCCGTCGTCCTCCTCCAGCATGCACTCGACGTGGAGAAGAGCACGGGACGGCCTCCCGGAACCCCGATGCCCCCGGCCCAGGAGCCCGCCTGATGCCCTCTCCGTCCTCACCGTTCGACGATTCGCTCGCCGACATGTTCGGCAAGCTGCCCGACCCCCGGCACCGCGCCGCGACCGGTCGGGCGACCGAGTCGACGGCCGCGGGAGGACCGACCAGCGCTCCCGCCCCGGCGGGCGATCCCGCTGCGGGCGATCCCGGCGCCGGCGAACCCGCGTCGGCCGATGCCTCGGGCCGCAGCGCGGTCGCACGCGAGAGCGCTCCCGCGACCGAACCCGCAGCCCCGGCATCCGCCCCCGCCGATGCCCCCGCCGCACCGCTCTCGCGCCGCGCTGCCCGCGCCGCCGCCCGTCACACCGAGTCCGACGCAGCGTCCGCGACGCCGGCGGCGGACGCGCCCGTCCCAGCCACAGCATCGGCCTCGGCGGCGCAGCCGGAGTCCCCGGCACAGCCCGTGGCCGCCCCACGCCTCGAGACGCACGCCGCACCCGCCGTCGGCTCCGAGGACGACGACCTCCGCGCCGACGCGGGAAGCGCCGCGCCTGCCGCCGCGCCGCGCGTGGCCGCTCGGCCCGCCGCGACAGCGACTCTGGATGCCTTGTTCACCGGCGAGGTGTCCGTCGACCAGGTCGGCGCCCCGCCGCCGCCGCCGAACAAGCGCCGTCGACGTGTCGGTGGCTGGATCGCGCTCGGCATCGTGCTGGCGCTGCTGGGCGGCATCGCCGCCGGCGGCCTCTGGCTCTGGAACACCTACGAGGAGCCGATCCGGGAGTTCATGGGCTGGGAGGAGCCCCAGGACTATCCGCCGGGGGAAGCCACCGGCGAGGCGAGTATCACGGTCATCTCCGGCGACACCGGTGGGCCGATCTCGCGGAAGCTCTACGACGCCGGCGTCACCATGACCCCCGACGCGTTCTACGACTACCTCATCGACACCGGCCAGAACCCGCCGTTCCAGCCGGGCGTGTTCGCCCTGCAGCAGCGGATGACCTCCGCCGCCGCGCTGGACGCGCTGCTGAATCCCGCCAACAAGGTGTCCAACGCGGCCCAGCTGCGCGAGGGCCTCACGGTGGAGCAGTCGCTGCCGCTGCTGGCCGAGGGCCTGGCCCTGCCGATCGAGGACTTGCAGGCGGCCGTGAGCAACCCCGCCGACTACGGCGTGCCCGCCGACAGCCTGGAGGGCTGGCTCTTCCCGGCGACGTACTCCTTCGATCCGGGGGTCACCGCACCGGATGTCATCCGCACGCTCGTCAACCGCACGATCGAGTCGCTGGACAGCGCCGGAGTGCCGGTCGAGCAGCGCCAGGAGATCCTCACGATCGCGTCGATCATCCAGCGCGAGGCGCGGTTCGAGGACGACTTCTACAAGGTCTCGCGCGTCATCCAGAACCGGCTCTCGCCCGACAACGACGAGACGTTCGGCCTGCTGCAGATGGACTCGACCGCGCAGTACGGGTACAAGGAGATGCACGACGGCACCGTGAGCTCGTCGGCCGAGGCCCTCGCCGACGACAACGCGTGGAACACGTATGTGCACCCCGGTCTGCCGATCGGCCCCATCGCCAACCCGGGGGATCTGGCCATCGACGCCGCGATGCACCCGGCGGACGGCCCGTGGATGTACTTCGTCACGGTCAACCTCGACACCGGCGAGACGGTGTTCACCAACACCGGCGCCGAGCACGAGCAGGCTGTGAAGCAGTGGCAGCAGTGGTGCGCGGACAACCCCGACTCGGGCTGCTGAGGGTGGGGGAGCGCGCCGCGCTGGAGGTCTGGGGCGACCCCATCGCCCACAGCCGTTCGCCGCAGCTGCACGCCGCCGCGTACCGCGTGCTGGGGCTGGATTGGACGTTCGGGCGCCGCCGCGTGACCGAGGCGGCCTTCCCCGACGCACTGGCATCCGTCGACCCGCACACCCGCGGACTGTCGCTGACGATGCCGCTGAAGGGCGCGGGTTTCGCCGCGGCGACCTGGCACGACGACCGCGCCAGGGCCACGGGAGCGGTGAACACCCTGCTGCTCACCGACGACGGACCCCGCGGCTTCAACACCGATGTCGGCGGCATCGTGCGCGCGCTGCGCGAGGCCGGCATCCCCGCCCTCGACGAGGCCCGCATCGTCGGCGCAGGTGCAACGGCCACCTCGGCCGTGGTGGCCGTCGCCGAACTCGGCGCACGACGGGTCGAGGTCGTCGCCCGTCGCCCGGAAGCCGTCGAGCCGCTGCGCCGGCTCGGCGAGTCTCTGGGCGTCACCGTGCGACCTGTCGCGTTCGAGGTCACGGGGCACGCTGCGGTACCCGTGACGATCGCGACCCTGCCCGGCGAGGCGACCGTGCCCGCCGCTGCGGCGGACGCGCTGGCGCGGGCCGGCGGCGTGCTCATGGACGTCGTCTACGGCCACTGGCCGACCCAGCTGTCCACGGCGTGGACCCATGCCGGGCACCCTGCACTGTCGGGCGAGGGGATGCTGCTGCACCAGGCCCTGCTGCAGGTGCGGGTGTACGTCACCGGCGACCCCGGCACCGCACTGCCCGAGGAGGACGCCGTCCTCGCCGCAATGCGCCGCGCGCTCGTGGGAGGATAGGCGAATGCTCCGCGTGCTCACGGCCGGCGAATCCCACGGCCCCGAACTCGTCGCCATCATGGAAGGCCTGCCCGCAGGCGTGCCCGTCACCCGCGACGCCATCCAAGCCGACCTCGCCCGCCGAAAGCTGGGCTATGGACGAGGCTCCCGCATGAAGTTCGAGCAGGACGAGCTGACGATCTCGTCGGGCGTGCGCCACGGCTTCAGCCTCGGCAGCCCGATCGCGCTGCGCATCGGCAACACCGAATGGCCCAAGTGGGTCGAGGTGATGAGCCCCGAGCCTGTGGAACTGACCGAGAAATCGCGTGGCCGCGGCGCCGCGCTCACCCGTCCCCGCCCGGGGCACGCCGATCTCGTCGGCATGCAGAAGTACGACTTCGACGAGGCCCGGCCGATCCTCGAGCGCGCCAGCGCCCGCGAGACCGCCGCGCGCGTCGCGCTGGGCGCGGTGGCCCGAGCGTTCCTCAGCGAGCTCGGCATCCGCCTCGTCAGCCACACCCTCTCGATCGGGCCCGTGCGCGTGCCCGAGGACGCCGCCCTCCCGACTCCTGACGACGTCGACGCGCTCGACGCCGATCCGCTGCGGTGCTTCGACGCCGCCACGAGCGAAGCGATGGTCGCCGAGGTCGACGACGCACGCAAGGAAGGCGACACGCTCGGCGGCATCGTCGAGGTGCTGGCCTACGGCCTGCCGCCGGGGCTCGGCTCGCACGTGCAGTGGGACCGCCGCCTCGACGCCAAGCTCGCGCAGGCGCTCATGAGCATCCAGGCCATCAAGGGTGTCGAGGTCGGCGACGGCTTCGAGACCACCCGCCGTCGCGGCTCCGCCGCGCACGACGAGCTCTTCGCGACGGATGCCGGGATCACCCGTTCCAGCGACCGCGCCGGCGGCACCGAGGGCGGCATGTCCACGGGCACCGTGCTGCGGGTGCGCGCGGGCATGAAGCCCATCGCGACCGTGCCGCATTCGCTGCGCACCGTCGACGTCACCACCGGCGACACGGCCTCCGCGCACCACCAGCGCTCCGACGTGTGCGCGGTGCCCGCCGCGGGTGTCGTGGCCGAGGCGATGACCGCGGTCGTGCTGGCCGAGGCGGTGCTGGAGAAGTTCGGTGGCGACAGCGTGGGGGAGACCCGCCGCAACCTCGAGTCCTACCTCGCCGCCATCCCCGAGACCCTGCGCACGACGACGGCCAGCGACCCCGCACTGGCATGACGTCGCTCGTGCTGATCGGCCCGATGGGCGCGGGCAAGACGAGCATCGGCCGAAAGCTCGCCAAGCGCCTGGGACTGCCGTTCACCGACACCGACGCCGTGATCGTGCGCGATCACGGTCCGATCGACCGCATCTTCGCCGATCACGGCGAGGCCCGCTTCCGCACGCTGGAGCGGGACGCCGTGCTCGCGGCCCTCGACGAGGGCGGTGTCGTGGCACTGGGCGGCGGGGCGATCCTCGAACCGGTGACCCGGGTCGCCCTCCTCGACCACCGCGTCGTCCTCCTCACCGTCAGCGGCGACACCATCGCCTCGCGACTGCGCTCCACGGCGCGCCCGCTGCTGCAGGGCGAGGACCCGGTCGCGCGCTGGCACGCCATCCACGAAGCCCGCCGAGCGCTGTACGAGCAGACCGCCGACGTCACCTTCGACACCTCCGCCGGGCCGCTGCAGGACGTCGTCGACGCCGTGGCGCGCTGGGCGACGACCGCGACCCCCGAGGAGCGCCCATGAGCGAGCAGACCACCACGATCTCGGTGCGCGGAGGCGACGCCTACGACATCATCGTCGGGCGCGGCATCCTCGACCGTCTTCCCGAGCTCATCCCCGACGAGGCGCGCAAGCTGCTCGTCGTCCACCCGCCCACGCTGCGCGACGCCGCCGAAGCGCTGCGCGTGTCGCTGACCGATGCCCTGGGCGCGGGACGCCAGGTGCTGCTGGCCGAGATCCCCGATGCCGAGGCGGGCAAGCGCATCGAGGTCGCCGCCTTCTGCTGGCAGGTCATGGGCCAGGCGGACTTCACCCGCACCGACGTCGTCATCGGCTTCGGCGGGGGCGCGGTCACCGACCTCGCCGGCTTCGTCGCGGCGACCTGGCTGCGCGGGGTGAAGGCCGTGCTCGTGCCCACCACGGTTCTCGCCATGGTCGACGCCGCCGTGGGCGGCAAGACCGGTGTGAACACCGCCGAGGGCAAGAACCTCGTGGGCGCGTTCTGGGCGCCGCACGCGGTGCTCTGCGACCTGGCACTGCTCGACACGCTCAGCCAGAACGAGCGCATCGCGGGCTTCGCCGAGGTCGTCAAGGCCGGCTTCATCTGGGCTCCCGAGATCCTCGACCTCATCGAGGCCGACCCCGTCGCCGCCGTCGACCCCGCCAGCGCCGCGTTCCGCCGCAGCGTCGAACTCGCCATCGAGATGAAGGCCCGCGTCGTCAGCGAGGACTTCCGCGAGGCGGGGCTGCGGGAGATCCTCAACTACGGCCACACCCTCGGTCACGCCATCGAGCACGCCGAGCGCTACCAGTGGCGCCACGGCGCCGCCGTGTCGGTGGGCATGATGTTCGCTGCCGAGCTGTCGCGGCTGGCCGGGCGCCTGCCGGATGCCGTGGTGCAGCGTCACCGCGACATCCTCGGCACCCTTGGGCTGCCGATGAGCTACCGGCCCGGCGCGTGGCCGCAGCTGCTGGCGACGATGCAGCGCGACAAGAAGACGCGCGCCGGCATGCTGCGCTTCATCGTGCTCGACGACATCGCCCGGCCCACCGTGCTGCAGGCCCCCGACGAGTCGCTGCTGTTCGCGGCGTACCAGGAACTCGCCGAGTGACCCCTCGCCTGTCGGTGCGGCGTGTCCGCGCCGACGAATGGCGTGAGGTGCGGGCGCTGCGTCTTGCTGCCACCGCGGACCCCGACGCGACGATCGCGTTCCTGGACAGTCACGCCACGACGGCGGCGCACGGCGACGAGTTCTGGCAGTCCCGCACCGCGGATGCCGCGGACGGGGAGACCACCGCCCAGTTCATCGCCCTCCGCGGTGACGATCCCGTGGGCAGCGCCACCGTGCTCGTGCGGGCGACCGGTCAGACCGACCATCTGGGCCGGTTCGTCGACGACCGCCGCGCCGACGTCGTGGGCGTGTGGGTGCGGCCGGATGCCCGCGGCTCCGGCGCGATCGACCTGCTGCTGAGCACGGCGGCGGCGTGGGTGCGTTCGGTGGGGCTGCGCCGCGTGCACCTGGATGTGCACCGCGACAACGCGCGTGCCCAGGCCGCCTACCGGCGGGCCGGGTTCACCCCCACGGGCGAGACGTTCGACGGGCCGATCGGTCCGGAGATCGTCATGGCCCGCGACCTCCCGGTCGCTCCCTGAGTCTGCCCGGTACAGGAGAACTCCCCGCAACAGGACGGTGCCGTCGCGGATCGTCCTGTGCCGGTGAGATCGCCTGCGTCCGGGAGGGCAGTAGGGTGCCAGGGTGACCACGCCCCGCCGCCTGCTGCTCGTCAACGGCCCCAACCTCAACCTCCTCGGCACCCGTGAGCCCGCGATCTACGGCCACGAGACGCTCGCCGACGTCGAGCGGATCGTGACGGAGACCGCCGCCGCGCGCGGGTTCGAGGTGCGCTGCGTGCAGAGCAACCACGAGGGCGTGCTGCTGGACGCCATCCACGATGCCCGTGAGGACTGCGCCGGCATCGTCATCAACCCCGGCGGCCTCACCCACACCTCGGTCGTGCTGCGCGACGCCCTCGCCGGTGTCGCGCTGCCCGTCGCGGAGGTGCACATCTCCGATATCCAGGCCCGGGAGAGCTTCCGCCACCACTCCTACGTCGCCGACGTCGCACTCGTCCACGTGGTCGGCGAAGGCGTCGCCGGATACGCCCGCGCCGTGTCGCTGCTGCTGGATGTCATCACCGGTCATGCCGAAGGCTGAGAGACTGCGACCGGTCATCACGTAGAATCGAACGCCGGGCACGCCCGCGGCGCCCGACTCCCTCACACGAACGGACTTCTCCCTCCCATGGCATCCACCGCAGACATCAAGAACGGCGTCGTCCTCAGCATCGACGGCCAGCTCTGGAACGTCATCGAGTTCCAGCATGTCAAGCCGGGCAAGGGCGGCGCATTCGTGCGCACCAAGCTCAAGAACGTCGTGTCGGGCAAGACCGTCGACCGCACGTACAACGCCGGCGCCAAGATCGAGATCGAGAACGTCGATCGCCGCGACTTCACCTACCTGTACAACGACGGCGACAGCTTCGTGTTCATGGACGTCGCCGACTACGACCAGATCAACGTGCCCGCCGCCGTCGTCGGCGACGCGAAGAACTTCCTGCTGGAGAACCAGCAGGTGCAGATCGCGATGAACAACGGCAACCCGCTCTACATCGAGCTGCCGGCATCCGTGGTCCTGGAGATCACCTACACCGAGCCGGGCCTGCAGGGCGACCGCTCCTCGGCCGGCACGAAGGCCGCGACCGTCGAGACCGGCTACGAGATCCAGGTTCCGCTGTTCGTCGAGCAGGGCACGAAGGTCAAGGTCGACACCCGCACGGGTGACTACCTCGGCCGCGTCAACTGATCGCGGCGTCGTTCTTCCATGAGTGCACGCACCAAGGCGCGCAAACGCGCCCTCGACATCCTCTACCAGTCCGACATCCGCGGTGACGACCTGGGCGTGACCCTGGCGGCCGAGGCCAAGCGCGCCGCGAACGAGCCGGCCCGTGAGGCGTCGTGGCTGTACGCCCGCGAAATCGTCGACGGTGTCATCGACAACCGCGAAGAGATCGACGAGCAGATCACCACCGTCGCCAAGGACTGGTCGCTCGCGCGCATGCCCGCCGTCGACCGCGCGCTGCTGCGCATGGCGGCGTGGGAGATCCTCTACAACGACGCCGTCCCGGCCGCCGTCGCCATCGACGAGGCCGTGGAACTGGCCAAGGAGTTCTCCACCGACGACTCCGGCTCGTTCGTGCACGGTGTGCTGGCGCGCATCGCCCGATCGTCCTGACCGGCGGATGCCGCCTCATCGCCGGCCCGGCACGTCTGCGGGGTCGGCGAGGATGAGGGCATGACCTCCCGCGCGGCTCCCGACTGGCGCGAGCTGCTGACGGCGCCCGCGCCTGCGGAGCCGGCACCGCAGCTCGCCCTCGGGGTGGAACTGCGCCAGCGCGTGCGCCGCGCCGAGTCGCGGTGGGCGCCGACGCGCATGGAGACCGCCACCGCGCGCGGCCTGCAGCAGCCCGCCGTCGACGTGGCACTGGGGCTGCGCCCGTTGGAGCGCTCCCGCCGCGGCTGGATCAAGGGGCACGCCACCTGGGACGCCCTTCGCCGCCCGGGCCACGGCTACGACCCCGGCCAGGCACGCTGGTTCGTCGAGCTGTACAGCATCGTGCGCGACGCCCGGACGCTGGGCACGATGCCCGACGGGTCGGAATGGCTGACGCTGGACGACGTCGAGTCCCACCTGCTGTGGCCGCACCTGGCGGGCGCCCGCACCCGCGGCATCCCGCTGACGGCGCGGTCGGCGCAGCAGACGGTCGCCCTCGCCGCCGACGCGGGCGTCGCCGTCCACACCGAACGCGGCAGGGACGGCCTGATCCTCACCCCGCGCGTGACGATCGACGACGCACCGGTGCCCGCCGCCGAGGTGCGCACGATCGGGCATGTCGGCCTGTACCGGGTGGAAGCGACGGGGGAGCGCATCGCCCTCACCCTCGCCCCGGCGGAGGTGCCCCCGCCCGCGCGCGCCCTGCTGCGCGCCCGCGAGCCGGTGCTGGTCCCGCGCGCCGAGGCCGACGAGTTCCTCCGCGACCATCTGCCGCGCCTCGCGCGCCAGGCGCCGGTGACGCTCGGTCGCGGCGTCGAGATGCCGCCGGCGCTGCCGCCGCGCCTCGAGGTCGCGGTGCGGTTCGAGCCCGGCGACCGCGTGGAGTACGCGCTGACGTGGCGTTACGCCGGCACGCCGCCGGTGCCGTACGCCGCCACCGGCACCGCCACCGACCGCGACACCGCGTACGAGAAGCGCGTGCAGGATCACGTCGAGGCGGCGTGGCGCGGCGCGAGCGAACTGCCCTTCCGCGACGCCGGCGCGTTCACAGGCGTGGATGCCGCCGAGTTCGCGGCCGCCGTGCTGCCGGCGCTGCAGCTGATCGACGGGGTCGACACCGACGTCACCGGCATCCGCCGCAGCTACCGGGAACTCACCGGCACGCCGGAGATCACTGTCACGACGGTGGAGACCACCGACCGCGATTGGTTCGACCTCGGCATCATCGTGACGATCGACGGGCGCCGCATCCCGTTCACCCCACTGCTGACCGCGCTCACCCGGCGCCGGCGCAAGATGCTGCTCAGCGACGGCGGCTACTTCTCGCTCGCCCACCCCGCCCTCGACCGGCTGCGCGAGCTGCTGGAGGAGGCCGCGGAACTCGACGAATGGGACACCGGCCCCCGCATCAGCCGGTACCAGACCGCACTGTGGTCCGATTTCGAGGACCTCGCCGACCAGGCCCAACCCGCCGTGGCGTGGCGGGCCACCGTGGCGGGGCTGCGTGCGGCGGAGGGCGTGCCGACCACCCCCGTGCCGGCGGGAATCCACGCGAAGCTGCGCCCGTACCAGCAGCAGGGGCTGGACTGGCTGGCGTTCCTCTGGCGGCACCGGCTCGGCGGCATCCTCGCCGACGACATGGGCCTCGGCAAGACGCTGCAGACCCTCGCGCTCATCGCCCACACCCGTGACGAGGGGGAGCGGCGCCCGTTCCTCGTGGTCGCCCCCACCTCCGTCGTCGCGACGTGGCGCAGCGAAGCCGAGCGCTTCGCCCCCGACCTCGTCGTCCGCACGATCGGCTCGAGCGCGCTCACCCGCGGCGCGTCGGTGGCCGACCTCGCCGCCGGCGCCGATGTCGTGGTGACCTCCTACGCGCTGCTGCGCCTGGACGAGGCGGAGTACGCCGGGCTCGAGTGGGCGGGGCTCATCCTCGATGAGGCGCAGTTCGTCAAGAATCCCGCCACCAAGCTGCACCGCGCCGCCGCCTCGCTGCGCGCCGACGTGACCTTCGCCATCACCGGGACGCCGCTGGAGAACACCCTGACCGAGCTGTGGGCGCTGCTCTCGCTCACCGCGCCCGGCCTGTTCCCCTCGGCCCGACGCTTCCGGCAGGAGTACGTCGGCCCGATCGAGCAGGGCAAGACGCCGGAGAACGCCGAGGGAGCGCCCTACCGTGAGCGGCGTCTGGCGCGGCTGCGCCGGCGCATCCGGCCGTTCATGCTGCGCCGCACGAAAGACCTCGTCGCCCGCGACCTGCCGCCCAAGCAGGAGCAGGAGCTGCGCGTGCAGCTGAGCGACGACCACCGGGCACTCTACGACACCGTGCTGCAGCGGGAACGGCAGAAGGTGCTGGGCCTGCTCGACGACCTGGATCGCCAGCGGTTCATCGTGTTCCGCTCGCTGACGCTGCTGCGGCTGCTGAGCCTCGCCCCCGCCCTCATCGACGGCCGCCACACCCGACTGGGCTCCAGCAAGCTCGACGCCCTGCTGGAGCACGTGGGCGAACTCGCGGCGGAGGGCCACCGCGCACTGGTGTTCAGCCAGTTCACGTCGTTCCTCGAACTGGCGGCCCGGCGACTGGATGCCGCCGGCATCGCGTACGCGTGGCTCGACGGCTCCACGCGGCGCCGTGAGGAGGTCGTGGCCGAATTCCGCGGCGGCGACGCGCCGGTGTTCCTCATCAGCCTGAAGGCGGGCGGCTTCGGCCTGACCCTCACCGAGGCCGACTACGTGTTCGTCCTCGACCCGTGGTGGAACCCCGCCGCCGAGTCGCAGGCGGTGGACCGCACGCACCGCATCGGGCAGACCCGGCCGGTCAACGTGTACCGCATGATCGCGGAGGGCACGATCGAGGAGAAGGTCATGGCGCTGCAGCAGCGCAAGGCCCGCCTGTTCGCCTCGGTGATGGACGACGACGACCTGTTCTCGGAGGCGCTGACCGCCGACGACATCAGGGATCTGCTGGACGGCTGAGCATAGACACGGCCGCGCAGACCAATCCCAGAGGACTCGCCCCGTAGAATCGAGAGCTGTTGACAGGGGAGGAATCCATGCGCATCACGGGTCTCGGCCACGCCGGAATGTTCATCGAGACGACAGGCGGCACGATCCTCTGCGACCCGGTGATCAAGTCATCGTTCTACGGGTCGTGGTTCGTCTTCCCCGACAACCGGGCCCTCGACTGGGAGCGCTACGGCAAGGCCGACTTCCTCTACATCTCGCACCGTCACCGCGACCACTTCGACCCGTGGATGCTGGAGACTTTCGTCCGCAAGGACATCGAGGTGCTGCTGCCGGAGTACCCGACCGACGATCTCGAACAGGATCTGCGCAGGCTCGGGTACGACAACATCACCTACACCCGCGCCGGCGAGATCATCCAGCGCGGCGAGCTGAAGCTCATGATCACGCCGCTGCGCGCCCCGAGCGACGGGCCCATCGGCGACTCCAGCCTCTCCGTCGACGACGGCACGGCGTCGATCCTCAACCAGAACGACTCGCACCCGCTGGATCTGGAGAAGCTGCTGTCGTTCGGCAAGCCCGAAGCATATTTCACGCAGTTCTCCGGAGCGATCTGGTGGCCGATGGTCTACGACCTGCCGCAGGACGCCAAGGTCAACTTCGCCCACCTCAAGCGCGAGGCCCAGCACAAGCGCGCGATGTTCTACATCGAGAAGGTCGACGCGCCGCACGTGTACCCCATGGCGGGTCCGCCGATGTTCCTGCGCGACGAGCTGTTCCGCTACAACGGGCTCGGCGAGCACAACGACTCGATCTTCACCGACCAGGCGCAGTTCCTGGCGCGCATGAAGGAAGAGGCCCCGCAGTACTCCGGCCACGTCTTCATCCCCGGCACCGTCGTCACGATCTCCGGCGGCGAGCAGACGGTCGAGCAGACGCTGTACACCGACGCCGAGATCGACCGCATGTTCACCGACAAGTGGGGGTACCTCCAGGAGCAGCGCGCCTCGCGCCAGGAGGAGATCCGTGCCGAGGAGGCCTCCCGCGCCCCGGTGCTGCCGCCGGACGAGATGCTCGCCGAGCTGAAGGCCTGGTGGGAGCCGCTGCTGCGCCGCGGCCGCATCTTCCGTGAGGGCGTGGGCGGACCGGTGCGCATGACGATCGGCGAGCTGGACCTCTGCGTCGACTTCCCCAAGGCCAAGGTGCGCGAGTACGCGGGGGAGGAGACCAACTACTGGTTCACGATCCCCGCAGACCTCGTCTCGACGAACATCGCCGAGCACGAGATCGACTGGTCGAACTCGATCTTCCTGTCGATGCAGTTCGAAGCCGGACGCGTGGGCAAGTTCAACGAGTTCATCTACACGTTCTTCAAGTGCCTCTCACGCGACCGCATCGAGTACGTCGAGAACTGGTACGCCGAACAGTCCGACGTCACCGAGGACATCCAGCTCGAGGACTGGATCGTGCAGCGCCGCTGCCCGCACCTGCGCGCCGATCTCTCCAAGACCGGCAAGATCGAGGGCGACGTGCTCACCTGCTCGCTGCACGACTGGAAGTGGGACCTGAAGACGGGCAAGTGCCTGTCGACCCTCGGTCACCCGATCCGCGCCAGCCAGGTGGAGGACGACCTGCACCGCGCCGCGGCATCCCCCGCCGCCTGACGTCGCCTGCGCCCCGCGCGATCGCGGTAGGCTGAGCAGCACCACCCAGCAACCTTTAACACCGTCCTGTGAGGCGGAGAAGGGAGCGGCGGATGAGCACGCGTACCGTGCTGCACGAAGCCGACATCGCTCGAGCCCTGACTCGGATCTCCCACGAGATCCTCGAGTCCAATCGCGGCCCCGAAGGGCTGGTGATCCTCGGCATCCCCACGCGCGGCGTGAACCTCGCCCAGCGCATCGGCGCGCTGGTGACCGAGTTCGGGGGCCGCAGCATCCCCGTCGGGGCGCTGGACGTCACGATGTACCGCGACGACCTGCACCGCAACCCCACCCGGGCACCGCAGCCGACCGAGATCCCCGCCGGCGGAATCGACGGCAAGACCGTGGTGCTCGTGGATGACGTGCTCTTCTCCGGCCGCAGCATCCGCGCCGCCCTCGACGCCCTGCAGGACATCGGCCGCCCCGCCGCCGTGCGCCTGGCGATCCTCGTCGACCGGGGGCACCGGGAGCTGCCGATCCGGCCCGACTTCGTCGGCAAGAACCTGCCGAGCGCCCGCGAGGAACGCGTCAACGTGCGCCTGGCCGACGTCGACGGCATCGAGGAGGTGACGATCGAGTCATGAGGCACCTGCTCGACACCCGCACCCTCACGCGCGACGATGCCCTGCGCATCCTCGACGTCGCCGAGGACATGGCCGACACCCAGCGCCGTGAGGTCAAGAAGCTCCCGACGCTGCGCGGCAAGACCGTCGTGAACCTCTTCTTCGAGGACTCCACGCGCACCCGCATCTCGTTCGAAGCCGCCGCCAAGCGACTGTCGGCCGACGTCATCAACTTCTCCGCGAAAGGCTCCTCGGTCTCCAAGGGCGAGTCCCTGCAGGACACCGCCCAGACCCTCCAGGCGATGGGGGCGGATGCCGTCGTCATCCGCCACGGCGCGTCGGGCGCGCCGCGCACGCTCGCCACGAGCGGCTGGATCACCGCGGGCGTCGTCAACGCCGGCGACGGAACGCACGAGCATCCCACCCAGGCACTGCTGGACGCCTTCACGATCCGCAAGCGCTTCTTCGGTGCCGACAGTCGTGGGCGCGACCTCGCGGGGCTTCGGGTGACGATCGTCGGCGACGTGCTGCATTCGCGTGTCGCCCGCTCGAACGTGTGGTTGCTGACGACCCTCGGTGCGGCGGTCGCCCTCGTCGCCCCGCCGACCCTCATCCCGCAGGACGTTTCGGCCTGGCCGGTGCGGATCCGGTACGACCTCGACGAGGCCATCGCCGACGAGCCCGACGCGCTGATGATGCTGCGAATCCAGGCGGAACGCATGAATGCGGCGTATTTCCCGACTGAACGGGAGTATTCGCGCCGGTGGGGCCTGGACGCCGCGCGCTTGGGTCGGCTTTCGGCCGATAGCATTGTCATGCACCCGGGTCCCATGAACCGGGGCCTGGAGATCTCCGCCGACGCCGCCGATTCGCCGCGCTCGACCGTGCTCGAGCAAGTGACGAACGGCGTGTCCGTGCGGATGGCCGCCCTCTATCTGCTGCTGGCAGGGGAGCGCACACGAGCTGGAGAGGACGGACGATGAGCGAGACCATCCTCATCCGCGGAGCACGCATCCACGATCAGGCGGCCGCAGGCCGCCCGGCGGACCTGCTGATCGACGGCGGCCGCATCGTCGAGGTGGGCGCCGGCCTCAGCCGCGCCGGCGCGCGCGTCATCGACGCCGACGGCCTCATCGCCCTGCCCGGCCTCGTCGACCTGCACACGCACCTGCGCGAACCGGGCTACGAGGCGTCCGAGACGATCCTGAGCGGCTCGCGCGCCGCCGCCGCCGGCGGCTACACGGCGGTGTTCGCCATGCCGAACACCTCTCCCGTGGCCGACACCGCCGGCGTCGTGGAGCAGGAGCTCGCCCTCGGCGACGCAGCCGGCTACGTCACGGTGCAGCCGATCGGCGCCGTCACCGTGGGGCAGAAGGGCGAGCGTCTGGCAGAGCTCGGCGCCATGGCGTCGTCGCGCGCCCGCGTGCGCGTGTTCAGCGACGACGGGTTCTGCGTGTGGGATCCGCTCATCATGCGCCGCGCGCTCGAGTACGTGAAGGCGTTCGACGGCGTCATCGCCCAGCACGCCCAGGACCCGCGCCTGACCGAGGGCGCCCAGATGAACGAGGGCACCGTGTCGGCCGAACTCGGTCTCACCGGCTGGCCCGCGGCCGCCGAGGAATCGATCATCGCCCGCGACGTGCTGCTGGCCGAGCACGTCGGCTCGCGCCTGCACGTGTGCCATCTGTCGACGGCGGGCTCGGTGGACATCATCCGCTGGGCCAAGAAGCGCGGCATCGCGGTGACCGCCGAGGTCACCCCTCACCATCTGCTCCTCACCGAGGAGCTGGTGCGCGGCTACGACGCCCGATACAAGGTCAACCCGCCGCTGCGGCGTGAGCAAGACGTGCAGGCGGTGCGCGAGGGCCTGGCCGACGGCACGATCGACATCGTCGCCACCGACCACGCGCCGCACCCCGCCGAGGCGAAGGCGTGCGAATGGCAGGCCGCCGCCAACGGCATGGTGGGGCTCGAGAGCGCGCTGCGCGTCGTGCAGCAGGCGATGGTCGACACCGGCCTGCTCGGCTGGGACGACGTCGCCCGCGTCATGTCGACCACGCCCGCCCGCATCGGGCGCCTGGACGGCCACGGCACCCCGCTGACGGCGGGGGAGGCGGCATCCCTCACCCTCTACGACCCGACGCCGGTGCGTCCGTTCGGTCGCAGCGACCTCCACGGCCGCAGCGCGAACTCGCCCTACCTCGAGCGGGAACTGCCGGGCGAGGTGCGCTGGACGCTGCACCGCGGCACCGTGACCGTCGCCGACGGCGCGCTGCGCGAGATCGGGGTGAACGCATGACGCAGGAAGGCGCGCTGCTGGTCGTCGTCGCCGTGGCGCTGGGCCTGCTCGGACTCGTCGCGTGGGGCTGGCGCCGACGCACCCGCCGGGACTCCGGCCTCGTTCCGCCGGTGGGCGAAGTGCCGGCCGACGCCGCGGTGATCGGGGTGTTCCCGGTGCTGTACGTCGCCACCACCGCTCACGACCAGCCACTGGAGCGCCTCGCGATCCGCGGTCTCGGCTTCCGTTCGAGGGCCGACGTCACCGTCACCGACGCCGGCGTGGCGCTGGATCTGACCGGCCAGTCCCGGCTGTTCATCCCGCGCGCGCAGATCCTCGGCGCCGCACAGGCGACGGTCGCGATCGACCGCGTCGTCGAACGCGACGGGCTCGCCCGCCTCGATTGGCACCTGACCACCCCCGACGGCGCGACCGTCGTGGATTCCTACTTCCGACCACAGGAGACCTCCGCGCGCGCGCTCGTCGACGCGCTGCGACAGCTCTCCGACCCCGCTCCCACGACAGGAGGCGACGCGTGACACTGTTCACCCGCGACCCCGCTGTGCTCGTCCTCGAGGACGGCACCCGCCACACCGGACGCGCCTACGGCGCGCGAGGCATGACCCTCGGCGAGGTGGTGTTCTCCACCGGCATGACCGGCTACCAGGAGACCCTCACCGACCCGTCCTACGCCGGCCAGATCGTGCTGCAGACCGCACCGCACATCGGCAACACCGGCATGAACGATGAGGACCCGGAGTCCCGCCGCATCTGGGTGGCCGGCTACATCGTGCGCGACCCCTCGCGCGTGGTGTCCAACTGGCGCGCCGACACCTCGCTGGACGAGGCCCTCGTCGCCGACGGCGTCGTGGGCATCAGCGGCATCGACACCCGCGCCGTCACCCGCCACATCCGCTCCGCCGGGAGCATGCGCGGCGGCGTCTTCAGCGGCGAGGCCGCATCGCTGGACCCCGAGGAGCAGCTGCGCCTGGTGCGCGAGGCGCCCCAGATGGCCGGTCAGAACCTCTCGGCGGCCGTCTCGGTCGCCGCCGCCGAGGTCACCCCCGCCACCGGCGACCGCATCGGTCCGCTCGCGGTGCTCGACCTCGGCGTCAAGCAGTCCAC
Source organism: Microbacterium sp. NPDC058021 (assembly GCF_042885955.1). Lineage (NCBI taxonomy): Bacteria > Bacillati > Actinomycetota > Actinomycetes > Micrococcales > Microbacteriaceae > Microbacterium > Microbacterium sp. NPDC058021. The sequence goes on from NZ_JBHVRF010000005.1 coordinate 116,089, forward strand.
CGTCGACAACCTCGCCGCGCGTGGGTTCGACGTGCACGTGCTGCCGCAGGACGTCACGATCGAGCAGATCCGCGCCATCGAGCCGGTGGCGGTGTTCTACTCCAACGGACCCGGCGACCCCGCGGCATCCGACGACCACGTGGCGCTGCTGCGCGGCGTCCTCGATCAGAAGCTGCCGTTCTTCGGCATCTGCTTCGGCAACCAGCTGCTGGGCCGTGCGCTCGGCTTCGGCACGTACAAGCTGCCGTTCGGCCACCGCGGCATCAACCAGCCGGTACTGGACCGTCAGACCGGACGGGTGGAGATCACCGCCCACAACCACGGCTTCGCCGTCGATGCGCCGCTGGACGGCGTCACCGACAGCCCCGCCGGCTACGGCCGCGTGGAAGTGAGCCACGTCGGCCTCAACGACGATGTCGTGGAGGGCCTGCGGGCCCTGGACATCCCCGCGTTCTCGGTGCAGTACCACCCCGAGGCCGCCGCGGGACCCCACGACGCCAATTACCTGTTCGACCGCTTCCGCGACCTCGTGCTCGCGACCCTGGAGACCACGAAGAATGCCTAAGCGCGACGACATCAACTCCGTCCTCGTCATCGGCTCCGGCCCGATCGTCATCGGTCAGGCCTGCGAGTTCGACTACTCCGGCACGCAGGCCTGCCGCGTGCTGCGCGAGGAGGGCGTGCGCGTCATCCTCGTCAACTCCAACCCGGCGACGATCATGACCGACCCCGACTTCGCCGATGCGACCTACATCGAGCCCATCACGTGGCAGGTCATCGAGACGATCATCGCCAAGGAGCGTCCCGACGCGATCTTGCCGACCCTCGGCGGCCAGACCGCGCTGAACGCGGCGATCGACCTGCACAACCACGGCATCCTCGAGAAGTACGACGTCGAGCTCATCGGCGCGAACTTCGAGGCGATCAACAAGGGCGAAGACCGCCAGATCTTCAAGCAGCTCGTGCTGGATGCCGGTGCCGATGTCGCCGCCTCCCGCATCGCCCACACGATGGACGAGGTGCTCGACGCCGCCGACGAGCTCGGCTACCCGCTCGTCGTGCGCCCGTCGTTCACGATGGGCGGTCTCGGCTCCGGCTTCGCCTACGACGAGCGGGACCTGCGCCGCATCGCCGGGGCGGGCCTGCGCGACTCGCCGACGACCGAGGTGCTGCTGGAGGAGTCGATCCTCGGGTGGAAGGAGTACGAGCTCGAGCTCATGCGCGACACCGCCGACAACACGGTCGTCGTCTGCTCCATCGAGAACGTCGACCCCGTGGGCGTGCACACCGGCGACTCGATCACCGTCGCCCCCGCGCTGACCCTCACCGACCGCGAGTACCAGAAGCTGCGCGACATCGGCATCGACATCATCCGCGCCGTGGGCGTGGACACCGGCGGCTGCAACATCCAGTTCGCCGTCGACCCCGCCACCGGACGCATCATCGTCATCGAGATGAACCCGCGGGTGTCGCGTTCGTCGGCGCTGGCCTCCAAGGCCACCGGCTTCCCGATCGCCAAGATCGCCGCGAAGCTGGCCATCGGCTACCGCCTCGACGAGATCCCCAACGACATCACCAAGGTCACCCCGGCGAGCTTCGAGCCGACGCTGGACTACGTCGTGGTGAAGGTGCCCCGCTTCAACTTCGAGAAGTTCCCCGCGGCGGATGTGACCCTCACCACCACCATGAAGTCGGTCGGCGAGGCCATGGCCATCGGCCGCAACTACGCCACCGCGCTGCAGAAGGCGCTGCGCTCGCTCGAGAAGCGCGGCTCCAGCTTCCACTGGGGCGACGAGGAGCGTTCCGTCGACGAGCTGCTGGAGATCTCCCGCACGCCCACCGACGGCCGCATCGTGGTGCTGCAGCAGGCGCTGCGCAAGGGTGCCACGATCGAGCAGGCGTTCGAAGCCACCGGCATCGACCCGTGGTTCCTCGACCAGATCGTGCTCATCAACGAGGTGGCCGAGTACGTGCGCACCGCCGGCGAGCTGGATGCCGACACCCTCCGCACCGCGAAGGATCACGGCTTCAGCGACGCCCAGATCGCCCAGCTGCGCGGCATCTCCGAGGCCGAGGTGCGCGGCATCCGCCACGCCCTGTCGATCCGTCCCGTCTACAAGACCGTCGACACGTGCGCGGGGGAGTTCCCGGCGCAGACGCCCTACCACTACTCCAGCTACGACCTCGAAACCGAGGTCACGCCCTCGGAGCGCACCAAGGTCGTCATCATCGGGTCCGGCCCCAACCGCATCGGCCAGGGCGTGGAGTTCGACTACTCGTGCGTGCACGCGTCGTTCGCGCTGTCGGATGCCGGCTACGAGACCGTCATGGTCAACTGCAACCCCGAGACGGTGTCCACCGACTACGACACCAGCGACCGCCTGTACTTCGAGCCGCTGACGCTCGAGGACGTGCTGGAGGTGCTGCACGCCGAGTCGCGTTCGGGCACCATCCTCGGCGTCGTCTGCCAGCTGGGCGGGCAGACTCCGCTCGGGCTCGCGAAGGGCATCGAGGCGGCCGGCTACACGATCCTGGGCACCCAGCCCGAAGCCATCGACCTCGCCGAGGAGCGCGAGCTGTTCTCGCGCCTGCTCGACGAGGCAGGGCTCGTCGCACCCCGCAGCGGCACGGCGATCGACGCCGCGGGCGCCGTCGCCGTGGCCGAAGGCATCGGCTACCCGGTGCTCGTGCGCCCGAGCTTCGTGCTCGGCGGCCGCGGCATGGAGATCGTCTACGACACCCCGAGCCTGCACGACTACTTCGCGCGCATCGCCGACCAGGCCATCATCGGCCCCGGCATGCCGCTCTTGGTCGACCGCTTCCTCGACGACGCGGTGGAGATCGACGTCGACGCGCTCTACGACGGCACCGACCTGTACATCGGCGGCGTCATGGAGCACCTCGAGGAGGCCGGCATCCACTCCGGCGACTCCAGCTGCACGCTGCCGCCGATGTCGCTCGGCCGGGGCGAGATCGACCGCGTGCGCGAGGCGACGCTGGCGATCGCGAAGGGTGTCGGGGTGCGGGGGCTGCTGAACGTGCAGTTCGCCGTCAGTGCCGGCGTGCTCTACGTCATCGAGGCGAACCCGCGCGCCAGCCGCACGGTGCCCTTCGTCTCCAAGGCGCTGGGCATCCCGCTCGCCAAGGCCGCCAGCCGCATCATGGTCGGCGCGACCGTCGCCGAGCTCATCGCCGAGGGCATGCTGCCCCCTCAGGACGGATCGCGGGTGCCGCTGGACGCGCCCATCGCCGTGAAGGAGGCCGTGCTGCCGTTCAAGCGGTTCCGTACGAAGGACGGCCGCATGGTCGACTCGGTGCTCGGCCCCGAGATGCGCTCGACCGGCGAGGTCATGGGCATCGACCGCGACTTCCCGACCGCGTTCGCCAAGAGCCAGGCCGCCGCCTACGGCGGGCTGCCGTTGTCGGGCACCGTGTTCATCTCGGTCGCCGACGACGACAAGCGCGCCGTGATCCTGCCCGCCCACCGGCTGCAGGAGCTCGGCTACACGATCACCGCGACCGAGGGCACCGCCGAGATCCTGGCGCGCAACGGCATCCGCGTGGAGGTCGTGCGCAAGTACTCCGAGACGATGGGCAGCGGCGAGACCAACATCGTCGACCTCATCAACGCCGGCGAGATCGACATCGTCGTGAACACGCCCTCGGGCGGCCTCTCGCGTGCCGACGGCTACGAGATCCGCGCCGCGGCGGTCGCCGCCGACAAGGCGCTGTTCACCACGATGGCCGTGCTCGGTGCCGCCGTCAGCGCCCTCCCGGTGCTGCGCGAGGGCTTCCGCGTGCGGAGCCTGCAGGAGTACGCCGCAGACCGGGCAGCCAGATGACGTCGTTCGGCCGCCGCCTCCAGGACACGCTTGCCGCGCAGGGACCCCTCTGCGTCGGGATCGACCCGCACGAGCACCTGCTCGCCGACTGGGGCCTGACCGCCTCGGCGGCGGGGGTGCGCGAGTTCGGGCTGCGTGTCGTGGATGCCGCGGCCGGACGCGTCGGCATCGTGAAGCCGCAGGTGTCGTTCTTCGAGCGCTGGGGGTCGGCGGGATTCGCCGCGCTCGAGGACGTGTTGGCCGCCGCGCGCGCGGCCGGTCTGCTGGTGATCGCCGACGCCAAGCGCGGCGACATCGGAACCACCATGGACGCGTACGCCCGGGCGTGGCTGACACCCGGCTCGCCGCTCGAGGCCGACGCCGTGACCGTCAGCCCGTACCTCGGGGTGGGCGCGCTGACCGGGACCCTCGAGTACGCCGTCGCGCACGGCAAGGGCGCATTCGTCCTCGCCGCGACGAGCAATCCCGAGGCCCGGCGCCTGCAGGCCGCGCGTGATGGCGAGCGGTCGGTCGCGAAGCTCGTGGTCGACGAGGTGTCGGCGTTCAACGAACGCACGACCGATGACGGAGAATGGGGGAGCGTGGGTGTCGTCGTGGGGGCGACCGTCGACATCGTCGCTGCCGGCATCGCGGAGGCCATCCGCCCGCCGGCGCCGATCCTCGCACCGGGGTTCGGTGCACAGGGGGCGGAACCGGGGGACTTCACCCACGTGTTCCGGGCTCTCGCGTCGCCCGTCGTGGCGAACGAGAGCCGTAGCATCCTGTCGGCCGGGCCGGCAGATCTCGCCCAGCGCATCGCGGACCGCGCCGCGCTCTATTCGAAAGTGAACCATGGCTGACGCTCAGCACCCGCCCGAGGTCGACCGCGCTGCGGCATCCCGTCGCGCCGTCGCCGCCCGCCGCGAACGCGCCGCACTCAAGCGCGACGTCGCCACGCGAGTGATCTCCCCGCAGGAACTGTTGCGCCGTGCCCTCGCCGAGCCGACATCGCCCGCCGGCGCGATGCGCGTGCCCGAGTTCCTCACCGCGATCCCCGCCATCGGCGAAGGCAAGCGCGATCGGATCCTCGCCGACCTCGGCATCTCGCCGGTCAAGCGGCTCGGCGGCCTCGGCGCGCGCCAGCGCGTCGCGCTGCAGCGCTTCCTCGACGAGCGGTGGCCCGAGCCGACGCCCCGCGAGGGACGCAGCCGGCTGATCGTGCTCGCCGGTCCCACCGCCGTGGGCAAGGGCACCGTCGCCGCGGAGATCAAGGCGCATCACCCCGAGATCCTGCTGTCGGTGTCGGCCACGACCCGCACACCGCGTCCGGGCGAGGTCGAGGGCGAGCACTACTTCTTCGTCTCCGATGCCGAATTCGACCGGATGGTCGCCGACGGCGAGCTGCTCGAGCACGCCACGGTGCACAACCGTCACCGCTACGGCACGCCCCGCGCGCCCATCGACGCGGCGCTGGCGGCCGGCCGCACCGTGCTGCTGGAGATCGACCTGCAGGGGGCGCGCCAGGTGCGCGCGGCCGAGCCGAGCGCGACGCTGGTGTTCCTGCTGCCGCCCAGCTGGGACGAACTCGTGCAGCGCCTCGTCGGCCGCGGCACCGAGGACGACGAAGAGCGCGCCCGGCGACTGCGCACCGCGAAGAAGGAGCTCGCCGCCCAAGGCGAGTTCGACTTCCACGTCGTCAACGACGACGTGGCGCGCGCCGCCGCCGAGGTCGCCGCCCTCGCGCACTGACCCCCGCGGGTGTCTCGCGGGGTCGGCTGCCGCCCTTTCGGTCGGCGCCCGCCGCGCGGCATCCCTCAGTCGTCACGAACGCACCTCCCGCACCCCGCAACCCGGTCGTTCGCGACGACCGAAGGAGGCAGGCGCGGGCGCGCCCCTGCGGCATCCCTCAGTCGTCACGTACGCACCTCGCGCGCACCGCCACCCGGCCGTTCGCGACGACTGAACGACGCCGGCGCGCGCCGCGCGCGGATGCCGCCTGCTCGGTGTGTCCGGCGAGCAGGTAGACTGGGCTGATGCCTCGGTTCACCCGAGCGCGCAGACTTTCGCAGAACACGACCTCAGGAGGTCCCGCATGGCCACTCGCGACCAGGGAATCATCGACCCGCCCATCGACGCACTGCTGGGCAAGGTCGACTCCAAGTACCAGCTCGTGATCTACGCATCCAAGCGGGCGCGCCAGATCAACGACTACTACTCCGACCTGCACGAAGGCAACCTCTTCGACAACGTGGGCCCGCTCGTGGACTCCACGGTCGAGGACAAGCCCCTCACGATCGCGCTGCACGAGATCCACGAGGACAAGCTGCGCCTGCGCCACGTCGACTGAGCTCGAGACACCTGTGACGCCGTGCGGCGGCATGCTTTCGAGCATGTCCGCCGCACGGCGCATACTTGTGCCCATACCCGCCGCCTTCGTCCTGGAGCACCGATGACCGACCTGCGACTGTTCACCTCCGAGTCCGTCACCGAGGGGCACCCCGACAAGATCTGCGACCAGATCTCCGACAGCATCCTCGATGCGATCCTCGCGGAGGATCCGAACGGCCGCGTCGCCGTCGAGACCCTCGTGACCACGGGGCTCGTCCACGTCGCCGGCGAGGTGTCCACGAGCGCGTACGTCGAGATCCCCGCCATCGTGCGCGATGTCGTCAACCGCATCGGCTACACCTCCAGCGATGCCGGCTTCGACGGAAACTCGTGCGGCGTGAGCGTGTCGATCGGCGCGCAGTCCTCCGACATCGCGGCGGGCGTGGACAAGGCGTTCGAGCGGCGCGAAGACGGCTCGGAAGACCCGCACGATCTGCAGGGCGCCGGCGACCAGGGCATCATGTTCGGCTACGCCACGACCGAGACGCCGCAGCTCATGCCGATGGCCATCTGGACGGCCCACCGCATCGCCGAGCGTCTCGCCGAGGTGCGCCGCTCCGGAGAGCTGCCGTTCCTCCGCCCCGACGGCAAGACGCAGGTGACGCTCGGCTACGACGGGCACACGCCCCGCACCGTCGAGTCCGTCGTGCTGTCCACCCAGCACCAGGCCGACATCTCGCAGAAGGCGCTGCGCGCCGCGGTGCGCGCCGAGGTGATCGACCCGGTGCTCGAGGAGACCGGGCTCGCGCTTCCCGACGTGACCTACTTCATCAACCCCGCAGGGCCCTTCGTCACCGGCGGCCCCAAGGGCGACGCCGGGCTCACCGGCCGCAAGATCATCATCGACACCTACGGCGGCGCCGCCCGCCACGGCGGCGGCGCGTTCAGCGGCAAGGACCCGTCCAAGGTCGACCGCTCCGCCGCCTACGCCATGCGCTGGGTCGCCAAGAACGCCGTCGCGGCCGGTCTCGCGGAGCGCCTCGAGGTGCAGGTGGCCTACGCCATCGGCAAGGCCAAGCCCGTCGGCCTCTACGTCGAGACGTTCGGCACCGGTCACGTCGCCGACGAGGTCATCCGCCGCGCCATCCGCGAGGTGTTCGACCTGCGCCCGAAGGCCATCATCGACCAGCTCGATCTGCTGCGCCCCATCTACGCGCAGACCGCCGCCTACGGCCACTTCGGCCGCGAGCTGCCCGACTTCACGTGGGAGCGCACCGACCGCGTCGAGGAGCTGCGCGCGGCCGCAGGCCTCTAGTGGAACCCGCGGGTGCCGATATGAGCACGCGTCGCGTCGCGCGCGTGCTCATCGACTCGCCGCTGCCGCAGCTGGACCGGCTGTTCGACTACGAGATCCCGTCGGAGCTCGCCGACACCGTCGTCCCCGGCATCCGGGTGCGCGTGCCGCTGCGCACCGCGGGTCGCCTCGTCGACGCGTACGTCATCGAGATCGACGAGGCGGATGCCGCGGGGCGGCCGCTGTCGCTGGTCGAATCCGTCATCTCCACCGTCGAGGTCTTGCCGCCCGGGCTCTACGCGCTCGCCCGGCGCGCCGCCGACCGGGCGGCCGGTTCCGCGTCGGACATCCTGCGCCTCGCGGTCCCCAAGCGCATGGTGCGTGCGGAGAAGGCGTGGTTCGCCGCCGACCCGGTGGCAGCGCCTGCGGTCGCCGACACCGACCTGGCGTGGGCCGACGGCGTGCTCGAGGCGTTCCCCGGGCTGTCCGACGCGCTGACGGCGGGGGAGCGGCTCGCACTGGACGCACCACCGCGGCCGGCGACGCTCGCCTCGGGCGAGGACGTCGGCGCGTGGGCGGAGCTTTTCGCCGCCGCCGCGGTGCGCACCCTCGCCGCCGGCCGCAGCGCCGTGCTCGTCGTGCCCGACCATCGCGACCAGGCGCAGCTGGAGCTCGCCCTCGCCGGCCGCGTGCCCGACGACGCGCTCGTGCGCGACGACGCCCGCCGGTCGGGTCCCGAGCGGTACGCCTCGTACCTGCGGGTGCTCGCGCCGCAGCCGTGCGTCGTGGTCGGCAACCGCTCCACCGTGTACTCCCCGGCGCACGAAACCGGCCTCGTCGCGATCTGGGACGACGGCGACCCGCTGCTGGCGGAGCCCCTGAGCCCCGGTGTGCACGCCCGAGACGCGGCGCTCGTGCGGCAGGAACTCGATGCCACGGCGCTGCTGTTCGCGGGGCACACCCGCACGACCGACGTGGAGCGCCTCGTCGCGATCGGCTGGGTGCGCGAGGTGCCCGCGCGGCGACGCGCGAGCCCGCGCGTGGTGCTTTCGGCCACGAGGGAGGGCGAGTCGCATGCCGCCCGGGTGCCGTCCTCCGCGTTCGCGGCGGCCCGCGAGGGCCTGGCATCCGGACCCGTGCTCGTGCAGGTCGCCCGGCCGGGGTACGCCCCGGTGCTCGTCTGCGCCGAATGCCGCACCCCGGCGCGGTGCCCGCACTGCGCGGGTCCGCTGCGCGCCCGCCGTCCCGGCGCCGTGCCGGAGTGCGGCTGGTGCGGCCGCAGCGCGCCGGCCTGGCGCTGCGCGTCGTGCGACAGCGTCAAGCTGCGCATGGCCTCGTCGGGCAGCGAACGCACCGCCGACGAGCTGGGCCGGGCGTTCCCGGGCGTGCGCATCATCGTCGCCGACGGCACCCACCCCGTGACGCGGGTGGCTGCCAAACCGGCACTGGTCATCGCGACCCGCGGGGCCGAGCCGATCGCGGCGGGCGGATACCGCGCCGTCGTGCTGCTGGACGGCGACCGCATGCTCATGGCCGACGAGCTGCGCATCGGCGAGTCGTGCCTGCGCTGGTGGTCCAACGCCGCGGCCCTCGCCGCGCCCGGCGCCCCCGTGCACCTCGTGGGGGTCACCGGCGGCGTCGCACGGGCGCTGGCCACCTGGACGCAGCCGGCATACGCCCGCAGCGAGCTCGCCGAGCGCACGCCGCTGCACATGCCGCCGGTGGTGCGGGTGGCCACCGTCGGCGGGGCCGCCGCCGCCGTGCGCACCTGCGTCGACACCCTGCGCGAAGACCTCCCGAACCTCGGCGACGACGCCGTGCTCGGCCCCGTCAGCACCGAGAACGGCGCTCGGGCGGTGGTGCGCTTCGACTACGGCGCCGGCCGGGCCGTCGCCGAAAGCCTGCGCTCGTCGGTCATCGCCGATGCCCTGCGCGCCCGACGCTCCGCGAAGGGACGCCAGGCCCCGGCCCGTGCGACCCTGAGAGTGCGCGTCGATGTCCCCGATCTGGATCTGTAAGGAAACCCCATGCGTCTCGTCTTCGCGGGCACCCCCGAACCCGCCGTCCCATCGCTGCGTGCCCTCGCCGCCTCCGGCCACGACCTCGTCGGCGTCGTGACCCGCACCGATGCGCCGCTCGGGCGCAAGCGCGTGCTCACGCCGTCGCCCGTCGCGCAGGCGGCGGCAGAGCTGGGCCTGCCGGTGATCAAGGCCGACCGTCTCAACGCCGAAGCGACCGAGCGGATCGCCGCGTTGCGGCCCGACCTCGGCGTGATCGTCGCGTACGGCGGGCTCGTGCGCGAACCGCTGCTGTCGCTGCCGCCGCACGGCTGGATCAACCTGCACTTCTCGCTGCTGCCGCGGTGGCGGGGCGCCGCTCCCGTGCATCACGCGCTCATCGCCGGCGACCGCACCACGGGGGCGATGGTGTTCCAGCTCGTCGCCGAGCTCGACGCCGGCGACGTGCTGGGGGAGATCACCTACGACGTGCCCGAGACCGCGACGGCCGGCGACGTGCTCGCCGATCTCGCGGATCGCGGCGCGGGCCTCGTGACCGACGTGGTCGAAGCGATCGCCGACGGCACCGCGCATGCCGTGCCGCAGACGGGGGAGCCGACCTACGCGGGCAAGCTCACCCTCGCCGACGGGGCGCTGGACTGGGCGCAGCCCGCGCGGCGCATCGTCGACCGCGTACGCGGCACCACCCCCGAGCCTGGCGCACACACCACGGTGGCGGGGCAGCGGCTGAAGGTGCTCGCCGCGACCGTGGCGGCGGATGCCGGTGGGCTCGAGCCCGGCCGTATCGGCCTCGTGGGCCGCGACGTCGTGGTGGGCGCGGGCGAAGGCGGCGTGGTGCTACACCGTGTGCAGCCCGCCGGGAAGGCGGCCATGGCCGCCGGCGACTGGTGGCGCGGGGCGCGCCTGACCGATGCGGTGGCCGGCGCATGAGCGGCGCGACCCTGGCCCGACGCGTCGCGTTCGAGACGTTGCGCGGTGTGCACGAGTCCGACGCGTACGCCAACCTGCTGCTGCCGAAGGAGATCCGCCTCGCCGGGCTCTCCACCGCCGACGCCGGGCTCGCCACCGAGCTCACGTACGGCACGCTGCGCCGGCAGGGCACATATGACGCGATCATCGCGGATGCCGCGGGGCGCCCGGTCGAGGACATCGATCCGCCGGTGCTCGACGCGCTCCGCCTGGGCGTGCACCAACTGCTGTCCACGCGCGTGGCATCCCACGCCGCCGTCAACGAGTCGGTCTCGCTCGCCCGGTCGGCCGTCGGCCAGAGCGCGGCCGGATTCGTCAACGCCGTGCTGCGACGGGTCTCGCGGGAGACCCCCGGCACGTGGATGGAGCGCATCACGTCGGCGGCGCGTTCCGACGACGAACGCCTCGCGCTCGCACACGCCCACCCGGTGTGGGTGATCCGTGCGTTCCGTCGTGCGCTGGCCGCGGAGGGCCGCGCCGACGAGCTCGAGCAGCTCCTCGCCGCCGACAACGTCTCGCCGCAGGTGACGATGACGGCGCTGCCGGGGCTCGCCGACATCCCCGCGGATGCGCAGCGCACCCCGTACTCGCCATACGGCTTCCGCCTCGGCGGCGGCGCCCCCGACACGATGATCGCCGAGGCCGGCGGCCGTGTGCGCGTGCAGGACGAGGGATCGCAGCTGGCCGCACTCGCGCTGGTGGGCGCGACACCGGTGCAGGCGGGGGAGCGGTGGCTCGACCTGTGCGCCGGTCCCGGCGGCAAGACCGCGATCCTCGCCGCCGAAGCGCTCGCGCGCGGCGCGCACATCGACGCGAATGAGCCGTCGGGCAACCGCGCGCGGCTCGTGCGCGATTCGGTTGCCGGCGTGCCGCTGGACGTGCCGGTGAGCCAGAGGGATGGTCGCGACCGCGCCCTCACCGCAGCGGGGCAGTACGACCGCGTGCTCGTCGATGCCCCGTGCACGGGCCTCGGAGCGCTCCGCCGTCGCCCGGAAGCGCGCTGGCGCAAGAGCCCGTCGGATGTCCCCGAGCTCACCGACCTGCAGCTGGGGCTCGCGAAGGCCGCCGTACAGGCGCTGCGCCCCGGCGGCATCCTCGCGTACGTCACGTGCTCGCCGCACCTGGCCGAGACGGCCGCGATCGGTGCGGAACTGCTGCGCGAGTTCGGCGATGGCCTCGAGGAGCTCGACGCCCGGGCCGTGGTCACCTCCGTCTCCCGCACGCCGCTGGATCTGCCCGCGCAGCTCGACGGCTCCGGCCGCGCGCAGCTGTGGCCGCACCGCCACGGCACCGACGCGATGTCGATCACCCTCCTGCGCCGCCGCTGACCCGCGGGCGTGTCGCGCGTGCACGGGCGTGCCCTGTTCTCCCCGGGCGGTCGCGTCTCGCCGGGCGTGCCCGTTCTTCCCGGGCGGTCGCGTCGTCCCGGGCTGCTCGAGTGTCACTTCCGCACAGTCCCGCGCCCCCACACCCACCACAAGCGACACCGGAACAGCCCGCGGCCGCGCGCCGCGGCGTCCGGGGCCGCTCGAGTGTCACTTCCGCACAGTCCCGCGCCCCCACACCCACCACAAGCGACACCGGAGCAGCCCGCGGCCGCGCGCCGCGGCATCCGGGGCCGCTCGAGTGTCACTCCCGCACAGTCCCGCGCCCCCACACCCACCACAAGCGACACCGGAGCAGCCCCAGCCCCAGCCCCAGCCCCCAAGCCCCAGCCCCAGGCCCCCGGCCCCCCGGCCCCGGCGACCACCACCACGGCACGCCGCACCAGGGGACGCCCGGGATAATGGGGGCGTGACTGACAACGACGTGCGCATCAACCCGAGCATCCTCGCCGCCGACTTCGTCAACATGCAGGCCGACCTCGCCCGCATCGCGACGGCCGACTTCGTGCACGTGGACGTCATGGACAACCACTTCGTGCCGAACCTCACGTTCGGGCCCCAGATGGTCGGACGCATCCAGGACACCAGCCCCGTGCCGCTGGACGTGCACCTCATGATCGACGACCCCGACCGCTGGGCACCGGAGTACGCCGAGCTCGGCGCGGCCTCGGTCACCTTCCACCTCGAGGCGGCCACCGACCCCATCTCGCTCGCCCGTCGCCTGCGTCAGATCGGCGCGCGGGCCGGTGTCGCGGTGAAGCCCGGCACCCCCGTGGAGGGCCTCTTCGACTCGCTCGACGAGTTCGACCAGATCCTCGTGATGACCGTCGAGCCGGGTTTCGGCGGTCAGTCGTTCATGCCCGAGACCATGCCGAAGCTGCGCACGCTCGCCGATGAGGCCCGTCGACGCGGCAGCGCGGTGTGGCTGCAGGTCGACGGCGGCATCGGCGAATCGACGATCGCGCAGGCCGCCGAAGCCGGTGCCGACACGTTCGTGGCGGGTTCCGCGGTGTTCGGCGCGGCGGATCCGGGGGCCGCGATCGCGGCCTTGCGGACGGCGGCGGGCCGCGCCCACCGGCACTGACCGGTAACCTGTCAAGGTGAAGACGTTCGACACCCTGTTCGCCGAGTTGTCCGCCAAGGCGGAGCAGCGCCCCGAAGGTTCGGGTACCGTCGCACAGCTGGATGCCGGCGTGCATGCGATCGGCAAGAAGATCGTCGAAGAGGCCGCCGAGGTCTGGATGGCCGCCGAGTACGAATCGCAGGATGCCGCGGCGGAGGAGATCTCCCAACTGCTGTACCACCTGCAGGTGCTGATGGTCGCGAAGGGCCTGAGCCTCGAAGACGTCTACCGACATCTCTGAGCCCTCGCCCACGACCGCGCATCCATCCCCTCACCGAAAGCCACCCATGCTGCGTATCGCCGTGCCGAACAAGGGCTCCCTCGCCGACACCGCCGCCGAGATGCTCGCCGAGGCGGGCTACACCGGCCGTCGTGACCCGAAGGACCTGCACACCATCGACCCGGTCAACGAGGTCGAGTTCTTCTACCTGCGCCCCAAGGACATCGCCACCTACGTCGGCTCCGGCGCGCTGGACGTCGGCATCACGGGCCGCGACCTGCTGCTGGACGCCCGGATGCCGGGGGCGCGAGAGATCGAAGCCCTCGGCTTCGGCGGGTCGACGTTCCGCTTCGCGGCTCCTCCCGGCCGTTTCTCCACCCTCGCCGACCTCGACGGCGTGCGCGTCGCCACCGCCTACCCGGGCCTGGTCGACGCGTACCTCGACGAGCACGGCGTGGCGGTGGACCTCGTCCCGCTGGACGGCGCCGTGGAATCGGCCGTGCAGCTGGGCGTCGCCGACGCCGTCGCCGACGTCGTGTCCACCGGCACGACGCTCCGACAGGCGGGCCTGGAGATCTTCGGCCCCGTGCTGCTGCAGTCCGAGGCCGTGCTGATCGGCGCGCCCGTCGAAGCGCCGGGCGCCGAGACGCTGCTGCGGCGCCTGCGCGGAGTCATGGTCGCCCGTCGCTACGTGCTGGTGGACTACGACCTGCCGGCCCACCTCGTCGACGACGCGGTCACCATCGCCGCCGGCATCGAGTCGCCCACCATCTCGCCGCTGCGCGACCCGGAATGGGTCGCCGTGCGCGTGATGATCGAGCGCACGCGCGCCAACCAGGTCATGGACGCCCTCTACGCCATCGGCGCCCGCGCGATCCTGGTGACGGCGATCCACAACGCGAGGCTCTGATGGCCCTCGCGTGCCGCGTCATCCCGTGCCTCGACGTCGCCGCAGGCCGCGTCGTGAAGGGCGTGAACTTCGCCAACCTGCGTGACATGGGCGACCCGGTCGAGCTCGCCCGCATGTACTACGAGCAGGGCGCAGACGAACTCACCTTCCTCGACGTCACGGCCACCGTCGACGCCCGCGCCACGACCTACGACGTCGTGCGCCGCACCGCCGAAGAGGTCTTCATCCCGCTGACCGTCGGCGGGGGAGTGCGCTCCACCGAGGACGTCGCCCGGCTGCTGGGGGTGGGGGCCGACAAGATCGGCGTGAACTCCGCCGCCATCGCCCGTCCCGCCCTCATCGACGAGATCGCCGACCGGTTCGGCGCCCAGGTACTCGTGCTCTCGCTGGATGTGAAGCGGTCGGATGCCACGGCGTCGGGCTTCGTCGTGACCACCCACGGCGGCCGCACCGAAACGTCACTGGACGCCCTCGGCTGGGCCCGCGAGGCCATCGACCGCGGCGCCGGCGAGCTGCTGGTGAACTCGATCGACGCCGACGGCACGAAGGCCGGCTTCGACCTGCCGCTGATCGGCCTCATGCGCGAACTGTCGAGCGTCCCCGTCATCGCGTCCGGCGGAGCAGGCGCCGCCGCCGACTTCGCCCCGGCCGTGCACGCCGGCGCCGACGCCGTGCTGGCCGCGTCCGTGTTCCACTCCGGCCAGCTGACGATCGCCGATGTCAAGGACGCCCTCGCCGCCGACGGCGTGCTCGTGCGCGGACGGGAGAATGCCTCATGACCGAATCCGTGGACGACCGCATCGCGCGGGTGCGCTTCGACGACTCCGGCCTGGTCGCGGCGATCATCCAGCAGTGGGACACCCGAGAGGTCCTCATGCTGGCGTGGATGGATGCCGAAGCGCTCCGCCGCACCCTCACCACCGGCCGGGTGACCTTCTGGTCGCGCTCGCGCGGGGAGTACTGGCGCAAGGGCGACACGTCAGGGCACATCCAGCTCGTCCGCGGCGCACGCCTGGACTGCGACGGCGACGCCGTGCTGATCGAGGTCGACCAGGTGGGAGCGGCCTGCCACACCGGCACCCGCACCTGCTTCGACGCCGACGACCTGCACCCGCAGACGGCACTGTCGTGACCCGCCGCGCACGCCTGATCGCAGTGCTCGCGATCGTGATCGCCGGCGGCACCGCCGTGATCTCGTCCACGCAGACGTGGCTCGACGTCACCCTGAACGACGGCGCCGCCGACACGCTCGCCGTGCCCGGCACCGCCGCAGTCCCCGTGCTGGCCCCCCTCGGACTCGCGGCGCTGGCCCTCGGCCTCGCCCTCACGATCACCGGGCGCGTGCTGCGCTACGTCTTCGGCGTGCTGGCGGTGGCCATCGGCGCGTCGCTGCTGGCCCTGACCTGGCCCGTCGCGACCGAACTGCCCGTCACCGCCGTCGCCAGCACCGTGACCGAGGCCACCGGCCTCAGCGGCACGAACGCGGTGGCTGCCCTGGTCGCCGAGATCACCGCGACCCCCTGGCCGTGGGTCACCCTGGTGGCCGCAGCCCTTTTGATCGCGGGCGGCGCGTTCACGCTCGCCACCGCGCACACGTGGCGCGGCTCCGGCCGCCGCTACCGCACCGACACGCCCGCCGCCGGCGCCCCCGGCACCGCAGGATCGCGCCCCCACGACGCGATCGACTCGTGGGACGACCTGTCCCGCGGCGCGGACCCGACAGCCTGACCCCGCTAGACTGAACCGAGCGGCCGCCCCGCCGCTCGGCACGCGAAGGAGATCCATGAGCAACCACATCGGCGACCCCGGCCACGGACATTCCCCGGCAGCATGGACCGCCGTCGTGATCATGCTTCTCGCGGTGACGCTCGGCACGGTGTTCTACTGGCTCGACATGCCGGCACTGGTCTGGGCTTCTGCCGCCCTGCTCGTCGTCGGCGCGATCGTCGGCTGGGTCATGGCCAAGGCCGGTTACGGCGTCAACGGCCCCAAGTACGCGTCGAAGCAGCATTGAGTATCCTCGCGGGCCTCACGGCCGGCGCGGTGGAGGACGCCGAGGCACGCGAGCGACTGCGTCCGCTCGCCGAGGTGGAGAAGACCGCCCTCGCCCAGGCTCCCGCCCTCGATGCCCTGCAGGCGCTCGCGCCCGCTGACCGGGTGAAGATCATCGCCGAGGTCAAGCGCGCGAGTCCGTCGCGCGGCGATCTGGCGGCGATCCCCGACCCCGCCCATCAGGCATCCCTGTACGAGACCGGGGGAGCCTCCGCGATCTCGGTGCTGACCGAGGGCCGCCGCTTCAAGGGCAGCCTCGCCGACCTCGAGGCCGTCAAGGCGGCCGTGTCGGTGCCGGTGCTGCGCAAGGACTTCATCGCGACGCCCTACCAGGTGCTCGAAGCCCGCGCGAGCGGCGCGGACCTCGTGCTGCTCATCGTTGCGGCCCTCGGCCAGCCGGTCCTGGCGCAGCTGCACGGCCTCATCCTCGAGCTCGGCATGACGCCGCTCGTGGAGACCCACTCGCTCGACGAGGTGCACCGCGCCGCCGACATCGGCGCGCGCCTGGTCGGGGTCAACGCCCGCGACCTGTCGACGTTCGAGATGGACCGCGACCTGTTCGGCCGGCTGGCCGAGCACCTGCCGTCGGATGCCGTGAAGATCGCGGAATCCGCCGTGCTCACCCCCGCCGACGTCGCCCACTACCGCGGTGCGGGCGCCGACGTCGTGCTCATCGGGGAGGCGCTGGTCACCGGTGACCCCGTCTCCACCCTCACCGCTTTCCTGGAGGCCGGCTCATGAGTCTGCGCGATGCCGCTGGACCCTACTTCGGTGACTTCGGCGGCCGGTACATGCCGGAATCGCTCATCGCCGCGATCGACGAACTCACCGCGGTGTACGACGCCGCGAAGGTCGACCCGACGTTCCAGGCCGAGTTCGAGGGCCTGCTGCGCTCGTACGCCGGCCGGCCGTCGCCGCTGACCGAGGTGCCCCGGTTCGCCGAGCACGCCGGTGGCGCCCGGGTGTTCCTCAAGCGCGAGGACCTCAACCACACCGGGTCGCACAAGATCAACAACGTCATCGGGCAGGCACTGCTCACCCAGCGCCTCGGCAAGACGCGCGTCATCGCCGAGACCGGCGCGGGCCAGCACGGCGTGGCCACGGCGACCGCCGCGGCGCTGTTCGGCTTCGACTGCACCATCTACATGGGCGAGGTCGACACCGAGCGGCAGGCGCTCAACGTCGCACGCATGCGGCTGCTGGGCGCCGAGGTCGTGCCCGTCACGAACGGCTCGCGCACGCTCAAGGACGCCATCAACGAGGCGTACCGCGACTGGGTGGCCAGCGTCGAGACGACCAACTACATCTTCGGCACGGCCGCCGGACCCCACCCGTTCCCGGCGATGGTGCGCGACTTCCAGAAGATCATCAGCGAAGAGGCCCGCGCCCAGCTGCTGGACGAGGTCGGACGCCTGCCCGACGCGGTCGTGGCCTGCGTCGGCGGCGGGTCCAACGCGATCGGCATGTTCGACGCGTTCCTCGACGACGCCGACGTGAAGCTCTACGGTGTGGAGGCCGCCGGCGACGGCGTCGACACCCTCCGCCACGCCGCGTCGATCGAACGTGGCCGCCCCGGCGTGCTGCACGGTGCGAAGACCTTCGTCCTGCAGGACGAGGACGGCCAGACGATCGAGTCGCACTCCATCTCGGCCGGCCTGGATTACCCCGGCGTCGGCCCCGAGCACGCGTGGCTGTCGGCCATCGGACGCGCCGAGTACATCCCCGCCACCGACACCGAGGCGATGGAGGCGCTGCGTCTGCTGAGCCGGACCGAGGGCATCATCCCCGCGATCGAGTCGGCCCACGCCCTCGCCGGCGCGCTGCGCCTCGGCCGCGAGATGGGCCCCGACGCGCTCATCGCCGTCAGCCTCTCCGGCCGCGGCGACAAGGACATGGACACCGCGGCCCGCTGGTTCGGCCTGTACGGCGACGAGGCCCCGGCACCGGTGGTCACCCCGCCCGCCGACGACGCCGCCGCCGGCGAAGGGATCGAACTGTGACCTCCCGCGTCGCCGCCGCCATCGACAAGGCCAAGGCAGAAGGCCGGGGAGCGTTCGTCGGATACCTGCCGCTGGGCTTCCCCGACCTGCAGTCCAGCATCGATGCCGCCGTCGTGCTGGCCGAGAGCGGCGCCGACGTGCTCGAGCTCGGCCCGCCGTACTCGGATCCCGTGATGGACGGCACCGTCATCCAGGAAGCCACCCAGGCGGCCCTGGCCGGCGGCTTCCGCCTGCGCGACATCTTCACCGCGGTGCGCGAGATCACCGCCCGCGTCGATGTGCCGGTTCTCGTGATGACGTACTGGAACCCCGTCATGCAGTACGGCGTCGACCGCTTCGCCGACGACCTGCTCGCGGCCGGCGGCGCGGGGCTCATCACCCCCGACATCACGCCCGAGTCCGCGGCCGACTGGATCGCGGCATCCGAGCGCACGGGCCTTGACCGCGTCTTCCTCGCCGCTCCCACGTCCACCGACGAGCGGCTCGACCTCATCGTCGGAGCCTCGACCGGGTTCGTCTACACCGTCTCGACGATGGGCATCACGGGGGAGCGGGCGGATCTGGATGCCGCCGCGCGCACGCTCGTGCAGCGCCTGCGCGACCGCGGCTGCGAACGCGCCTGCGTCGGCATCGGCATCTCGACCCCTGAGCACGTGGCCGGCGTGCTGGAGTACGCCGACGGCGCGATCGTGGGCACCGCACTCGTGCGGGCCCTCCGCGACGGCGGACTCGACGCCCTCGCCGCCACGACGCGTGCCCTCACCGCAGGCGCCGCCGCGAACTAGACTCTCTCGGGCCGGACAGCCTCCGCCCTCCGAACGCAAGGACCCGATCTGTCATGATCCACGCCGCCGCGAGCGTCGTCGCCAGCATCCCGAGCCCGTCCGTCAGCTACTGGGATCTGGGGCCGCTGCGCATCCACTTCTACGCGTTGTGCATCATCGCCGGGATCATCGCGGCCGTGCTGCTGACCAACCGCCGCCTCACCAAGCGCGGCGCGGAGCCGTGGGTCGTCATCGACATCTCCCTGCTCGCGGTGCCCCTGGCGATCATCGGCGCGCGCATCTTCCACGTCGTCACCCACCCGGGGTTCTACTTCGGCGAGGGCAAGGACCCGTGGGCGGTGTTCTACATCTGGGAGGGCGGCATCGCCATCTTCGGCGCGCTGCTGGGCGGCGCCGTGGGCGCGTGGCTCGGATGCCGCTGGACCGGCATCCGGTTCTGGAGCTTCGCCGACGCGCTGGCCCCGGGCCTGCTGCTGGCGCAGGCGATCGGCCGGTTCGGCAACTGGTTCAACCAGGAGCTCTACGGCGTGCCCACCGACCTGCCGTGGGGTCTGGAGATCGACTACCCCAACGCCGCATGGCCGATCGGCCTGCCCGAGGGGACCCTGTTCCACCCCACGTTCCTCTACGAGTCGCTGTGGAACCTCCTGGGCGTCGTGGTGCTGCTGTGGGCCGGGCGCAAGCTCCGCCTGCAGTGGGGGCGCCTGTTCGGCCTGTACCTCATCTGGTACTGCGCCGGGCGCGTGGTGTGGGAGTCGATCCGCATCGACCCGAGCGAGGTCATCCTCGGCCTCCGCACGAACGTGTGGGCCGCGATCCTCGGTGTCGTGGTGGGTCTGGTCATCATCGTGGTGCAGAAGCGCCGCCACACCGGCGGCGAGCCGTCGGTGTATGTGCCCGGTCGCCAATGGCAGCCCGACGGGGTTGTACAATCGCAGAACACCGAAGACTTCGTCGACGTGAGCGCACCCCCCGCGTCCGATGTTCCCGAGGAGACCGCCACAAGCGCAGTCCCCACCAAGTAACGCCCAGGGCCGACGGCGTCCCATCTTGAGTATCAGAGTGAGGACGGCAGGTATGCCTTCGAGCCCCCGTCACAACGTCGGCGAACTCGCCGCGTTCCCCCCGCGTGAGGGGATGTACAACCCGGCGTTCGAGAAGGACGCGTGCGGCCTGGCGATGGTGGCCACGCTGCGCGGCAGCGCCGGACACGACATCGTGGAACTGGCGCTGACGGCGCTGCGCAACCTGGAGCACCGCGGCGCCATCGGCTCGGACGCGGGCACCGGTGACGGTGCCGGCATCCTGACGCAGATGCCGGATGCCTTCCTGCGCGCCGTCGTGGACTTCGACCTGCCGCCGGTGGGGGAGTACGCCGCAGGCATGGCGTTCCTGCCGCTGGATCCCGACGCCCGCGCCGAGCTGAAGGCGGGCATCGAACAGCTCGCCGCACGCGAGGGCCTCACGGTGCTGGGCTGGCGCGTGGTGCCCACCGCCGTGGACAACCTCGGCAAGCTCGCCTACGACGCCCGCCCGGCGTTCGAGCAGCTGTTCCTGTCGCGTCCCGCCGTCGGCGACGCCCCGGCCCTGTCGGGGATCGAGCTCGATCGTCGCGCCTACCGGCTGCGCAAGCGCGCGCAGCACGAGCTGGGTGCCTACTTCGTGTCGCTGTCGTGCCGCACGCTCGGCTACAAGGGCATGGTCACGACGCTGCAGCTGGAGCCGTTCTACCCCGACCTGCAGGACGAGCGCTTCGCCTCGGAGCTCGCCGTCGTGCATTCGCGGTACTCGACCAACACGTTCCCGTCGTGGCCGCTGGCCCAGCCGCTGCGCATGCTCGCCCACAACGGCGAGATCAACACCGTCAGCGGCAACCGCAACTGGATGCGGGCGCGGCAGTCGCAGCTCGAATCCGAACTGCTCGGCGATATCCGCCCGCTGCTGCCGATCTGCACCGACGGCGCGAGCGACTCCGCCTCGTTCGACGAAGTGCTGGAACTGCTGACCCTCACCGGCCGCAGCCTGCCGCACGCCATCATGATGATGGTGCCGGAGGCGTACGAGAAGCAGGCCGATATCGCGCCGGACCTGCGCGCGTTCTACGACTACCACTCCATGCTCATGGAGCCCTGGGACGGTCCGGCCGCCCTCATCTTCACCGACGGCACGCAGGTCGGGGCCACCCTCGACCGCAACGGGCTGCGCCCGGGCCGGTGGACCGAGACGACCGACGGCCTCATCGTCATCGGCAGCGAGACGGGCGTGCTCGACTTCGAGCCGTCGCGCATCAAGCGCCGCGGCCGCCTGAGCCCGGGCCGCATGTTCCTCGTCGACACCGCCGAGCGCCGCATCGTGGAGGACTCCGAGATCAAGGCGACCCTCGCCAAGGCGGAGCCGTGGGAGCTGTGGCTGCGCCAGCGGCTGCAGCTGTCGGAGCTGCCCGAGCGCGAGCACATCGTGCATCCCATCGCCTCCATCACCCGCCGCCAGCGCACCTTCGGCTACACCGAGGAGGAAGTGCGCATCCTGCTGACCCCGATGGGGCAGAACGGCGCGGAGCCGATCGGCGCGATGGGGTCAGACACGCCCATCGCCGTGCTCAGCGAGCGGCCGCGCCTGCTCTTCGACTACTTCGTGCAGCAGTTCGCCCAGGTCACCAACCCGCCGCTGGACTCCATCCGCGAAGAGGTCGTCACGAGCCTGCGTGCGGGCCTCGGCCCCGAGCGCAACCTGCTCTCGGCCGGCCCCGACCACGCGCGCCAGATCACGCTGGACTTCCCCGTGATCGACAACGACGAGCTGGCGAAGATCCAGAACATCGAACGCACCATGCCCGGCCGCCGCGCCGTGACCCTCAAGGGCCTCTACCACTTCGATGCCGGCCCCCACACGCTGCAGGAGCGTCTGGAAGAGCTGTGCGCCGAAGCGGAGCAGGCCATCGAGGACGGTGCGGAGTTCCTCATCCTCTCCGACCGCGACTCGAACAAGGACCTCGTCCCGATCCCGTCGCTGCTCATGGTCTCCGCGGTGCACCACCACCTCATCCGCAAGCAGAACCGCATGAAGGTGGGGCTCGTCGTCGAAGCCGGCGACGTGCGCGAGGTGCACCACGTCGCGACCCTCATCGGCTACGGCGCCTCCGCCGTGAACCCGTATCTGGCGATGGAATCGGTCGAGTACCTGGTGCGCGCCGGCTTCATCACCGGCATCAGCCCCGAGAAGGCCGTCACCAACGTGATCTACGCCCTCGGCAAGGGCGTGCTGAAGATCATGTCGAAGATGGGCATCTCCACGGTGTCCTCCTACGCCGGCGCCCAGGCCTTCGAGGCCGTGGGGCTCTCACGGGAGTTCATCGACGCGTACTTCACCGGCACCGAGACCAAGCTCGGCGGCATCGGCATCGAGCAGATCGCCGCCGAGAACCAGGCCCGTCACGACTGGGCGTACCCGGAGGACGGCGCGGCCCGCGCACACGAACGGCTGTGGACCGGCGGCGAGTACCAGTGGCGTCGCGACGGCTCGCCGCACCTGTTCAACCCCGACACGATCTTCCGGCTGCAGCACTCCACCCGCGCCCGCCGCTACGACATCTTCCGCGAGTACACCAAACTCGTCGACGAGCAGGCCAAGGAGCTGAAGACCCTGCGCGGGATGTTCACGCTGCGCACAGGTCAGCGACCCGCCGTGCCGCTGGACGAGGTCGAACCGGTGTCGTCGATCGTCAAGCGGTTCTCCACCGGCGCGATGAGCTACGGCTCCATCTCGAAGGAAGCCCACGAGACCCTCGCCATTGCGATGAACCGCCTCGGCGGCAAGTCGAACACCGGTGAGGGCGGCGAAGACGTCGACCGGCTGCTCGACCCGGAACGGCGCAGCGCCATCAAACAGGTGGCATCCGGCCGGTTCGGCGTCACGAGCATGTACCTCACCCACGCCGAGGACATCCAGATCAAGCTCGCCCAGGGCGCCAAGCCCGGCGAGGGCGGTCAGCTGCCCCCGGCGAAGGTGTACCCGTGGATCGCCCGCACCCGCGGCGGCACCCCCGGCGTCGGCCTCATCTCGCCCCCGCCGCACCACGACATCTACTCGATCGAAGACCTCAAGCAGCTGATCTTCGACCTCAAGCGCGCGAACCCGAAGGCCCGCGTGCACGTGAAGCTCGTGAGCCAGTCGGGCATCGGCGCGGTCGCCGCCGGCACCGCCAAGGCCCTCGCCGACGTCATCCTGGTCTCCGGCCACGACGGCGGCACCGGCGCGAGCCCGCTGAACTCCCTCAAGCACGCCGGCACGCCGTGGGAGCTGGGGCTGGCCGAGACGCAGCAGACCCTCATGCTCAACGACATGCGCGACCGCGTCGTGGTGCAGGCCGACGGCCAGCTCAAGACCGGACGCGACGTCATCATCGCGGCGCTCCTGGGCGCCGAGGAGTTCGGGTTCGCCACGACCGCGCTCGTCGTGGAGGGGTGCATCATGATGCGCGTCTGCCACCTCGACACGTGCCCCGTCGGCGTCGCCACGCAGAACCCGGTGCTGCGCTCGCGCTTCACCGGCAAGGCCGAGCACGTCGTGAACTTCATGGAGTTCCTCGCGCAGGAGGTGCGGGAGTACCTCGCCGAGCTGGGTTTCCGCTCCCTCGACGAGGCCATCGGCCACAACGAGCTGCTCGACGTCAACGGGGCGATCTCGCACTGGAAGGCCAACGGGCTCGACCTCACGCCGATCCTGCGCGGACCCGCGTTCGCCGAGACCGCAGCACGACGCAACACTCGCGGTCAGGACCACGAGCTCGAGGAGCACTTCGACGTGCAGCTCATCGAGCGCGCGCAGGACGTCATCGCCCACGGCGGCCAGATCACGATCGACCTGCCCATCCGCAACACCGAGCGCGCGGTCGGCACGATGCTCGGCAACCGGGTGACCCTCGCGCACGGCGCGAACGGCCTGCCGTCGGGCTCGATCGTGGTGAACCTCACCGGCTCCGCCGGGCAGTCCTTCGGTGCGTTCCTCCCCGCCGGCATCACGCTGCGGCTCGAGGGCGACTCGAACGACTACGTCGGCAAGGGCCTGTCGGGCGGTCAGATCGTCGTGCGCCCGCCGAGGGATGCCACCTTCGACGCGTCCCGCAACGTCATCGCCGGCAACGTCATCGGCTACGGCGCGACGCAGGGCACCATGTTCCTGCGCGGCGTCGTGGGGGAGCGGTTCTTCGTCCGCAACTCCGGCGCCACCGCCGTCGTCGAAGGCGTCGGCGACCACGCCCTGGAGTACATGACGGGCGGTCTCGCCGTCATCCTCGGGGCCACCGGCCGCAACCTCGGCGCCGGCATGTCGGGCGGCAACGCCTACATCTACCGGCTCGACACCGCGCTGGTCAATCGCGAGTCGCTGGCCAGCGGCGAGCTGGAACTGCTGGAGATGGGCTCGGGGGACATCGAGATCCTCCGAGACCTGCTGCTGCAGCACGTCGCCGAGACCGATTCGGCTCTCGCGGCATCCCTGCTGGAGAACTTCGACGTGGCGGCCACCGAGTTCGTCCGCGTCGTGCCGCGTGACTATGCGGCCGTTCTGCAGACCCGCCAGGAGGCGGCAGCCGAGGGGCTGGACCCCGACGGCGATGTCGTCTGGAATCGCATCATGGAGGTGACGGGTGGCTGACCCGAAGGGCTTTCTGAAAGTCACCGAGCGCGAGCTGCCGCCGCGCCGGCCGGTCCCCGTCCGCATCCTCGACTGGAAAGAGGTGTACGAACCGGGGGACTCCGCGGTGCTGCGCCGCCAGGCGGGGCGCTGCATGGACTGCGGCGTGCCGTTCTGCCACAAGGGATGCCCGCTGGGCAACCTCATCCCGGAGTGGAACGACCTCACGTGGCGCGGCCAGCCGCGCAGCGCCATCGAGCGGCTGCACGCCACGAACAACTTCCCCGAGTTCACGGGGCGGCTCTGCCCGGCACCCTGTGAGAGCTCGTGCGTGCTGGGCATCAACCAGCCCGCCGTGACGATCAAGCAGGTCGAGGTCTCGATCATCGACGAGGCTTTCGCGCGCGGCTGGGTGGAGCCCGAGCCGCCGGCCCGCCTGACGGGCAAGACGGTCGCCGTCGTCGGCTCGGGGCCCGCCGGTCTCGCCGCCGCCCAGCAGCTGACCCGCGCCGGCCACACCGTCGCGGTGTTCGAACGCGACGACCGCATCGGCGGGCTGCTGCGCTACGGCATCCCGGACTTCAAGATGGAAAAGCGCCATCTCGAGTCGCGTCTGCGTCAGATGCAGGACGAGGGCACCCGATTCCGCGCGGGTGTCGAGATCGGCAAGGACATCACGTGGGACCAGCTGCGGGAGCGTTACGACGCTGTCGTGGTCGCCACCGGCGCCACGGTGCCCCGCGATCTGCCGATCCCCGGGCGTGACCTCGCCGGCGTGCACTTCGCGATGGAGTACCTCGTCGAGTCGAACAAGGCCGTCGCGGGGGACCAGGTCCCCAACCAGATCAGCGCGCAGGGCAAGCACGTCATCGTGATCGGCGGCGGCGACACCGGCGCCGACTGCATCGGCACCGCCCACCGCCACGGTGCGCTGAGCGTGACCAACCTCGCCATCGGCAAGCAGCCGCCCGCGGCGCGCCCCGACAGCCAGCCGTGGCCCATGACGCCGACCCTGTTCGAGGTCTCCTCGGCCCACGAAGAGGGCGGCGAACGGGCCTACCTCGCCTCGACGGTCGAGTTCCTCGGCAACGAGGTGGGGGAGGTGCGTGCCCTCCGCGTCGCCGAGACGGAGTTCGTCGACGGTCGCCGCGTGCCCAAGAGCGGCACCGAACGCGAGATCCCCGCCGACCTCGTGCTCATCGCGATGGGCTTCACCGGCCCCGAGCGCACCGCGCTCGAGGCGCAGCTGCAGACGCAGTTCACTCCGCGCGGCATTCCCGCCCGTGACGACGAGTACCAGGCCACCCACCCGGGTGTCTTCGTCGCCGGTGACGCCGGGCGCGGCCAGTCGCTCATCGTCTGGGCGATCGCCGAGGGCCGCGCTGCGGCCGCGTCGGTCGACCGCTACCTCATGGGTACGACCGAGCTTCCTGCTTTCGTACGGCCCACTGACATCGCCATCGGCTTGCAGCCCGCGTAGGGTTGAAACCGACGGCACTACACCGCCATCCCCCAAAGACCGGAGCACATCACACGATGAGACGCGCGAAAATCGTCGCCACTCTCGGCCCCGCCACGTCCTCGTACGAGATGGTCCGCGCGATCATCGACGCGGGCGTGGACGTGGCCCGATTCAACCTGAGCCACGGCGACTACTCGGTCCACGAGAACAACTTCGCCAACGTGCGCAAGGCAGCACAGGACGCCGGCCGTGCCGTCGCCGCGCTGGTGGATCTCCAGGGCCCCAAGATCCGTCTCGGCAAGTTCGCCGACGGGCCACACGACCTCGCCGTGGGCGACGTCTTCAAGATCACCGCCGAAGACATCGTCGGCACCAAGGAGATCGTCTCGACGACCTTCAAGGGCCTGCCCGACGACGTCAAGCCGGGCGACTTCCTCCTGATCGACGACGGCAAGGTGCGCGTCGAGGTCACGAGCGTGGACGGCCCCGTCGTCACGACGAAGGTCATCGTCGGCGGTCCGGTGTCCAACAACAAGGGCATCAACCTGCCCGGCGTCGCCGTCAACGTCCCCGCGCTGTCGGAGAAGGACGAAGCCGACCTCCGCTGGGGTCTGCGCGCCGGCGCCGACCTCATCGCGCTGTCGTTCGTGCGCAGCGCGAAGGACGTGCAGCGGGTCCACGTGATCATGGCTGAAGAGGGCCGCCGGGTCCCCGTCATCGCCAAGATCGAGAAGCCGCAGGCCGTGGACAACCTCGAGGAGATCATCGACGCCTTCGACGGCATCATGGTCGCCCGCGGTGACCTGGGCGTCGAGCTGCCGCTCGAGGCCGTGCCGATCGTGCAGAAGCGCGCCGTGGAGCTGTGCCGCCGCATGGCCAAGCCCGTCATCGTCGCGACGCAGATGCTCGAGTCGATGATCAACAACCCGGTGCCCACCCGCGCCGAGACCAGCGACGTCGCCAACGCGGTGCTCGACGGCGCCGACGCGGTCATGCTCTCGGGCGAGACCAGCGTGGGGGACTACCCCGTCGTGGTCGTCGAGACCATGGCCCGCATCATCGAATCCACCGAAGACCACGGCATGGAGCGCATCGCGCCGCTGAACACCAAGCCCCGCACGCAGGGCGGCGCCATCACCCTCGCGGCGATGGAGGTGGCCGAGTTCGTCGAGGCCAAGTACGTCTGCATCTTCACCGAGTCCGGCGACACGGCGCGACGCATGTCGCGCCTGCGCCCGAAATTCCCGATGATCGCGTTCGCACCCGACCCGTCGATCCGCCGGCGCATGGCGATCACGTGGGGCGTGCAGTCGACCCTGGTCGAGCACGTGGCCCACACCGACCTCATGTTCATCCAGGTCGACGATTACCTGCTCTCCAACGGCCTGGCCGAGGTGGGTGACCGCGTCGTCGTGATCTCCGGATCGCCTCCCGGAATCATCGGGTCGACCAACGACATCCGCATTCACAAGGTGGGCGACGCCGTGCACGGCAAGGCGCCGATCTACAAGGCCGAGCTCTAAGGCCGGATGCAGAACAAGAGGGATGCCGCGATGCGGCATCCCTCTTGTTCGTTGCGTACCGGTGGTGGGAGTCGAACCCACACGTCCGAAGACAACCGAGTTTGAGTCGGTCGCGTCTGCCATTCCGCCACACCGGCAGGGTGACTCAACGACGATACCGCAGGTGCACGGCCTCGCCTGGCCTAGAATGGTGTTGTGACTGAGCTCGACGAAACCGCCACCCCCATGGCCGCAGCCCCCCGACGCGTCGTCGTCGCCGAGGACGAATCGCTGATCCGCCTCGACATCGTCGAGATCCTCCGCGACAACGGATTCGACGTCGTGGGAGAGGCCGGTGACGGCGAGACGGCCGTTCAGCTGGCGACGGAGCTGCGCCCCGACCTGGTGATCATGGACGTGAAGATGCCCGTCCTCGACGGCATCTCCGCCGCAGAGAAGCTCAGCAAGGCGCACATCGCGCCGGTCGTGCTGCTGACGGCGTTCAGCCAGAAGGAGCTCGTCGAGCGCGCGACCGAGGCCGGCGCGCTGGCCTACGTCGTCAAGCCCTTCACCCCCAACGACCTGCTGCCGGCGATCGAGATCGCCCTGGCCCGCTACGAGCAGATCATCACGCTCGAGGCCGAGGTGGCCGACATGGTCGAGCGCTTCGAGACCCGCAAGCTCGTCGACCGGGCCAAGGGCCTGCTCAACGAGAAGATGGGGCTGACCGAGCCCGAGGCCTTCCGCTGGATCCAGAAGGCGTCGATGGACCGTCGCCTCACGATGCAGGACGTCGCCAAGGCGATCATCGAGCAGCTCGCGCCCAAGAAGTAACGGGACACCACTTTCCGGCTGAGACCCCTCGCATCGCGGGGGGTCTCAGCCGTTTCGTGGTTTTTCACGCGGGGATGCCGCGCGAGGCGTCAGAGGTCCTTGATGAGGTTCGTGATGCGCACGGTCGAGCAGCGCCGCCCGGCCTCATCGGTCACGACGATCTCGTGCACCGTCATCGACCGGCCGAGGTGGATGGGGGTGCACACCCCGGTCACCTGCCCGCCGGTGGCGGCGCGGGTGTGGGTGGCGTTGATGTCGGTGCCGACCGCCAGTCGTCCCTCGCCGGCGTGGAGGTTCGCCGCCATCGAACCGAGCGACTCGCCCAGCACGACGTATGCGCCGCCGTGGAGGAGCCCCACCGGCTGGGTGTTGCCCGCCACCGGCATGGTCGCCACGCAGCGGTCGATCGTGAACTCCGTGATCCGGATCCCCATCCTCTCGGCGAGATCCCCGAGGCCGCGGCGTGCGACCCAGTCCATTCCGGCATCGGCCACGGCGTTCTGATCGGTCATATCCCACTCTCGGCTCACGCTGTCCCAGCCCGAAGTTAGGCTGTCATGGTGACGGATGCCGCAAAGCCTACCCTTCTGATCGTCGACGGCCACTCGCTGGCATACCGGGCGTTCTTCGCCCTCCCGGTCGACAACTTCACGACGAAGGACGGCCAGCACACCAACGGCATCTACGGGTTCCTGTCGATGTTCGTGAACCTGCTCAAGGCCGAGAAGCCGACGCACGTCGCGGTCGCCTTCGACACCTCGCGGCAGTCGTTCCGCACCCGCGAGTACGCCGAGTACAAGGCCAACCGCTCCGAGTCGCCTGCGGAGTTCAAGGGTCAGATCCCGCTGCTGCAGGACTGCCTCGCCGCGATGAACATCACGGTGCTGCAGAAGGAGGACTTCGAAGCCGACGACATCCTCGCCACCCTCGCCACCGAGGGCGCGGCCGCCGGCTTCGACGTGCTGGTGTGCTCGGGCGACCGCGACACCATCCAGCTCGTCAACGACGACATCACGCTGCTGTACCCGAGCGTGCAGGGCGTGTCGCAGCTGAAGCGCTACGACCCCGCCGCGGTCATCGAGAAGTACGGCCTGCCGCCGGAGAACTACCCCGACATCGCGGCCCTCGTGGGCGAGACGAGCGACAACCTGCCCGGCGTGCCGAAGGTGGGGGAGAAGACCGCCGTGAAGTGGCTCACCCAGTACGGTTCGCTCGACGAGCTGCTGGAGCGCTCGGGCGAGATCAAGGGCGTGGTCGGCGGCAACCTGCGCGAGCACCTCGACGACGTGCGGCGCAACCGCACCCTCAACCGGCTGCTGCGTGACGTCGAGCTGCCCGTCACCCCCGAAGACCTCGCGGTCAAGCCGATCGACGCCCAGGCCGTGCGTGACATCTTCGCCCGGCTCGAGTTCCGCACGCTCCTCCCGCGCGTGTTCGAGGCGGCCGGCGCGATCGATCCGGGTCCCGGCCCCGATGCCGCCCCCGCCGTCGCCGCGCCCACCCCGACCCAGCCCGACGCCGCCGGCCTGACCGCGTGGCTCGACGCCGCCCAGGGTGAGGTCGCCGTCACCGTCGCGATGAGCGGTGGACTGCCCGAGCGCGTCGGCCTCGCCACCGCCGACACCGCCGTCGAGGTCGACTGGACCGACCAGACGAGCGCCGTGCTGTCAGGCTGGTTCGCCTCGGCCGCGCCGAAGGTGTTCTCCGACGCCAAGCCGCAGGTCAAGGCGCTGCGCCGGGCGGGCGTCGTCGTCGACGCGCTCGTGTTCGACGCGATCGTGGCGGGCTGGCTGCTGCGCCCCAGCTTCCCCGACAAGAGCCTCTCCGACCTCGTCGATCGCTACCTCGGCGAGAAGCTGCCCGAAGCCGACCCCAGCCAGCTCGTGCCCGAGACCGAGGGCGCGACGCCCGGCCAGGTGTCGTGGTTCACGTTGCGTGTCGCGGACGCCCTCCGCGAGGAGCTGCCCGAGTCCGTGGCATCCGTGCTCACCGACATCGAGTTGCCGACCCTCATCACCCTCGCCGACATGGAGCTGGCCGGTGTCGCCGTGTCGCACGAGAAGCTGTCGGGCTTCTCGGCCGAGCTCGCCGAGCGTGCCGACGCCATCGCGCAGCAGGCCTACGCCACCATCGAGCGCGAGGTGAACCTCGGTTCCCCCAAGCAGCTGCAGGAGGTGCTGTTCGAGCAGCTGCAGCTGCCGAAGACCCGCAAGACCAAGACCGGGTACTCCACGGATGCCGCGGTGCTGGCCGATCTGCAGGAATCCCACCCGCATCCGTTCCTCGACCAGCTGCTGCAGCACCGCGAGGCCACCAAGCTGCGCCAGATCATCGAGTCGCTCGACACCGCCATCGCCGCGGACGGGCGCATCCACACGACCTACGTGCAGACCGGCAGCCAGACCGGGCGCCTGTCCAGCACCGACCCCAACCTGCAGAACATCCCGATCCGCACCACCGAGAGCCGCCGCATCCGCGCCGCCTTCCAGGTCGGCGAGGGGTACGAGACGCTGCTGACGGCGGACTACTCCCAGATCGAGATGCGCATCATGGCGCACCTCTCCGGCGACCCGGGGCTCATCGAAGCGTTCAACTCCGGCGAGGACCTGCACCGCTTCGTCGGCGCACGGGTGTTCGGCGTCACGCCGGAGGAAGTCACCTCCGCGATGCGCACGAAGGTCAAGGCGATGTCGTACGGCCTCGTCTACGGCCTGTCGGCGTTCGGCCTCTCCAAGCAACTGCGCATCGAGCAGTCCGAGGCCAAGGGCCTGATGCTGGAGTACTTCGCCCGCTTCGGTGCGGTGCGCGACTACCTGCGCTCCGCCGTGCAGCAGGCGAAGATCGACGGTTACACCGAGACGATCTTCGGCCGTCGGCGCCCGTTCCCGGATCTCTCCAGCCCCAACCGGGTGCTGCGCGAGAACGCCGAGCGGGCAGCGCTGAACGCCCCCATCCAGGGCAGCGCCGCCGACATCATGAAGATCGCGCTGTTCCGCATCCACGCCGAGTTCGCCCAGCAGCAGCTGCGTTCGCGCGTGCTGCTGCAGATCCACGACGAACTGGTCGTCGAGGTGGCGCCGGGGGAGTGGGATGCCGCGGAGCGGATCGTCCGCGAACGCATGGGCGATGCCGCCGACCTCTCGGTGCCGCTGGATGTGCAGATCGGTCGCGGCGCGGACTGGGACGAAGCCGGCCACTGAGCAGTCCCGGGGTTCGCGTCGGCGTGCGCGGGTTCTAGGCTCGAAGGATGACTGACACCTCTCGTCCCACGACCCCGATCGATGCGATCGCGGACGCCTGGGTGGACACCGCCGCCGAACTGTCCCCGATCCTGGCGACCTACATCGGCCGCACCGAGCACAACGGCCGCTTCGACGACCTGTCGCCGGCCGGTGCCGACCGGGCAGCCGAGGCCGCACGACAGACCCTCACGGCGCTGGAAGCGGCAGAGCCCGTCGACGAGATCGACGCCGTCACGAAGGAAGACCTCACGCGCGAACTGCGCCTGAGCCTCGAACTGCACGCGGCGAAGGCGCATCTGCGCGACCTCAACGTCATCGCCTCGCCCGCGCAGGACCTGCGCTCGGCGTTCGACCTCATGCCCACCGACACGGTCGAGGACTGGGGCATCGTCTCCGAGCGGCTGCGGGCTGTCCCCGCCGCGATCTCCGGCTACATCGAGACGCTGCGCGAAGGCATCGCGCAGGGCGTCGTGCCGGCGCGGCGCCAGGTGCTCGAAGTGGTCACGCAGATCGGCCGCTACACCGCAGACGCGGGCTTCTTCGCCAGCTTCGCCGCCGAGGCGGCCCCCGCCGAGGGCCACCTGCCGGCCTCCCTCGCACGCGACCTGACCGACAACAGCAACGCCGCCCGGGTGGCCTACGACGAGCTGGCCTCGTTCCTGGCCAATGAGCTCACACCCGAGGCGTCGGCGACGGATGCCGTGGGCCGCGAGCTCTACGCGCTGCACTCGCGCCGTTTCCTCGGTGCCGAGATCGACCTCGACGAGACCTATGAGTGGGGCATCGAGGAACTCGCCCGCATGGTCGCCGAGCAGGAGTCGATCGCCGAGCAGATCTCTCCCGGAGCGACGGTCGAAGAGGCCGTCGCGCTGCTCGAGGCCGACCCCTCCCGTCAGCTGCACGGCACCGAGGCGCTGCAGCGCTGGATGCAGGAGACCAGCGACCGCGCCGTCGAGGAGCTGGGCCGCACCCACTTCGACATCGCCGAGCCCATCCGCCGCCTCGAGTGCATGATCGCCCCGACGAACGAGGGCGGCATCTACTACACCGGCCCCACCGACGACTTCTCCCGTCCCGGGCGCATGTGGTGGTCGGTGCCGGAGGGCGTGGACACCTTCGACACCTGGCGCGAGCTCACGACCGTCTACCACGAGGGTGTCCCCGGCCACCACCTGCAGATCGCGCAGGCGGTGTACAACCGTGCGCAGCTGAACTCCTGGCGTCGACTGCTGGCCGGCACGAGCGGCCACGCCGAGGGATGGGCGCTGTACGCCGAGCGGCTCATGGAGCAGCTGGGCTACCTCGACGACCCGGCCGACCGCCTCGGCATGCTCGACGGCCAGCGCATGCGCGCCGCCCGCGTCGTGCTCGACATCGGCGTGCACCTGCAGAAGCCGCGCCTGGACGGTACGGGCACCTGGGATTACGACTACGCGCTGGAGTTCATGCGCCGCAACGTCAACATGCCCGACGAGTTCGTGCGCTTCGAGGTGAACCGCTACTTCGGCTGGCCGGGTCAGGCTCCCGCGTACAAGGTGGGCCAGCGCATCTGGGAGCAGCTGCGCGACGAGGTCGCCGAACGCGAGGGCGCCGACTTCTCGATCAAGGCGTTCCACAAGCGGGCGCTGGACATCGGCGGCGTCGGCCTCGACACCCTGCGCGCGGCACTGCGGGGCTGACCTGCTCAGCGACGAGGAGCGTCACGCAGCAGCGCGACGACCTCCTCGTCGCTGGTCTGGCGGAAATCGTCGTAGAACGCGCCGACGGCCCAGAAGTCCCGCACCGGCTGCGGGCACACCCACTCGTCTGCGGCATCCGCCGGCGGCTGCCATCGCGCCGGCGCGACCGGCGCCGCCAGCACCACGTACGCGGCCCCCAGGGCCCGCACGGCGCGGCAGGCGGCGGTGGCCGTCGCACCGGTGGCCACCCCGTCGTCCACGACGATCGCGGTGCGACCGGCGAGGTCCACGCCGCCGAGCCCGTAGCGTTGCGCCCGCCGCCGCAGCTCGGCGCGTTCCCGTTGCTCCACCTCGGCCAGTTGCGCGGGGGTCACCCACCGGCCGTCGGTCGCTTCGTCGTTGAGCACCCGCACGTCCTGCGCGATGGCCCCCGCGGCGACCTCGGTGTGCGAGGGGATGCCGAGCTTGCGCACCGCGACGGCCGTGAGCGGCATGTCGAGCTCGCGGGCGACGGCGGCCGCCACCACGACGCCGCCCCGCGGGATCCCCACCACGACGGCCGCCGTGCCGCGCCACGCGTCGAGGGCCGCCGCCAGAGCGACGCCCGCCGCGACCCGGTCGGCGTACACCGTCACGCCTTCACCGTACGCGCGCGGCATCCGCGGGGGAATGCGGTGCGCCACGGCATCCGCGCCCGCACCCGCGCCCGCGCCGTCGCGAGCGTAGGAGATGGGGCGACCACAGGACCGATCCCCGCTGAAACCACCTACGCACGCCACATCTCCTACGCCCGGAACGCCGAGCGAACGGATGCCGGCGCACGCGAGCGTCGCGGCAGCGCGGGGGAATGCGGAACGGCACCGTCGTGTTGCATGCGCATGAATGGAAAGGAGCCGCGGATGACCGACACGGCACTGCAACTCGGACTCGACACGTTCGGCGACATCACCCGGGGACCGGATGGGGAGCTGCTGAGCGCGGCGCAGACCATCCGCCACCTCGTGGACCAGGCGGTGCTCGCCGACGAACTGGGGCTCGCCGCCTTCAACGTGGGGGAGCACCACCGCCGCGAGTTCGCCGTCTCGAGCCCGGAGGTCGTGCTGGCCGCCATCGCGGCACGCACCCGCGACATCCGGCTCGGCACCGCCGTCACCGTGCTCTCCAGCGACGACCCCGTGCGGGTGTTCGAGCGGTTCGCGACGCTCGACGCGCTGTCGTCGGGGCGCGCAGAGGTGATCCTCGGCCGCGGCTCGTTCATCGAATCGTTCCCGCTGTTCGGCTTCGACCTCGCCGACTACGAGGTGCTGTTCGAAGAGAAGCTCGAGCTGTTCTCCGAGCTGCTCACCGAACGCCCCGTGACCTGGCAGGGCACGACACGGGCGGCGCTGACGGATGCCGACGTGTTCCCCAAGACCGAGAACGGGCTCACCGCGTGGGTCGGGGTGGGCGGCAGCCCGGAGTCGGTCGTGCGCACGGCCCGGTACGGCTACGGCCTCATGCTCGCGATCATCGGCGGCCCGGCGCACCGCTTCCGGCCGTTCGTGGACCTGTTCCACCGGTCGCTGGAGAGTTTCGGGCATGACACCCGTCCGGTGGGCGTGCACTCGCCCGGCTACATCGCCGACACCGACCAGCAGGCGTGGGACGAGGCGTACGAGCACTTCGCCGCCATGAACGACACGATCGGCCGCGAACGCGGCTGGCCGCCGTACAACCGCCTGCGCTTCCAGCACGACGTCGGTCCGGAGGGGTCGATGTACGTGGGATCGCCCGAGACGGTGGCGCGCAAGATCGTCGAAACGGTCACGACGCTCGGTGCCGACAGGTTCGACCTGAAGTACTCCACCGGCACGCTGCCGCACGAGAAGATGATGCACTCCATCGAGCTGTACGGCTCCACCGTCGCCCCGCTCGTGCACGACATGCTCGCGTCGCGCTGATCCGGCGCGGCGGAGGTCGCCGGCATCCGTACGATGACGGTATGCCTGAAGCCGCCACCGCA
Organism: Microbacterium sp. NPDC058021; assembly: GCF_042885955.1. Classification (NCBI taxonomy): domain Bacteria; kingdom Bacillati; phylum Actinomycetota; class Actinomycetes; order Micrococcales; family Microbacteriaceae; genus Microbacterium; species Microbacterium sp. NPDC058021. The sequence goes on from NZ_JBHVRF010000005.1 coordinate 151,349, forward strand.
CCCGCGAACGCGCCCGACACCGCGTCGGAGCGCCTGGATCGCCTGCCGTTCACGAAGCGCCACCTGCGGGTGCTGACGGGGTCGGGCATCGGCTGGGCGCTGGATGCGATGGATGTCGGGCTCATCTCGTTCATCATCGCGGCGCTGGCCGTGCAGTGGTCGCTGCAGCCGCATGAGACGGCGTGGATCGCCTCGGTCGGGTTCGTGGGCATGGCGATCGGCGCGAGCCTCGGGGGCCTGCTGGCCGACCGGTTCGGGCGCCGGCAGGTGTTCGCGCTGACCCTGCTGGTCTACGGCATCGCCACCGGCGCGAGCGCGCTCGTGGGCGGCCTCGCGGTGCTGCTCGTGCTGCGCTTCTTCGTCGGTCTCGGCCTCGGCGCCGAACTGCCGGTAGCGAGTACCTACGTGAGCGAGTTCGCCCCGGCGCGTATGCGCGGGCGGCTTATCGTGATCCTCGAGGCGTTCTGGGCCGTCGGATGGACCGCCGCAGCCCTCATCGGCTACTTCGTGGTGCCGTCCTCGGAGGACGGCTGGCGGTGGGCGTTCGTCCTCGGCGCGATTCCGGCGGTGTACGCGCTCATCGTGCGCTGGGGGCTTCCCGAGTCGGCCCGCTGGCTCGAGCGACGCGGCCGCACGGCCGAAGCCGACGCGGTGACCCGGTCGTTCGAGGATGCCGCCGGGCACATCGCCGCGGCGCGGCCCGCCGATGCCGTCGCCGCCCCGGCGGCGCCTCCCGCGGCCGTGCGCACCCGTGAACGCCTCGCCGCGCTCTGGTCGGCGGAGTTCCGCGTGCGCACCGCGTGCCTGTGGCTCGTGTGGTTCTGCGTGAACTTCTCGTACTACGGGGCGTTCATCTGGATCCCCACGATCCTCGTCGCCCAGGGGTACGACCTCGTGCGCTCGTTCGGGTTCACCCTCATCATCACCCTCGCGCAACTGCCGGGCTACGCCGTCGCCGCGTGGCTCATCGAGGTATGGGGCCGCCGGCTCACCCTGTCGGTCTTCCTCGTCGGCTCAGCGGTGGCCGCGGTGTTCTTCGGCACCGCGACGGGGGAGGGCGCGATCATCGCCGCCGGTATGGCGCTGTCGTTCTTCAACCTCGGCGCCTGGGGCGCCCTCTACGCCGTGACCCCGGAGATGTACCCGACGTCGTTGCGCGCGACCGGGTCGGGCTGGGCCGCCGGCGTCGGGCGCATCGCCTCGATCGTCGCCCCGCTCACGGTGCCGCCGCTGCTGGCCGGTGGGGGAGCGCCGCTGCTGTTCGTGATCTTCGCGGGGTTCTTCGCCGTCGCCGCCGCGGCCGCCTGGGGACTCGCAGATCGCCGTGGCCTGGCTCTCGACGACCGGTGACGGCGCGTAGGCTGTGCCGGTGGCATCCGTTCGTTACGTCGCCATCGGCGACTCCTTCACCGAGGGCGTCGGCGACGACCTGCCCGACGGCCGTGAGCGCGGCTGGGCCGATCTGGTCGCGCAGGGGTGGGCGGATGCCGCGGGTGAACCGATCGAGTACGCCAATCTCGCCATCCGCGGCAAGCTGATCGCGCCGATCATCGCCGAGCAGCTGGAACCCGCTCTGGCGCTGCGTCCCACGCATCTGTCGTTCAACGGCGGCGGCAACGACATGCTGCGCCCTCGTACCTCGGTGTCACAGGTGGTGGATGCCTTCTCGCACGTCCTGCGCCGCTGCGATGAGGAGGGTGTGACACTGATCCTGCTGTCGGGCGCCAACCCGTCGGGTCAGCTGCCGCTGAGCCGTGTCATCCAGCGCCGCGGCGACCTACTGTCGGCCGCGGTCGCAGAGCGCATGGGCGACCGGCCCGACGTCGTGACGGCGTTCAACTGGCCCGACCGCGAGCTGTCGACGCCGCCGTACTGGTCCCAGGACCGGCTGCACATGAACGGCCGCGGCCACCACCGCGTGGCGGCGCGCGTGCTCGATGCGCTGGGTATCGGCGCACCCGAGGGCTGGTGGTCGCTGCCGGAGCTGCCGGAGACCGGGCTGCGCGGGGCGGCGTACTATCGCACCCACGTGGGCCCGTGGGTGCGCCGCCGGCTCACCGGCACGTCGTCAGGGGACGGCCGCCAGCCGAAGCATCCCGCGTGGGTGCAGATCGACCCACGTCAGGGGCGCACCGAGTAGACCAGCTCGGCGAACTGGCCGTTGCGACGGGCATCCACCAGCGTCAGCCGGTCGGAGCCGAGACGGCGAGGCAGCAAGGGTTTGCCCGCGCCGAGGGTCGCGGGAGCGATCGACACCCGGATCTCGTCGAGCAGCCCGGCATCGGCGAACTGCCCCGCGAGGTCGCCCCCGCCCACGACCCACACGTCGAGGTCGCCCGCCGCGTAGCGGATCTCCGCCCAGCTGTCGGTGACGGTGCCCGAGGCGAACCGCACGTCGGCGCCGGGAACCGTCGGCAGCTGCCGCGTCGTGAACACCCACGTCGGGCGAGGACCGTAGAACGACGGCCACTTGTCGGGGTGCGCGATGAGATCCTCATGCTCGAGCACCCACTCGTAGGTCGATGACCCCTGCACGAGCACGCCGATGCCGTCGAGGAACGTGTGGAAGTCGGCATCCCCGCCCTCGCCGCCGGGGACCGCGAAGAGCCAGTCCAGCGAATCGGACTCGTCTGCGAGGTAGCCGTCGAGCGTCGTTGCGGTGTAGAAGATCACGCGTGCCATGCGCGCCACGCTATCGCTGACCGTCGACACGGCACAGTCGGAGGCAGGGTGTCAACCCCTCCCATCGCCGGGATGGGTCACGAGAAGATTCCGGAGCTACCCGAACCGAAAGGAATCATCATGAGCATCGGAGCCGGAATCGCGCTCTTCGTCATCGGAGCGATCCTCGTCTTCGCGGTCAACGTCGAGGTGGAGTGGGTCAACCTCGACATGATCGGGTACATCCTGATGGGCGCCGGGGCGCTCGTGTTCCTCATCGGCATCGTGCTGATGGCGCGCCGCCGGTCCACGGAGACCGTCTCGCGCACCGCCGTCGACCCCGCCGCGGGCGAGCGGGTCACCCGCCGCTCGACCACGACCTCGGGGGACGACACCCTGTGAGCACTCTCCGCGCGGAGCCCCCACGCTGAGCGACGCACGACCCGGTGCCGCCGCGACCGACGCTAGAGTCCTGGAGTGAAGGATCTCGAAATGGCGCGGATCGCCGGCGGCACCGTCATGTTGCATGACGCCCGCCGTGAGCGCCGCTGGCAGGTGACCCTGGAGCCGTTCGAGATCGGCGTGTACGCGCTCACCCAGGAGCAGCTCGGCGAGCTGCTCGGCGAGCCGGCGCCGTACCCGCGGCGGCCGGCGAGCGACCTGAGCTGGCTGCGCGCAGTGCGGGTGTGCAACGCGGCATCCGAGTGGGAGGGCCTGGACCCCGCCTACACGTTCGATGGGGAGGACGTCACGTGGCACGTCGACTCCGACGGCTACCGCCTGCCGACCGAGGCGGAATGGGAGTTCGCGTGCCGCGCGGGGTCGACCGGCGCCCATTACGGGCCGCTCGACCAGGTGGCGTGGACGGCAGCCGACGGCGGCACCGCGCCCCACGACGTGGGCGGCAAGCTCCCCAACCTCAACGGCCTGTTCGACACGCTCGGCAACGTGTGGGAGTGGTGCTGGGACCTGCTCGACCCCGCCCGCTACGGCGACTACCGGGTGTTCCGCGGGGGCGGTTTCGCCGACGACGCCTGGAGCGTGCGGGCATCCACCCGCCGGGGCGGTGCTCCGCGCATGCATCACGACGATGTGGGGGTGCGTCTCGCGCGCGGCGGTTTCGACGCCGTCGGCGCCGCGCAGGGCTGGTCGGCCGCCGCCGACCGTGAGCGCGCGATGGGCGAGGACCCTCGCCCCTCCGGCTGGACCCCGCGCCGCTGACCCCGCCCGCTCGCGCAGCCGCCACGGCTGTCGGAATTCAGGCGGTGCGGGATAGTTCCGCCCGCCACGGGTCGACGACGCGGTTACAGCCTGAATTCCGACAGCGCGGTACAGCGACCCGGCGGAGCACGGGCCGGCATCCGCCCGCACCCGCCGCCGCTGCCCCGTCGGAATTCAGGCGGTGCGGGATAGTTCCGCCCGCCACGGGTCGACGACGCGGTCACAGCCTGAATTCCGACAGCCCGGCGCCCGAGCCGGGGAGCAGCGGGCCCCGGACCGCCCGACCTCAGCCGCGGGGCAGCCGCCGCAGCCGGGCGGCCGCCGCGGCTGTCGGAATTCAGGCTCCGCGGGGGAATTCGGCCCGCCACGGGCCGGCGACCGGGTCACAGCCTGAATTCCGACAGCGGGCAACAGCGACCCGGCGGAGCCCGGCCGCCGTCGGGATGTCGGCTTCCCACGAGGCAGGGACGCGCCGGCTGGGTGGCCGGCAGCGGCGCGGCCGCCCGGTGTCGGAATTCAGGCTCCGCGGGGGTATTCGGCCCGCCACGGGCCGGCGACGGGGTCACAGCCTGAATTCCGACAGCCCGGCGCCGATCGGCGACCCGGTCACAGCCTGAATGTCGACAACCCGCCACCGATCGGCGGTGGGAGGCCGTGCCATCATGGGCGCCATGACAGCTCTCACCGTACGGCCGATGACCCCGGACGAGTACGCGCAGTGGCAGACCACCATCGCCACGGAGTACGCGGCCGAGCAGGTAGCCGCAGGCCGCTGGGCGGCGGACGGCGCGGTGCAGCGCGCCCTCGACGAGAACGCTGAACTGCTCCCCGACGGCCTGCAGACCCCGCGCACGCTCCTGCTCACGGCGGTGGATGCCGCCGGCGCCCCGGTCGGGCGGGCCTGGGTCAGCCTGGACCACCCCCGCGGCGCACCGGATGTCGCCTTCCTCTACGACATCGAGGTCGCCGAGCCCCACCGAGGCAAGGGCTACGGCCGTGCCCTCCTCGCGGCCGTGGAGCAGGCCACCCGGGAGACGGGCGTCGGCGCGCTGGAGCTCAACGTGTTCGGGCACAACGCCACCGCGATCAGCCTGTACGGATCGTCGGGCTACGACGTGGTGACCCAGCAGATGCGCAAGGCCCTCTGACGGATGCCGGAGCGCCGCATCACCCGCGCTCGACCGGCAACCACAGCTCGCACGTCGCGGTTGCGAAGTCCTCGGCGCGCTCGAGCACCGCGACGAGCGCCGGTCCCGGCCGCAGACGCCACGGGTTCGACGGGAACCAGTCGGTGGCCGTGGCCGCCCACATCGACTGCAGAGCCTCGGGGTACGGGCCGGACGTGCGGAAGACCGCCCAGTCACCCGGGGGCACCTCCATCACGGTCAGATCGGCAGGTACGGAACTGTGCGCGTCGACTGCCACGCCGTGCAGGTAGGTGAGCTCGCTGCCCTCGGTGTAGTCGGGATCGACGTCGGCGCTGACCTGCAGCAGCCCTGTCGGTGCGGCATTGCCGAGCCGCTTCAGGCGGGCGTGCTCGTCGGCCGGGAGCCCGGCGATGAACGCCTGGATGTGGGGGTTCGCGCCCACGTGGATGAGCGGGACGGGTGTCGCGTGGCCGATCATGCGGAAGGCGGGCTGCGCGGTGATGCGGGTGTCCATCGGGGTGTTCCCTTCTACGGTCAGGCGGAACCTGAGTTGCGATTGCGAGCGAAGGGGGCCGCCGTGACGGCGAAGGTCACCGGGACCGACACCGTGCACCGCACGGAAAGCGCGCTGGAATGCCTCGGTCGAGCCGTACCCGTAGCGCACCGCGATGTCCACCAGCACGTCGCCGGCCAGCACTTCCGCCGCCGCGACGGTCATGCGCCGCCGACGGATGTACTCCGACAGCGGCATGCCCGCCAGCGACGAGAACATGCGCCGCACGTGGTACTCGGTCGTGCCGAGACCTGTCGCGAGACCGCCGATGTCGATGTCCTCGGTGAGGTGATGCTCGACGTACTCGACGAGCCGGTTGAGAACAGCGATCACGGCTTCCCCTTTCGACATCCAGCCTGCCTCCGGCCGCGCGGCCGCACCCGACAATCGCGGTCCGATCGCATCGGAGCGACCCGACGGCGTGCCTGCACCCTACGCAACGCGCGCCCCGCTCGCGCGCCCCGCAGGCACCTCGCCTCAGGCGGCGAGCGCCGTGACCTCGACCTCCACGAGCACGCCCGGCGCGAAGAGACTCTCGACGCCGATGAGGGATGCCGGAGGCATCGGGAGCGGCAGGCCGATCTCCGCCGCGACCTCGGTCACGCCCGCCATGAACGCGTCCATGTCCGACGCCTCCCAATCGACGACGTAGAACGACAGCCGCAGGACGTCCGCGAACGAGGCATCGCGAACCCGGACTGATCCGGGCAACCACCTCCTCCCCGCTAGGCTCAGGCCGTGATCGCCGCTTACGCCCTCACCGCGCTCCTCGGACTCCTCACCGTCTTCCAGTTCGCGCTGATCTTCGGCGCCCCGCTCGGACGCTTCGCCTGGGGCGGCACCCACCGGATCCTGCCGACGCGCCTGCGCATCGGCAGTGCGGTGTCCGTCGTGATCTACGCGGTCATCGCCCTGCTGGCGCTGGACTGCGCCGGGGTGATCGACCTCGTGCCCGATGCCGTCTCCACGGTCGCGATGTGGGTCGTCTTCGCCTACTTCGTGCTCGGCATAGCGATGAACGGCATCTCCCGCAGCAAGCCCGAGCGCTACACGATGGCACCGCTGTCCGCCCTCCTGGCCGCGCTCAGCCTCCTCGTGGTCCTGAGCTGACGTCGACCGTCATCCCCACATCGGCACCCATCTCCTGCAGCGCGGCCAGGCCGAACCCCTGAATCGGACCCTGCACCCCGAACGCAGCGGGCACCGATGAGCGGAGCCGCTCCGCCGCCACCGCCACAAGGTCGGCGGTGAGTGTGTACGGGCTCGGGGCATCGAGGTGCGCCTCCGCCACCATGACCCCGGCCGCGTCACTCGCCGTCGCCACGACGCGGGTGCGCGTGCGGGCCCGCGCAGCGGCATCGGGACCGGGGGAGGAGCCACCGCCGGCACCGGCGATCCGCTCGATCAGCCGGCGCCCCGCCGGCACCGTGCCGATACCCCGCGCGAGCCGCGTGATGAGCGGCATCAGCCGCGCGGTGCGCGGGAACCAGCCGTTGTAGTCCTCCACGGTCTGCAGCGTCGGGTACAGCGGCGGCAGGAAGAGCACCTCGGTCCCCGAGACGAGGATGCCGGTGCGCGTGGAGCCGCGCAGGTCGAACGCGTAGGTGCGCCCCGCCGTCGGCACCTGCTGCAGTCGCCCCTCGCGCCACACCGGGCTCGACTGCAGGATGCCGGCGGCGAGGGTGGCCCGCGTCCCCTTGCTGATGCCGCCGCGCAGCGATCCGGCGGCGAAGTACCCGATGCGCAGCGTCGTGGCATCGGCCCCGGCGCGTTCCAGGGCGAGGGCACCGGCCAGCATCCCCGGCACGTAGTCGTAGCCGAATGCGGGCAGCATGAGGATGCCGGCGGTTCGGGCCGCCCCGTCGTGACGGTCCTGCAGCGCCCGCACGAACCCGACCTCACCGGTCGTATCGAGATAGTGCGCCCCGGCGCGCACGGCGGCCTCCGCACCCGCCCACCCGACCTTCTCGAACGGCCCCACGGTGCTGACCAGCACATCGCCGGGGGAGAGGATGCCGGCGACGGCGGCAGCGTCGGTGGCATCCACCACCCGCGTCGGCAGCCGCGCATGGCGCGCCGACGCGTCGGCGAGCTTCAGCGGGTTGCGTCCGGCCAGCACGGGCGAGCCGCCCCGACGCACCAGGGCCTCGACGATCAGGTCGCCGGTGTAGCCGGTCGCGCCCAGCACGACGATCTTGGGGGGCATCGTTCCTCCTTGCTCCGCGTGCCGGCCATCATCGCAGACGGCGGAGAGCCGGGGCCGACCGCGCGTACAGCCGACTGACCTACTGTGGGCGGATGAGCACCCACATCGCTGCCGCGCCCGGCCAGATCGCCCCCATCGTCCTGTTCCCGGGCGACCCGCTGCGGGCGAAGTGGATCGCCGAGACCTTCCTCGAGGGCGCCGAGCTGTACAGCCAGACGCGCGGGATGCTCGGCTACACCGGAACCTGGCAGGGCACGCGCGTCTCGGTGCAGGGGTCGGGCATGGGTCAGCCGTCGATGGCGATCTACGCGAACGAGATGTTCGAGGCGTACGACGTGCAGACCGTCGTGCGGGTCGGATCGTGCGGGGCACTCACCGACCGGCTCGCGCTGCGCGACATCATCATCGCCAACGGTGCGTGCACGGACTCCGGCATCAACCGCGTGCGGTTCCACGGGCTCGACTACGCGCCCGTCGCCGACTTCTCGCTGCTGCGCGCGGCGGTCGAGGCCAGTGAACGGGAGCCGGTGGCATCCGCCGTGCACGTGGGGCTCCTGCTGTCGAGCGACCAGTTCTACACCACGCGACCCGAGCTCAACGAGCCGTTCGTGCGGCACGGCGTGCTGGGCGTCGAGATGGAGACGAGCGGGCTCTACACGCTGGCCGCGTACTACGGCCGCCGGGCGCTGAGCATCTGCACGGTGTCGGACAATCTGGTCACGGGCCAGGAGACCACCGCCGCAGAGCGGGAGCAGACGTTCGGCGACATGATCCGCATCGCGCTGCAGGCGGCGACTGCGGCGAGCGCGTAAGGCCGTCGCAGGCCCCACGCCGCTCCACCGATCCGGAGGCGGGCCGGATCGAGATCGACCGGACGGCGCGGCGATCCGCTCACCTCGAGGTCGCCGGGGCGTTCGGCTCTCGGTCGACAGACACCCCGTACCGCGCGGCGATGGTGCGCGCCGCGTTGGCCGTCGTGAAAAAATCCCGCAGCGCCCGAAGCACAGGCAGGGTGCCGAAATCGAACGTGCGCTCGCGCAATTCGGGGAACCTCGCCGACACATCCCGCCGGTCTACGCTGCGTTGAGGTGAGCCACTCGACTCACCTCATCTGTGCACACGATGCTCGAGGGGGAGCGATGGCGAAGGTACTGATTCACGCAACGGTGAGCCTGGACGGCTTCATGGCCGATGCCGACGGGGGAGTCGACTGGATGAACGGCTTTCCGGTGGATGCCGGCGATGAGGCCGTCGTCGGCGGTGTCGTCGCGGACATCGGCGCGGTCATCGGCGGCGCCAACAAGACGCAGACGGTGGAGGCGGGTGAGATCCCGTACGGCGGGATGCTCGGAGTGCCGGTGTACCTCATGACGCACAGCCCGCGCGACGCGATCGAGAAGGACGGCGGGCTGGAACGCGTCGACACCTCGGCCTTCGCCAGCGAGGTGCATCTGCGCTACCGCGTGCTGACCTAAGCGCGAGTCCCTGCCGCAACGGTCGGCGGCACGGTGATGCGCATCACGGTCTTGCGCTTGCCGATGTGGCGCTCGAAGGTGAATCCCGCCTTCTCGAACATGGCCCTCGTGCCGTTGTGAAGGAAGGAGGACGACGTCTTCTTGTCGGGCACCAGCTCGTTCGGGAACGAGACCACCTCGCCCCCGCCGGCCTGGGAGATCAGCGCGAGCGCGCCGTCCAGGGCTTCCCGGGCGACGCCCGAGCGGCGGTGGTCGCGATCGACGAAGAAGCACGTGATGCGCCACGGTGCCGGGCGGCCCTCGCCGGCGTCGTATTCCTTGCGGTGGTAGATGCCGGGGAGTTCGAGGGGACTGCCGTACTGACACCACGCGATCGCCTGGTCGCCGTCGAAGACGAGGGCGGCGTGGGCGACACCCTCATCCACGAGACGTCGCTTGAACGTCGGCCCGTCGTGCTCCCTCTTGATCGTCTCCTCGGTGTCGCCGTGGAAGTAGGAGCAATAGCATCCGCCCCACACCCCGTTGTGTTTCTGCGCGAGCGCCAACCAGGCGGGGAAGGTCTCCGGTGTGAGGGGCTTGATCACGTGCGCCGTTGTCGTGTTCATCTCATCCGCTCCCGATGTCGGTGGTGCTGCCAGTGTGCCGCCGGGGTCGGACACCCGCCAGGGGAGCGTCAGGGGAGCAGCACTCGGGCGCCCCGATGGTCGCTATCGTTGCGCCATGCCTACGGTGACGGACTGGATATCAAGCATCGGCTCCTTGGTGGGCGGCCTGACCGGTATCGGCGCACTGGTGGTCGCCGTCCTCAGCTATCGCAAGTCGAACCGGGCGCTGGCAGCCGACGCGCAGACCAGGGGAGCGGTCACCTCGACCGTGGACGCGATCGAGGTGCTCGGGCGCGCAGGAGGGTTCGACACCGAAGCGGGCGACGAGGGCTACGCCGTTCGCCGGGAGCGACCTCGGGGCCGGGAGCAGAAGGATGCCTACGAGGCGGCGTTGAATTCTGCCCGACGCGAACTCGGCCAGGCCTAGCGCCGGGCGGGATTCACAGCGTGCGCGGATCGCGGTCTGGGCGATCGGCGGGGGCAGCAGTGCGTCCATCATGTCGCTCGCGCCACGCGCGCCACGCGCCGGTGGACCACAGCGCCCAGATCACCAGGAGAGGCTGGAAGAGCAGGCGGATGCCGCGGGAGAGATCGGTGTCCAGACCGAAGGCATCCGTGCCGCTGACGAACTGTTCGACGTTCCCCGGGAAGATCGCCACGAAGAACGCCGCGGTGATCCACCCGATCAGCACACGCTGCCGCGCCCATACCAGCAGCGCGACGCCCAGCGCGATCTCGACGACGCCTGACGCGAGCACGACGAAGTCGACCGGCAGGGGGATCCACGCGGGAACCTGGGCGACGAACGAGGCACGCGCGAAGGTGAGATGTCCGACTCCCGTGAACAGGAGCGTTGCACCCAGCATCCACCGGGCGATCGTCCGCGGTAGGCTCGTGGCCCGGCGTTCACGCATGTCATCACCTCCCGCTCCGGTCGACACCGCGATGGTGCGTCCACCATACGGTGAGCGCGGCGCGGGGAGGGGCGCAGCCGCCGTGCGGCGTGTGCGATTCACGTGGATTGACATAATGTGCATTATCGGCGCACCACCGTCGATCGCTGCGGCACCACCAACGACCGGCCGGCCCGACGTTTCTCTCCTGGCCCGTCGATGCCGGCCCCGCGGAGCCGTACATCTATGGTCTGACCACAAGGCGTGCCTGGAAGCCCAACGGGCATCCCGTGGGTCTGTCACGGGGCCAGCCTCTCCCCCACCCTGCGGGTCGCACGACATCGCGACCGCACCCTATTTTCGAAGATCACGAGGTTTGGCGACTATTCACGTTGACCTCAGACCGATGATCGCTCAACCAGGTCACAGTCGATCGTCGTGACCAACGGCACTTCTTTTCCCTCCACCAGAGTCAGGAGCGTCTTCACCATGACGGCGCCCTTCTCGGCCGTATGCAGATCGAGGGTCGTGAGCGAGGCGCTCGCGGCAAAGAAGTTGTCATCCGCCGCCGTGAGCGCAATCGCGTGCGGAATGAGCACCCCCTGCTCGCGCAGGTATGTCGCCGCGCCCGAGCCCATCTGAGCCGAGGCGCAGAACACAGCATCGATCGTCGGATCCCGCTCGAGAAGCCGCGCGATGGCGCGTGCGCCGCTGGCAGGAGTGAAGTCACCCACCTCGAAGAGATCGTCCCGGAGTCCGGAAGCCGCCAGGGCGCTTCGGAACCCCTCCATACGGTCCATCCCGGCCGCCGTGTCGAGCGGCCCGGCGATCGTCGCGATTCGCGAGCGCCCCGCATCGATCAGCGCGCGGGTGCCACGGAAACCGACCTCCACGTTGTCCACGTCCACGACGTGGACAGCCGGGGACGTGGGCTGCAGAGGCCGCACCCCGAAAACGATCGGCAGGCTCGGCGACAGTTCGGCGTAGGTCTGCGCGCCGGTGTGATGAGAGAGCACAAGAGCTCCGTCGACGTTGCCTCCCAGCAGGAACTGCCTCGTCTTCCCCGCGTTCCCACCCGACTCGATGAGCAGAGTGAGCATGTAGCCGGTCGTCGATGCGTACAGCGCGGCACCCTGGATGACCTCGGCGAAGTACGGGTCGGCGAAGAAATCCGCCGTCCGTTCGGGGATGACCATGGCGATCATGTGGGCCCTGCGCCCGACGAGGCTCCTGGCAGCGCGGTTGGGAATGTAATTCAGGCGCGCGATGGCCGCGTTCACCGCCGCGACCGACTCGGGGGTGACATGGGGCGAGCCGGTGATGACCCGCGAGACCGTTGACTTCGAGACGCCGGCCATGGCCGCCACCGCGAACAGGGTGGGCGGCGCGACCTCTTGATCCGACTGCGCACTCATGCTGTCCTGACCTCGATCCAGCGTCTCATCGGGAAAACCAGCACCGATCAGTGCGGGATGCTGCGACCCTCGATCAGTCGCGCCAGCCAGCGACCGCTGTCTTTCACGGTGCGCTCCTGGGTCTCGTAGTCTACGTGGACGATCCCGAATCGCTTGGTGTAGCCGTACCCCCACTCGAAGTTGTCCAGCAGCGACCAGACGAGGTATCCACGGAGGTCGACACCGCGCTCGATAGCTCGGTGGGCGGCGGCGAAGTGGCGGCGCAGATAGTCCAGACGCGCAACATCTCGCACCCGGCCACCGACGATTTCATCCGCGAACGCCGCACCGTTCTCGGTGATCATCAACGGGAGAGCCGGAAACTCACGGGTCAGTGACAGCAGGAGTTCCTCCAGCCCGTCGGGCGCGATGTTCCACCCCATCGCGGTGTAAGGCGGGTCCTGCACGAGGAACTCGACGTGCTCGCTGCCCGGCCAGGGCGAGCCGCCGACATCCTTGTGCCCATCCGCGCGCTGACGAACCGAGACGCCGTCCCACATCCGCACCGTCGCCGTGGAGTAGTAGTTGACCCCGAGGAAGTCCAGCGGCTGGTGGATGATCTCCAGGTCGCCCGGGAGGACGAACGACCAGTCCGTGACGTCGGCGGTGTCCTGAAGGAGATCTTCGGGATAGACGCCGTGCAGCATCGGTCCCGTGAAGGAGCGGTTGGCAAGCGCATCGATGCGGCGCCGCGCCTCGGGGGACGACGCATCCGCTCCGCGCAGCACATGGAAGTTCAGCGTCACCGAGACCTCGGCATCCGCCGGCACCACCCGGCGCAATGCCGCCACCGCGAGTCCGTGCGCCAGGTTGAGGTGATGCGCGGCGCGAAGCGCAGCATCCGGATCGGTGCGCCCCGGGGCGTGAGCACCCGACCCGTAACCGAGGAACGCGCTGCACCACGGCTCATTGAGGGTCGTCCACACCGGCACCCGATCGCCCAGGGCGGTACCGACGATCTCGGCGTACTCGGCGAAGCGATACGCCGTCTCCCGGTTGGTCCACCCGCCCCGATCTTCGAGGGCCTGCGGCAGATCCCAGTGATAAAGCGTCGCGATGGGACGGATGCCGCGGGCGATGAGCCCATCGACCAGCCTCGAGTAGAAGTCCAGGCCGCGCTCGTTCGCAGGCCCCGAGCCGCTCGCCTGGATGCGCGGCCAGGAGATGGAGAAGCGATACGCGTCGAGGCCCAGCGATGCCATCAGGTCGAGATCCGCCTCGACCCGGTGGTAATGGTCGTCAGCGATCTCCCCCGTGTCGCCGTTCGTGATGGCTCCCGGCTTGGCCGAGAACGTGTCCCAGATGGACGGTCCCCGCCCGTCGGCATCCACCGCGCCCTCGATCTGGTAGGCGGCGGTGGCCGAGCCGATCACGAAAGAAGGGGGAAAGGTCAGGCCGACCTCTTGGTCATCCGCGCGCTCCGCGACGGCGCCCGCCGTCGTGTCGATGGTGTTCATCTAGCCCTTCACTGCTCCCTGCATGATTCCTGCGATGAGTTGCTTCCCCGCGAGGAAGAAGAGGATGAGAAGCGGGATGACCGACACGACGGCCCCCGCCAGGACGAGCGAGTTGTCGGGTGTCTGCCCTCCGCTCGCGCTCAGGGTGGCCAGAGCCGTCTGCACGCTGGGATTGCGGGGGCCGAGAACCAGGCTCGGCCACAGATAGTCGGTCCACGCGGCCATGAAGGTGAACAGCGCGAGCACCGCCATCGCGGGCCGAGCCGCCGGCAGGGCGACGTGCCAGAACGTGCCCCACATCGAGGCGCCGTCGACCCGTGCTGCCTCGATGAGCTCGTCGGGGATGACGTCCACCAGATACTGGCGCATGAAGAACACGCCGAACGCCGTCACCAGCCCCGGCACGATGACCGCCTGCAGCGTCCCGACCCACTCCCATTCGGCCATGAGCATGAACAGCGGGATGATGCCGAGCTGAGTCGGGATGGCCATCGTCGCGATCACGGCGAGGAGCAGACCGTTGCTCGCCCGGAAGCGCAGCTTGGCGAAGGAGTAGCCGGCGAGCGTCGAGAAGAACACCACCGAGATCGTGATCGCGCCCGCGATGATGATGCTGTTGATCAGCGCCTGGACGAAGGGCACCGTCGTGAAGACCTTGGTGATGTTGTCGAAGAAGTTCGGGCCGGGCAGAATCGCCGGCGGCACCAGGTTGACGTCCGAGGACTGCCGGCTGGCGATGACGAAAGACCACCACAGCGGGAACGCCGACACCAGGAAGAAGGCGATCAGGATCGAGTAGGTCAAGATGCCTGGCGTCTCGTGGTTCTTCGCCTTGCGTTGCGGCGGTGGCGCGTGGCCGGCCCCCGCAGCCGTGAGGTTCTTCTCCAGGACAGCGCTCATGATACGCCTCGCTTCAGTGGAAGGATCTTCTGGACCGGCTGTCGAACGGGCCGCTCGGATGTGGTGCGGATGGCCCGGGCGACCACGAAGTTGAGAACGCCGGCGAGGATGATGATGAGGAAGAGGATCCAGGCGGTGGCGGATGCCATCCCGAAGTCTCGTCGCGGGAACGCCATCTCGTAGAGGTAGAGGACGATCGTCTGGAACTGCTTGTTACCGCCCCCGTACGTGCGTGAGTCGAAGAGCCTCGGCTCGGTGAAGATCTGCAGTCCGCCGATGGTCGCGGTGATCACGACGAAGATCATGGTGGGCCGGATCATCGGGATCGTGATCGACCAGAACCGGCGGGCTTTGCTCGCGCCGTCGAGGGAAGCCGACTCGTAGACGTCACGCGGCACGGCCTGCATGGCGGCAAGGAGGAGCAGCGCGTTGTAGCCGGTCCAGCGCCAATTCACCATGCTCGCGATGGCGACATGCGACGGGAAGACGTCGAAGGTCCACCGGATGGGGTCCAGGCCCATCAGCTCGAGAAGGCCGGCGACCGGCCCGTGGTACTGGTTGAAGATCTGCAGGAAGATGACCGCGACCGCGACCGGGGCCACGATGTAGGGCAGCAGTACGCTCATCCGCCAGAACGTCGTGCCGCGCAGCGCCTGGTCGAGCAGCGCGGCGATGATCGTCGCGACGACCAGCTGCGGAATTGCCGACAGCAGGAAGATGCTGATGGTGTTGCCGAAGGCGTTCCAGAACAACGGGTCGCTCAGCACGGCGCCGTAGTTCGCCAGGCCGACGAAGTCGCCCTGGCCCTTCAGCAGATCCCAGTCGTAGAGCGACACGTTGAAGGTGTAGATGACCGGGAAGAGCCCGATGAGCGCGAACAGGATGAAGAACGGCGCGATATAGAGGTACGGAGAAGCTGCGTAGTCGAATCGACTCAGCTTCTGCCGGAACGTCAGGCCCGATGGAGCCCGGCGGACGGCGGTGGAAGTGGTCATCTCTCTGCCAATCGAGGAGAAGTGCCGCGGGTGGGAATGGTGGTGGGGCGGCCTCCGACAGTCGGCCGCCCCACCGGTGGAGTGCGGACTAGCGGACGACCTGATCGAGCGTCTTCAAGGCTTCGTCCCACGCCTCTTCACCGCTGGTGATCTCGCCCTGGCTCACGCGGTCCAGTGTCGGACCGAAGACGTTGTCCTGGATGTTCGAGTCCTCCGGCCCCTTGACCTGAGCGATGACGCCCTCGGACCGCGCCGCGAAGATCTCCCCGACGGGTGCGTCGTTGAAGAACGCATTCGCGGAGTCCGCAACGAGTTCCTGCCCCTCGAGGGTGCTCGGGTACGGGCCAGCCAGCTCGAACGATGCCGCCTGCTGCTCGGGAGCAGCCAGCCAGAGAGCGAGCTTGGCCGCCTCCTCCTGGTGTTCCGACGATTCGGAGACACCGAGGAAAGCGCCGCCCCAGTTGGCCGAGCCACCGGGGAGAACATCGGCGAAGTCCCAGCCGCTGTCCGTCGTGCCCTCGTCGTAGTAGCCCTGCACGATGCCCAGCATCCAGCTCGGGCACATGTAGACGGCGAAGTCGCCCTCCTTGGCCTCGGGGCCGACGTCCCATCCGGGGAGCCCGGCACCGAGGCCGGACATCTCCGCGTCCACGAGCTCGATGTAGTGCTCCTTCAGCACGTCATTCCCCTCGATGTTGAGCGTCTCGCCGTCCTTCTTGTAGTAGCCCTCTTCCTGCTGGTTCACGAAGGAGTTCCAGAAGAATCGGGGGCTGTGCCAGAACGCCGCGCCGCTGGCGTCGACATACTCCTGACCGACCTCGTAGAAGCGATCCCACGTCGCGTCCTCGCCGCCCAGGTACTCTGCGACCTCGGTGCGCTCGCTGGGCAGGCCGGCGGCGGCGAAGAGGTCGCCGCGGTAGCAGATGCCCTGGGGGCCGATGTCGAGGCCGGCTCCGATGACGCGACCTTCCGAGTCCGTGCCCTGCTTGTACTTCCAGTCGAGCCAGTCGTCCTTCACGTCCTCGATGCCGTGGTCGCGCAGGTCGACGAAAGCATCTGAAGGGATGGTGCCGAGCCAGCCCTCTTCGATCGCGACGATGTCGCTGAGTCCGGTGTTCGCGGCGATCTTCGCGTACGCGTCGTCACGCGCGGCTCCGCCGCCCTCGAGATTGGTCGCCTCGATCTTGATGTTCGGATTCTCCTCCATGTACTTCTCGTAGTTCGCGTCTACGCCCATGGTTCCGAACGTCGTGATCGTGAGGGTGATCTGACCATCACCGCTGTCGCCGGCATCCGCTCCCCCGCCGCCGGAACAGCCGGCCGCGGCGACCGTGATCAGTACGGCTCCGATGACGGAGGCCGCGGTGGTTGCGCGTCTTGACCTCATGAAACACTCCCTTGTGTGCTCGCTGATGAAACCTCAGCGGGTGCGGTCCGGCCAGTCGCGGGAACGTTCCCATGAGGATTCGGTCAGGCTATTGCGCGAGGCCGGACTCGTCAAGGGAACGTTCCCATGAGCTGCGGCGGCGGCTGGAGTTCGAACCGGCGACAGCGTCAGCGCGTGAGGGCGGCCTCGCGCCAGTCGGTGAGGACGCGAGCAGCGGCGCGGGTGTGCGCCCACGGCATCTGCGGCACCTCGAGGCGACCCTCGGCGATCGCAAGTGACAGCGCATCGGCCTCTGCGCCCATCGGCTGGACGACGGGCACCTCGATGACCCGCTCCGCGCCCCCGCGGCGCACGATGAGCTGCGACGGACTCTCGGTACGACTGCCCCACACATCGGGCAGCACCACTTCGCCATCGGTGAAGCGCAGGATGCCCGTGTCGGACAGATTCTCGATCACCGAGGTCGCGATCACCGCGGTGAAATCACCGAACGCAAGCTCGGCCGAGGCTGCGCCGTCGACGCCACCGACGAGTTCCGCCGCGAAGGAGTGGTAATCGGGCATGATCGGCCGCCCGGCCGCGTCCGCGAGATCGATGGCCAGGGCGACCGGGTAGCACCCGACGTCGAGGATCGCGCCACCCGCGAGCGATGGATCGAACAGACGGCCCTCACGGACGCCCGCATCGAAGCCGAACGCACCCTCGAAGCGCACCGGCGCGCCCAGATCTCCCCCGGCGGCGAACTCTCGGAGGGCCTCGGCGAAGGGCCCGAACCGCGTCTTGAACGCCTCGAGGAATGGGCGCTGCGCACGCTCCGCGGCGAGCAGGATCCGCTGGACTTCGTCGATCGTCGGGCTCGCTGGCTTCTCGCAGAGCACGGCCTTGCCAGCCTCGAGTGCCCGGACCGAGAGGGCGGCATGCGTTGTGTGGACCGTGCCGACGTACACCGCGTCCACATCGTCGCGCGCCAGGATCTCGTCGTATGTTCCGAACGCCGCGGCCCCGTGCGCAGCGGCGAAGGCCTCGGCGCGGTCGACGGACGTGCTGCCCACCGCGTGAAGGACGCCGTGTCGCGAGGCCCGGAGGCCCACCGCGAAGTCTCGGCTGATCGCGCCCGGCCCGAGGACCGCCCATCTCGTCTGCAGTTGCGCCACAGCTCGATGCTATCCAGACGCCGATGTGCGGATGAAGCCGGCGATCAGGCGGCTGCGGACCTCATCCGCGGCACGCGTCAGGTGAGAGGCTCAGCTGCGTGGGCGACGCTCGAACGGGCCCGGTTCGTCGTCATCGCCCTCGACCTCGGATGCGGCCTGCACGGCGATGGGCGGAACACCCAGGAACAGTGCGACGAACTTGCCCCATCAGCCGGACCGACCCGCGGTCTTCTCGTCCACATCGTCTCCTTCATCGGTCGACTGCGGCTCACGCTACCGCGTCGATCGCGCGGCGTCCGCCGCGGCGAGCCCTAGGCTCGTACCGTGCTGGATGTCGCCACCGGGTTCGTCGTCATCGGTGTGGCGATCCTCATCGGCTACATCATCGGGCGCATCGACCTGCTCGGTCCGCACGGGCGTCACGTGCTGAACCGGCTGACCTTCTTCGTGCTGTCACCGTTCCTGCTGTTCGTGGTGCTGGCACAGGCCGACGTGCACACGCTGTTCTCGGCGCTGCTGCCGGTCTCGGCGATCGCCGCCGTCTCGGTCATCGCCGTCCAGGCGTTGTTCTCGCGGTTCGTGTGGCGCCGCTCCGCCGGCGAGACGACGATCGCGGCGCTGTCGGCCGGACAGGTCAACTCCAACAACATGGGCATTCCGTTGTCGCTGTATCTGCTCGGCAGCGCCGCCTTCCCGGCTCCCGTGATCCTGCTGCAGCTGCTCGTGTTCACCCCGATCTCGATGGCCATCCTGGATGCCGCGACCAGCGGCCAGCGCTCCGCACGCCGCATCCTGCGCCGCACCGCGACGAACCCGATCGTGCTGGGGTCGGTGCTCGGCGTCGCCGTCTCGCTCAGCGGCTGGGAGCTGCCGCCGTTGATCCTCGATCCCGCGCAGTCCGTGGCGAACGCGTGCATTCCGGTGCTGCTGATCGGCTACGGAATGTCACTGCACGGACAGCGCGTGCTGGGAAAGCCCGGCCGCCGCCGCGACGTGCTGCTGGCGACGGCGCTCAAGCTCATCGCCATGCCGCTGATCGCCTGGGCGGTGGCCTCGTTCGTGTTCCACCTCTCCCCCGCCGAAATCCTCATCGTGACGGTGCTCGCAGCTCTCCCGACGGCGCAGAACATCTTCACGTACTCACAGCACTACAACGTCGGGGAAACGATTTCCCGCGACACGATCTTCCTCACGACCGTCGGCTGCGTGCCGGTTCTGCTGCTCGTCATGCTCCTTCTGGGTTGACCCGCCCCGCCGTGTCGACTCCCCCGCACGTCGCGTGAGAGGGCTATGCTGGCGCCGTCCTCACAGGGGATTCTCAGAAAGGACAGACCAATGACCACCGAATCCATCGATAGGCCGGTTCTCAACGGCATCCGCACGGCCCTCGGCATCAGCGGCGTGCTCGCCCTGCTGCTGGGCATCCTCATCATCGTCTGGCCCGGACGCACGGCCATGGTCGTCGTCGCGATCGTCGCGGTGTACGCGATCGCGGCCGGTCTCGTCTACGCCGGGCTCGGCATATTCAGCGCCCAGAAGGGCGGTTGGGCACGCGTCGGGCACATCGTGCTCGGCGTGCTGTTTGTCATCGCCGGTATCGTCGCGTTCATCAATCTGCCCGCCGCGACCGCCTGGTTCGGCGTCTTCATCGGTGTGTTGGTCGGCATCATGTGGATCATCGAGGGCATCGTCTCGCTCACGACCCTCGAACTGGCCGTTTCCCGGGGATGGACGATCTTCTTCGCGATCCTCTCGATCGTCGCCGGCATCGTGCTGCTGTTCGCGCCGCTGTGGGGCGCAACGACGCTCTGGCTGCTGTTGGGCATCTCGGGGATCGTGCTCGGCATCGTGCAGATCGTCCGCGCGTTCACCTTCGGCAAGTAACCGAAACCACGAGGGGCCCCGGATCTCCGGGGCCCCTCGTCGTGTCTGCGCTCACCGCACCGGCAGATACCGATCCCACCAGTCGAGCACGGCATCGAACCGCTCCACGCGGTGCCGGGGCTGCCCGCCGCGCGTGAGCTCGTGGTTCTCCCCCGGGAACACCAGCATCTCCGCCGGGGTCCCCTGACGCTTGAGCGCCGTGTAGTAGCGGGTCGCCTGCTCCAGCGGGCAGCGGAAGTCGAGCTCGGAGTGCACGACGAAGGTTGGTGTGCGCACCCGCGACGCCACCGCCATCGGGCTCTGCCGCGCCACCACCTCCGGATCGGTGCCGACGTACTCGTCACCGAAGAACGAGCCGATGTCGCTGGTGCCGACGAACGCCACCGGGTCCAGGAAGCCGCGCTCCACGATCGCGCCGGCGAAGCGGTGGTCGTGCGCGATGACCCACGCGGTGAGGTACCCGCCGTACGAGCCGCCCATGACCCCCACCCGCGAACCGTCGAGGCGCGCGTCGGCGGCGATGGCCCCGTCGAGGTAGTCGATGACGTCGGTGTAGTCCACCGTGCCCATGGCCTGGCGGATGCTGCGCCCGTGCGCCCGGCCGTACCCGGCGGACCCGCGAGGGTTGCAGTAGACGACCGCGTACCCGGCGTCGACGAGCACCTGCGTCTCGTCGAACGCGTGGATGCCGTAGCTCGCGAACGGGCCGCCGTGGATCTGCAGGATCACCGGGAACGGTCCCGCCCCGGCGGGGATCGCGACCCAGCCGTGCACGGGGTAGCGATCACGCGCGGCGAAGGTGCGCTCGACGGGGGTGACGATCCCGGCTTCGAGCAGCCCGGCGCCGAAGTCGGTGAGTGGATGCCACGTCCCGCCGGCATCCACCCGCACCAGTTCGCCGAACGAGGTGGGCGTGGCGATCGCCGCGACGATGCTCCCGCCGGCGGCCGCGTGCCCGAGCACCTCGACGTCGCCGCCGAGCACCTCGGACCTCGCACCGGCACGGGTCACCCGCAGCAGCCGCACGCGTCCGCGCGCGCGGTCCTGCACGAGCACGTCGTCGCCGTCGAAGCCGATGTGGCTTCCCACTTCGCCGAGGTCGATGGTCTCGGCATCGGTCAGCGACCGTGGTGTCGCGCCGTCCAGCAGCCACAGGCCGGTGCCGGGTGCGACGAAGTCGCGACCGGCGGGCCCGACGTCGAAGGCGAGTGCGAAGACGGCGCCGTCGGGGGCGACGGCCACCTCGTCGATCGCGAGATTCGCCTCGCGGGCGACCACGGTGCGCTGCCCGGAACCGTCGACGGCGACCGCGACGACCGGGGTGCGCAGGTCGCGCACGACCTCCTCGATCTCCTCGACGACGGCGAGGAGGTCCGCCCCGTCGGTGGTGAACACCGGGGCACTGTAAGAGGCGGTGCCGTCGGTGAGCTGCACCGCTTCGGCCGGGATCAGACGCTGCGTCGGCGCGTCCTCACCCTCGCGACGCACGGCCGCCGCTGGCTCGTAGAAGGGCTCGGCATCGACGTCGGGAGCATCGACGACGAACAGCTGCGCGGGGCGGTCGCCGAGGTAGCCGAGACCGTTGGCATGCCAGCGGATGCCGGTGATGCGCCGCGGCGCCTCGGCCGCGGCATCCAGCCCTTCCACCGAGCCGTAGCGGCCCCGCTCGGGCACGCGGGCGCTGAAGGCGATGCGGTGGCCGTCGGGCGACCACGCGAAGCCGCTCACGCCGAGCGGCGCGTCGGTGGCCTGCACCGGTTCGCCGCCCTCGGCGCGCACGACGAAGATCTGCGCGCGGCCCTGTGCGTCGCCGCGGAGGAAGGCCACCAGCGCGCCGTCGGGCCGCAGTCGCGGCTCGGTGTCGGCGATGCCTCGGGTCAGGCGCCGCGGGGCACCTTCGGGCAGGTCGACGCGCCAGAGCTGGCCGACGTCGCGATTGGCCTCGAGGTCGGGGTGCGACGCGGCGAACACCGTGAAGGCGCCGTCGGGGGCGATGACCGGCCGACCGACCGACACCAGCGCGTCGATGTCCCGCGCGCGCATGGGCTCACACCTCCGCGAACGAGCTGGTGTCCCCGATCAGGCGGGTGTTGTCGGCGGGCACGTCTTCGACGGCGGCGCGGGCGACCTCGGCGGCGAACTCCGACACGTTGTAGAGCTTGCCGGCCGATTCGCGACGCGAGGCGATCGCTCCCGGGTTGGCACGCTCCAGCAGGGTCGCGGTGATCGTGCCCTCGATCATGTCGCCGGAGACGACGACGAAACCGATGCCGCGCTCGTCGAGGTCGCCGATGCGCTCGCGCAGGGCGTCTTCACCGGCGCGCTTGGACAGCGCGACGACCTCGTACTCGGCCATCGTGGTGGTGGTGCGGATGAAGTGCGCCTGGTGGCTCGTGACGAAAACGACACGGGCGCCCGGGCGCAGCAGCGGCAGCGCCGCCTCGAGCACACCCACCTGCGCGTCACGGTTGAGCTTCAGGGCGTAGTCCTCGGCCATGCCCGACTCCATGCCGCCCGACGCGTTGAGCACGAGGATGTCGAGCCCGCCGAACACGCGCTCCACTTCGGCGAACATCGCCTGCACGGCGTCGGGGTCGGTGAGGTCGGCGCCGACGACGAGCGCCTCGACCCCGAGCTCGCGCAGCTGCGCGGCGAGCTTCTCGGCACGCGGGGCCTTGTTGCGGAAGTTGATGACGACGTTCGCGCCGGCTTCGGCGAGGTAGCGCACGGTGTCGGCGCCGATGCCGCGCGACGAACCGGTGACAAGGGCCGTCTTTCCGCTGAGCGAACCGGCGGGCAGGATCTGGGACATGGGGCGGCGCTCCTGTTCGAGGGGCCCGGAACGGGCGTCGCCCGGGCTGTCCGAGCCTATCAACCGTGCGTCCGCCGACCGGTGTTAGGGTTCCGTCAACGGACCGATGAAGGGGCTGGGATGCTGCCGGATCTCACGCAGTACCTGTGGATCGCCTGGCTTGTGCTCGCCCTTCTGTTCGTCATCGCGGAACTGGTGACCCTGGAGTTCACGTTCCTCATGCTCGCGGCGGGCACGCTGCTCGGCGGCCTCGGGGTGAACCTGCTCGGCGGCCCGTGGTGGCTGCAGGTGGCCGCTGCCGCCGCCGTTTCGGCGTTGCTGCTGTTCACGATCCGCCCCCTGCTCCTGCGCGTGCTGCATCGCGGCAAGGAGCGCGCGCTCACCAACGTGGATGCCCTCTACGGAATGGGCGCGCGCGTGGTCGCACCCTTCGTCGACGATCTGGGCTCCGTGCGCCTGGACAACGGCGAGACGTGGACGGCACGGCTCAGCGCCGACACGCCCGCCGTCGGCGTCGGCGTCGGCGACCGCGTGCGCGTCGTGAGCGTGCTCGGCTCGGCAGTCGAAGTCTCCTCCTCCCCCCAACCCGAAAGGACGTCGGACGATGGTTGACGTCGGAGCGTTCGTCGGACAGATCTTCGTGATCGTCCTGCTCGTGGTGCTCGCGATCTTCGTGGTCGTCGTGATCTTCCGGTCCATCCGCATCATCCCGCAGGCCTATGCCGGGGTCGTGGAGCGCCTCGGTCGTTACCAGCGCACCCTGAGCCCCGGCCTGAACCTCCTCGTGCCGTTCGTGGATCGCCTGCGCCCACTCGTGGACATGCGCGAGCAGGTGGTGTCCTTCCCGCCGCAGCCGGTGATCACCGAGGACAACCTGGTCGTCTCGATCGACACCGTCGTGTACTTCCAGGTGACCGACGCTCGCGCGGCGACGTACGAGATCGCCAACTACCTCGGGGCGGTGGAGCAGCTCACCACGACGACGCTGCGCAACGTCGTGGGCGGACTCAACCTCGAACAGGCCCTCACCAGCCGCGACAACATCAACAGCCAGCTGCGCATCGTGCTCGACGAGGCCACCGGCAAGTGGGGCCTGCGGGTCTCGCGCGTGGAGTTGAAGGCCATCGATCCGCCCGTGTCGATCCAGGACTCGATGGAGAAGCAGATGCGCGCCGAGCGGGAGCGACGCGCGACCATCCTCACCGCCGAGGGCTCCAAGCAGGCCCAGATCCTCGAAGCCGAGGGACGCCGGCAGGGCGAGATCCTCCGCGCGGAGGGCGACAAGCAGGCCGCGGTGCTGCGCGCGCAGGGTGAGGCAGAGGCGATCGAGACCGTGTTCCAGGCCATCCACCGGGGCGACGCCGACGAGAAGCTGCTGGCGTATCAGTACCTGCAGACCCTCCCCAAGATCGCCGACAGCGCCTCCAACAAGCTCTGGATCATCCCGAGCGAGTTCACCGAGGCACTCAAGGGCGTGAGCGGCGCGTTCGCGGCGAAGGCGTCGGATGCCGCGGCGCGCCGCCCCGGCGACCCCACCGCGCCGTGAGTCACCCGTGGTTCGCCCGGCCCGGCCCGCGCGTGCTCGCCCACCGCGGGCTGCTCCCCGCCGACGCCGAGGGCATAGCCGAGAACAGCTTCGCCGCCGTCGCGGCCGCGCACGCCGCCGGTGCGGCCTACGTCGAATCGGACTGTCATCTCACCGCTGACGGCGAGGTCGTGCTGTTCCACGACGACGATCTCTCCCGGGTGACCGGCGACCCCCGCCCCGTCGCCGACGTGCCGCTGGCCGAGCTCGAACGACTCATGGCCGACATCGGCGGGCTGATCACCCTCCGCCAGGCGCTCGAGGCCTTCCCGGATCTGCGGTTCAACCTCGACGTCAAGGCACAGGCGGCCGCGGCACCCGTGGGACGCATCGCCGCCCCGCACGCCGAGCGGGTGCTCCTGGCGAGCTTCTCCGATGCGCGACGACGTACCGCGCTCGAGGCCGCCGAGCGCTTCGGCCGCGGCATCCGTCCCGCCACATCGGCCGGCACCGCGACGATCGGCCGTACACTGTCGGCGCTGGCTGTGCGGTCGACACCGCTCGTGCGTCGGGCTCTCGCGGGCGTCGACGCGTTGCAGGTGCCCGAGCGCCAGGGGCCGGTGCGGGTGGTCACCCCCCGGCTCATCGAGGCCGCGCACGCCTGCGGAGTGGAAGTCCACGTCTGGACCGTGAACGACCCGCTGCACATGAGACGGCTGCTCGATCTCGGGGTCGACGGGCTCGTCACCGACCGTGCGGATGTGGCGTTGAGAGTGGTCGCCGAACAGCGCTGAGAGCCTGTACTCGCGGGGCTGGGGATCGGCTGTGAATGCCTTCCGGCACAGGCCCGTTCGGAGTATGCGCACAGGTCTCAGCGTTATACCTGTACAGGCGACGAGAGGACCACACAATGGCAGACCGCAGTTTGCGCGGCATCCGACTCGGCGCGTCCAGCCTACAGAGCGAGGACGGCGTCGTATTCCATGACCGGACCACACACACATACGTGTGCACCACGTGTGGCAAAGAGACCACCCTGCCCTTCGCGGTCGACGCCGAGGCGCCGGAGACCTGGGAATGCCGCACCTGCGGCGCCGAGGCCTTGCTGCGTGTCGGCGACACGACCGTCGAGGTCGATCACAGCGGCGACAAGGTCCCGCGTACGCACTGGGACATGCTGCTCGAGCGGCGCACCCTTCCCGAGCTCGAGGAGCTTCTGGAGGAGCGCCTCGCGTTCATCCGCGAACGGCGCGGTGCGGGCCAGGACGTGACCGCGGCAAAGAAGAGCGCCTGACGCGCTGACTCACTTCGAGACGCCGGTCCCCTCGGGGGCCGGCGTCTTCGTCGTTCCCGCGGCACGCCGCCGGCGCGCCAGGTGCGCGCCGGCGAGCAGTGCGAGGGCGAGGATGCTCCCCCATCCGAGCACGAGCTTCACCGCGGCGCCGACGACGACGGCAGGGGTGAGTCCGGTGCGCAGCGGCACGTCGGTGACCATGGCACCCGCCACGCCGGCGGGGAGGCCTTCGATGACGGAGCCGTCGGGCGCGATCACCTGGCTGGTGCCGACCGTCGAGAGGTTGACCACCGACCGACCGGTCTCGATCGCGCGCATGCGCGCGAAGGCGAGCTGCTGCAGGTTCTCGTCGGTGTCGCGGAAGTCGGCGTTGTTGGTCTGCAGCATGTACACCTGGGCGCCGTCGCGGGCGCCCTCCCAGATCACGTCGTCGTAGATGACGTCGAAGCAGATCGCCAGGCCCACCCCGATGCCGTCGACGTCGAACAGCGGCGGGTTGGTGCCGGGGGTGTACTCGCGCTGGATCAGCCCGACGAGGTCGGGCACGAGCGCTTCGAAGAACCAGCGATCGGGCACGTACTCCCCCATCGGCACCGGATTGCGCTTGTCGTGCAGCGCCACCGGGTTGTCCTCCCCCGGCACCCACAGCATCGAGGTGTTGTAGCCGGCGTCGTCGCGCGTCGTGGCCGCGTTGACGATGAGCGGCGCGTCGAGGGTGCGCGCGAGCCGGTCGAGCACGACCGCCACCGAGGCGTTCTGCAGCGGATCGGCGTCGATGCCACCTTCGGGCCACAGCAGCACGTCGAGGTCTTCGTCCAGCAGCGGCTCCGTGGCATCCAGCTGGGATTGCAGCACCGCGTACGGCTCGCGCTCGTCGAAGTACCCGGTGGGGCCATTGCCTTGCACCGCGCCGACGCGCATCGTGCCGGCGGGGGTCGTGGGGAACGCGGGGGTCAGCAGCAGCACGGCGATCGCGACGATACTCGGCAGCGCCGTGCGCCACGCGCGCCAGCGCCCCAGCCGCACCCACTCGATGACGGCGGCCACGGCGAAGACCATGACGAAGGTGAGGCCGGCCACGCCCAGCCACGACGCGAGGTGGGCCAGCGGGCTCTCGGACTGGCTCATGCCCAGCCGCGCCCACGGGAACCCCGTGTAGGGCCAGGAGCCCATGAACAGCTCGCGCGCGGTCCACAGGCCCGCCACGAGGGCGGGAAGGGCCAGCAGGCGCCACCAGGTGCCGCCGCGCACCTGCGGCATCCACCGGTAGGCGAGCATGATCAGCACCGACCCGAGCGCCCAGAACAGCGTCTCCAGACCCGCGAGGGCGAACCAGGGCACGGGGCCCAGGTACCGGGTGATCCAGACGATGTGGGTGAAGTAGAACGAGGCGCCGAACACCGCGCCCACCAGCAGCGCGCCGCCGCCGGAGCGGCCGATGAGCGAGAGCAGGGCGAACGCCACGCCGACGAACGCCAGCGGCCACCACCCGATGTCGGGGTAGGCGAGATCGAGCACCGGTCCGCCGACGAGCGCGGCCAGCAGCGCCACCCACAGCGGCAGGAGCGGGCGCGGCAAGGGCTCGCGACGGCGGCGGGCGCTCATACGCCGCTGTAGGCGACGATGCCGCGCCGCACGGCGTCGAGTGCTTTGCGCGCGGTCGTCGCGACCGGCGCGTCGGCGACGAGCGACAGCTGGTCGAGCAGATCGATCGTCTGCTTCGCCCACCGCACGAAGTCGCCGGCGGCGAGATCGGCTTCGGTCAGCACCCGGTCGAGCATGCCCCCGCGCGCCCAGGTGTACATCGCCTGGGCGAGGCCGGTGGCCACCGGTTCGGTGCCGGGGAGGTGATGCTCTCGCTCCAGATCGTCCAACCGTGCCCACAGCAGCTGCGTCTCGGTGAGCGCCGTGCGGAACGCACCGCGCGGCAGGCCGTACTCCCCCGGCCCCTCCGAGTCGCGGCGCGGTTCGTAGACCAGGCAGCAGGCGAGGGCCGCGAGCGAGGGGGCATCCAGGTTCTTCCAGATGCCGCGGCGCAGCGCCTCGGCCACGAGCAGGTCGCGGTCACCGTAGATGCGGCGCATGGTGCGGCCGGCGGCGGTGAGGGAGGTCTTGCCCGCGGCGTCGACCTCGACGTAGTCCAGGGCCGTGAGCACGTCCACAACGCGGTCGAAGACCCGGGCGACCGTGCCGGTGCGGGTCTGGATCTCCCGCCGCATCTTGTCGGTGCGGCGCTTGAGCTTGTAGTACCGCTCACCCCAGCGTGCGTGGTGCTCGCGGTCGGGGCAGCTGTGACACGGATGCCGCTGCAGACGTCGACGCAGCGACTCCATCTCCTGCTGCCGCTGACGCCGCAGCTTCGCAGGCGCGGTGCGGTCGGCGCGGCCCTGCTTCTCGAGGTCGGTGAGCTCCCGTCGCAGCCCGGCGTATTCGACGAAGTCTCCGCGGTCGCACGTCTGCGCCTGCCGGTAGCCGGCCAGCGACTCCTCGGCCTCGCGCACCTGCCGCGCCAGGCCCACGACCGAGCGGTCGGCCTGGAACTGGGCGAAGGAGGACTCGAGGATCTCGCGGGCCTCGGCGCGGCCGAACCGGTCGATGAGGTTGACGGCCATGTTGTAGGTGGGCCGGAAGCTCGAGTTCAGCGGATAGGTGCGACGCGACGCGAGTGCGGCGACCGCCTGCGGGTCGACGCTCTCTGTCCACTGGATGACCGCGTGCCCCTCGACGTCGATGCCCCGGCGCCCGGCGCGCCCGGTGAGCTGGGTGTACTCCCCCGACGTGATCGCCACACGCGCCTCGCCGTTGAACTTCTCGAGCTTCTCCAGCACGACGGTGCGGGCGGGCATGTTGATGCCGAGCGCGAGCGTCTCGGTCGCGAAGACGACCTTCACGAGCTTGCGGCGGAAGAGCTCCTCGACGACCTCTTTGAACGTCGGCAGCAGACCCGCGTGATGCGCCGCGATGCCCCGCTCGAGGTTCTCGCGCCACTCCCAGAAGCCGAGCACGCCGAGGTCTTCGTCGTTGAGCGACTGCGTGCGCTCCTCGACGATGCGGCGGATCTCGGCGCGCTCGTCGGCATCGGTGAGCCGCAGCCCCGACCGGCGCACCTGCTGCACGGCGCCGTCGCAGCCGGCGCGGCTGAAGATGAAGAAGATGGCGGGCAGCAGGTTCGCCCGCTGCAGCAGCTGCACGACCTGCGGGCGGTCCAGCCGCTCGACCCGCTGCACGTTGCCGGGTCGCACGGGGCGGCGCCCGCCGCGCTGCGGGCGGCGGTGGGTCGGCTCGTACCCGCCGTGGCGCGCGCTGTTCATCGACTGCGCGCGGCGGTTCTCCTCGAACGTGGCGCCCTTGACCGACCGGATGCGCATGAGTTCCTGATTGACCTGCGCCGTGGCGATGCCGGCGCGGTCGTCGAACAGCGGCAGCAGGTCGCCGCGCACGAGCATGTGCTGCTCGAGCGGCACGGGCCGGGTCTCGGAGACGATCACCTCGGTGTCGCCGCGCACCGTGTCCAGCCAGTCGCCGAACTCCTCGGCGTTGGACACCGTCGCCGACAGCGACACCAGCCGCACGCTCGGCGGCAGATGGATGATGACCTCTTCCCACACCGCACCGCGGAAGCGGTCGGCGAGGTAGTGTACCTCGTCCATGACCACGAACCGCAACCCGCGCAGGGCGGGCGAATCGGCGTAGAGCATGTTGCGCAGCACCTCGGTGGTCATCACCACGACGCGCGCATTGCCGTTGATGTTGGTGTCGCCGGTGAGCAGGCCCACCTGGTCCTCGCCGTACACCTCCTGAAGCTCACGGAACTTCTGGTTCGACAGCGCCTTCATCGGCGTGGTGTAGAACGCCTTGTCGCCGGGCTCGCGCATCGCCAGATGCACGGCGAACTCACCCACGATCGTCTTGCCTGCGCCGGTGGGTGCGGCCACCAGCACGCTGCGCCCGTCTTCGAGGGCGTGGCATCCCGCGATCTGGAAGGGGTCGAGCGTGAACCGCTGGCCCTCCGCGAAATCGGTGGTCAGCGGATGCCGGCGCGCGTCGTCGGCCGCGGCGAACCGCTCCGCCGGGCTGGGCGCACTCACAGGGCGGGTCCGGACGGCAGCAGCGCCGCATCGCGCTTGCGGCGGCGACGGTCGAACAGCAGCGACAGGCCCGCAGCGGCGAAGAACAGCACGACGAGGATGCCGGCCAGCAGCAGCATGCTGACCGCGTCGGCGGCGGGAGTGGCGATGGCGGCGAAGATCGTGGCGATCAGCACGGCCGCGCGCCAGCCCTTGAGGATCGCGCGGCCCGACATGATTCCGGCGAGGTTCAGTGCGACCAGGAACACCGGCAGCACGAACGAGATGCCGATGACGATCATCAGCTTGAAGACGAAGTCGTAGTACTCCGCGGCGTTGTAGAAGTTGACACCGCCCTCGGGGGTGAACGACCACATCACCTCGATCACGTGCGGCACCACGAGCATGCCGACGTAGCAGCCGGCGAAGAACAGCGGAATGGCGGCGGCGACGAACCCGACGGTGTAGCGGATCTCCTTGCGGGTGAGTCCGGGCATGATGAACGCCCAGATCTGCCACAGCCAGACCGGCGCCGACAGGAACAGGCCGATCGAGAACGCGATCCGCATGCGCAGGTCGAACGCCGATGTCACGGTGCCGAAGTTCAGCGCGGAGAAATCGTCGCCGCGCTGCTCTGCGATCACGCGGATCGGTCCGGTGATCCACTCGATCACGGGACCGGTGACGAAGAAGGCGACCACCATGCCCACCACGAGCGCGGCTGCGGCGATCATCAGCCGTTTGCGCAACTCCAACAGGTGTGCCCCGAGGGACATCCGCTTCTCGCGGCGAGGCGGGTCCGGTTCATCCACCCGCTGTCGTTCGGCCGTGGCCACCTCGGGCTACGGCTTTGGTTCGGAGGGCCCGCTCGCGCTGTCGGGAGCCGTCGTGGAGGCGGTCGAGTTCGCGGTGCCGGCGACGGGAGGCGTCGTGGCGGCAGGCGTCGTGGTCGTGGCGGCCGGGACGTCCTCGTCCTTCATCGCCTTCATCTCGCCCTTGAAGACGCGGGCCGACTGGCCGACGCTCTTGGCCAGTGCGGGAAGCTTGGCCGCGCCGAACAGAAGCAGAATGACCGCGAGGATGATCAGCAGGTGCGGCCATCCGAATGCGTTGCCCATGGAGGTCTCCTCGAATCGGGGTTCAAAACAGTGTAACCCGGCAGGTTGCGCCGTGGTTCAGCGGTACTGCGCGAGTCCCGCGGCGGCCCAGGCGGCCGTGGCGCGCCGGGCGCCGGCGGGGGCGAGCACCTCGACCTCGCCCCCGAGGCGGGCGGCGAGCCGCTTGAGGCTCTGCTCGTCGGCCACCCGCATGGTGGCGGTGTCGCGGTCGCCCTCGGCGACGATGTCGGCGCGCGCGAGGTAGTCGCCCAGCAGCGGCGCGATCTGGTGCGGGTACCGCACACGCGCGGCGACCTCCCCGGCCCCCGGCTCGAAAAGGTCGGGCACGGGTTCGCCGCCGTGGGCGATGGGGATGCCGGTGAGGGCGACGTCGCTGACACGGTCGAGGTGGAAGGTGCGCATCGCCTGGCGCATGTGGCACCAGCCCTGCAGGTACCACTGGCCGTCGGCGATGTGCACCTTGACGGGATCCACCGTGCGGATGGTGGGCGCGGCATCCGGGGCCTGATAGGTGAACGACACCGCCACGCCTTCGCGGAGCGCTTCGGCCACCGTCACCCGCACGTCGTCGACGGGGCCGGGGGCCACGATCACGTCGGCGGGGGCGCTGGCCGCACCCCGGGCGAGCTTGGCGAGCAGACTCTGCACGACGCCCTGGTCGCCGACGCCGGGCAGCGTCGCCGCCAGCTGCAGCCCCGCCAGCAGTGCGGCCGCCTCGCGGGCGGTCAGTCGGGGCGAGCGCTCGAGTCCGACCGAGTGGGTGATGACGATGAGGTCGCGTTCGTCCAGCAGGTCCCAGTCGATGTCGAACAGGTCACCCGGCAACTGCCAGTACCCTCCCTCACCGGGACGACCGATGACGGTGAGCTTCTGCACCATGTCGCGCATCTGGTCGGCGGTGACCTCGAACTCGTCGGCGGCTTCCGCGACCGACACCTCGCCCTTGCCCAGCAGGTACGGCACGAGCTGCAGGATGAGGGCGGCACGCTCGGTGGCGTGCAGCGGCCGGGCGGCGCTCATGCGTGCTCCCCGTCGTGATCGGCGTGGAGGTCGACGGTGGCCTGCAGTCGGCGGATGACCTCGTCACGCAGGGCGGCGGGTTCCACCACGCGCACCTCGGGGCCGTAGGAGGCCAGCTCGTCGGCCAGCACCTGCGCGTCGACGTACGGCACCAGGATGCCCTGCTCGGCGGGCTGGGCACGCCGGCGCAGCCGGAGCGACGCCTCGGTGCCGGGGTTGACCTCCAGCAGCGCCTGCTGCCGGGCCGCGACCTCGTTCAGCCCGGCCACGGCGCGGTCGCCCGCACCATCGCGCAGCGCGGCGTCGAACGTCTCCCGGGTGATGGTGACGTCGCCGACGATGCGCGAGAGCAGGAAGGTGCGCTCGGCATCCTGATCGATGTCGAATCCGAACACGTGCCAGCGCGACTCGTAGTCCACCAGCGCGAGGGGACGCACGCGCCGCAGGAGCGGCCGCTCCTCCCCCGGCTTCAGATACGGGAACGACACGACACGCGACTGCTCCATCGCCCGCTGCAGCGGGGCGAAGGCCGGGGTGCGCACGCTCAGGCGCGGCGAGAACCCGAGGATGGGCTCGTCGACGTCGTTGCCCAGCGCGCGGATCTTGCGCAGGCCGCTGCGCGCCTCCGCCGACAGCGAGCGCTCACTCCACACGCCACCGGCCACGGCCAGCACAGCCAGCTCCGCCGGCGTGAAGGAGATGTCCTCGGGGAGGGCGTACTCGTCGTTGGGCACGCGGTAGCGCGCCTCCCGCAGATCATCGGGGTCGGCGTAGTCGCCGATCGTCTCGATCGGCACGCCGAGGCCGCGCAGACTCTCCTTGTCGCGCTCGAACATCTTCTCCAGCGCGTCCTTCGATGCACCGGACTCCGATTGCTCCCGGTAGCCCGCGACGGACGCGAGGATGGTGTCCTTCGTCAGCCCCTGGTCGGTCGCCATGAGGGCGACGAGCAGGTTGACCAGACGCTCCTCGGGCGCGCTGCGGCTGGACGGGGCTGCCATTGCGGCTACTCAGCCACCTCGTCGAGACCGAGGATGTCGATCACGAACACGAGCGTCGCACCCGGCGGCACAGCGCCCTGGCCGGCATCGCCGTAGGCCTGGTCGGGCGGGATCACCGCGAGGATCTGCGAGCCGACCGTCTGACCCTCGAGCGCGGCCGCGAAGCCGGGCACGACCTGGTCCAGCGACAGGGATGCCGAGGTGCCGGTCTCCCACGTGGAGTCGAAGACCTCGCGGTCGTCCCAGGTGACGCCGGTGTAGTGCACGCGCACGGGCTGCTCGCCGGTGACGACGGGACCGTCGCCCTTCTGCAGCACCTGCACGACCAGCTCATCGGGCGCGTCGGCGTCGGGGATGATGATGCCGGGGGTGCCGTCGGGCGCGAGCACGACGCTCGGCATGCCGCGACGGTCGTTGTACTGCGCGGCGCCGTCGGCCTTGTCGAGGTAGACCTTCTGCAGGTCGATGACGAACACGGCGGAGTCGTCCTCCCCGAGACCGAGACTCGCCGCCGCCTCGGGCGCGAGGTCGTCGGGCGCGATGGCACCGGAGATGAGCGACCCTTCGGTCGCGCAGTCGAGCATCGTCGCGATGCCGGCGTAGAACTCGCCCCACTGCGCCACGGGCGCGACCTGGGTGCCGCTCTGGACGAGCGTCTCCCCCGTCGTGCCGTTGACGATGGTGATGTCGAAGACGACGTCCTGCGCATCGGAGGTGACCGTGGGGCCCTCTCCGACGGTGAGGTCTTCGAAGACGGTCTCTTCGACGTGCACGGGAGCGGACAGCTCCACGGTGTCGCCGGAGACGCTGATCAGGTCGAGGACGGACGCGTCGGAGACGGCGCGCTCGCACGACGCCTCGGTCGATGCGGACGAGCAGCCGACGAGGGCCAGAGTGGAGACGCCGACGACGGCGGCGATTGCGGGAATCCTGCGCACCGGTACAGCCTAATCGGTGGCGGCGTCCGTCTCGGTCCCCGCGGCGATGCGCGCGCCGTCCGCGATGCGCTGAGCCTCCCGCACGCGCTTGCGCAGGTTCTTGTCGGTGATCTCGCGATCGCCCACGGCCCCGGGGGTCCAGATCTCCACGTCCTCGTCGGCGTAGCTGGGCTTCTTCAGCGCGCGCTTGCGCACATCGGGCGGCACGGCGCCCGGCGCCAGGCGCCGCGCGGTGAGGAGGAAGCCGGTGTGGGCGACCATGCGATGGTCGGGGCGCACCGCGAGACCTTCCACGTGCCAGCCGCGCACCATCGTCTCGTTGGCCTCGGGATCGGTGAACAGGCCCGTGCCGCGGATGAACTCGGCGACCCGGCTCAGCTGCGTCGCGGTGGCGACGTAGCAGAGCACCACACCACCGGGGGTGAGCGCGTCGGCGACGGCGTCGATGCACTCCCACGGCGCGAGCATGTCGAGCACGACCCGGTCGACGGATGCCGGGGCGACGGCGCCCGGCAGCGACTCGACGAGATCGCCGACGACCACCTCCCAGTTCGCCGGCGGGGTGCCGAGGTAGGTCTCGACGTTGGCGCGCGCGACCTCGGCGAACTCCTCGCGGCGCTCGAACGAGACCAGGCGACCGGTGGCGCCGATGGCGCGCAGCAGCCACAGCGACAGCGCACCCGACCCGACGCCGGCTTCGACGACGGTCGCCCCGGGGAAGATGTCGGCCGAGGCAAGGATCTGCGCGGCATCCTTCGGGTAGACGATCGCAGCTCCGCGCGGCATCGACATGACGAAGTCGCGCAGCAGCGGGCGCAGCGCCAGGTACTCGTGGCCGCCGCTGCCGGTGACGACGGAGCCGTCGGGAAGCCCGACCAGCTGCTCGTGACGCAGCACACCGTGGTGGGTGTGCAGCTCGCCGCGCTCGCGGAGGGTGATCGTGTGCAGGCGGCCCTTGGGGCCGGTCAGCTGCACCCGGTCGCCGTAGCGGAACGGGCCGGTGGGACGGGTGAGGTCGACGGTCATGACGACTCCTTCGTGCGGTGGTCGGCATGGAGCTGGGTGAGGTCGGCGGCGGTGCGGCCGGCGAGCGTGGGCCACAGCGCATGCGCGCCGACGCCGGTGAGGGACACCATGAGCGGCACCCCGAGGCTGGTGGCCCCCGACGCGATGGCCGAGCGCAGGCCGTTGGGCGAATCCTCGATCGCGACGACCTCGGACGGCTGCACGCCGAGCGCCTCGCAGGCCTGCAGGTACGGGTCGGGGAAGGGTTTGGGGCGGATGGCGTCGTCACCGGCGACGATGACGTCGAACGCTTCGAACGGGATCTGCGCGACGACGGTCTCGGCCATGCGCCGCAGCGACATCGTGACCAATCCCGTCTTGATCCCGGCTTCGCGGAGGCTCTCGAGCAGCTCCTGGGCACCGGGGCGGAAGGGATTGCCGAGCTCGCGCAGCTGGGTCATCACCTGGGAGGTGAGGTGGTCGACGATGGCGTCTTCCTGCATGCGCACGCCGGCGTCCTGGAGGATCCGGGCGGAGTCGTGCAGGCCGAGGCCGACCAGGCCCAGCGCCTGCTCGTGCGTCCAGGTGCCCCCGTAGCTCTCCACCAGCGGCGTCTCGGCGGCCATCCAGTACGGCTCGGTGTCGACGAGGGTGCCGTCCATGTCCCACAGCACGGCTCGAAGGGTGGGAACGGGGCCTGTCACCTCCCCATGGTACCGAGGCGCATGGCGCCTCCCGCCCGCCCCGGCAGCGCGCGGCCTATCCTGGGAGGGACGAAGGGAGTCGTGTGGAGGGACTGGGACGCCGCGTTCTCGTGGCGGCATTCGACGGATGGAACGATGCCGGCGAGGCCGCATCGGCAGCCGTCGCACTGCTGCGCGAGGAAGGAGCGTACGAGCCGGTCTTCTCCGTGGACCCCGAGCTGTACTTCGACTACCAGTACACCCGCCCGCAGATCAGCCTCGATGCCGAAGGCCGTCGCGTGCTCAACTGGCCGGAAACCACACTGTGGCGCCCCTCGCGACGCTCGCGTGGCACGCAGCTGTGGCTGCTGACCGGCGTCGAGCCGGCGCGGGCCTGGCAGGCGTTCGCGGGCGAGATCATCGACGTCGCACTGCGCGAGGACATCACCGGCCTCGTCTCGCTCGGCTCGATGATGGCCGATGTGCCGCACAGCCGCCCCATCTCGGTCTTCGCCGGCAGTCACAACGAGGAACTGCGCACCAAGCTCGAGCTGGAGAAGTCCACCTACGAAGGGCCCGTCGGCATCCTGAGCGTGCTCGACCAGGCAGCGGATGCCGCCGGCATCCCGTCGGCGTCACTGTGGGCGAGCGTGCCGCACTACGTCGCGGGACACACCCCGTCGCCCAAGGCGACGCTGGCGCTGCTGGACAAGCTCGAGGACCTCACCGGTGCGCGCGTGCCGCGGGCTCAGCTCGCGGCGGAGGCGGCGGCGTGGGAGGCGACGATCGACGCTGCGGCCGCGGACGACGAGGAGATGACGGAGTACATCCGCCAGCTCGAGCGCACCCGCGACACGTGGGACTCCCCCGAGGCCTCGGGCGACGCGATCGCGCAGGAGTTCGAGAAGTACCTGCGCCGCGGCGGAGAGGGCCCGAGCAAGCCCGGACGCGACGAGCCGCCGCGGCGCTGACCCGTCGGGATCAGGGCTGCAGCACGCCCATCGACAGCAGCACCAGCAGCACCGTGCCCAGCACGACGCGGTAGATGACGAACGGCAGGAAGCTGCGCTTGGAGATCCAGCGCATGAAGAACGCGATCACGCCGAGGGCGACCGCGAAGGCGATGACGGTGGCCACGAGCGTCTCGGGCAGGCTGAACGGGCCCTGCACATCCCAGCTCTTGAACAGCTGGTAGAAGCCACTGCCGAAGACCGCGGGGATCGCCAGCAGGAACGCGTAGCGGGCGGCATCCGCGCGCTTGTAGCCGAGGAGCAGCCCCATCGTGATGGTGCCGCCCGACCGTGAGACTCCGGGGATGAGGGCCAGGGCCTGCGCGAACCCGAACGCCACGCCGTGCGGCAGCGTCAGGTCCTTCAGCTCGCGACGCTTGGCGCCGATCTTGTCGGCGATGCCCAGCAGCACACCGAAGACGATGAGCATGATGGCCACGAGCCACAGCGACCGGAACACCGTCTCGATCTGGTCCTGGAACAGCAGGCCCAGCACAACGATCGGGATGCTGCCGATGATGATGAGCCACCCCATGCGGGCATCGGGGTCGTTGCGGGGCGCCTTGCCCACGAGGGACCGGCACCACTGGCCGATGATGCGCACGATGTCGCGCCAGAAGAACACCACGACGGCCGCCTCGGTGCCGATCTGGGTGATGGCGGTGAACGCCGCGCCCGGGTCCTCGGCGCCCGGGAGGAGCTCGCCCAGGATGCGCAGGTGGGCGCTGGAGGACACCGGGAGGAACTCGGTGAGCCCCTGCACCAGACCCAGGATGATGGCCTCGAAGAAATGCATGCGCGCCTTTCGGTGACTGCGTCAGTAGCTGCGGAGAAGGTCCGTGAGCACGGCCTGCCCGAACACCAGGGCGTCCAGGGGCACGCGTTCATCGACCCCGTGGAACATACCCGTGAAATCGAGATCCGCCGGCAGACGCAGCGGTGCGAAGCCGTAGCCGGCGATGCCGAGGTACGCGAGCGCCTTGTTGTCGGTGCCGCCGCCCATGAGGTACGGGATGACGGGCACGCCGGGGTCGTGGCGGCCGAGCGCGGCGATCATCTCGGTGACGAGGTCGCCGGCGAACGGCACCTCCAGGCCGATGTCGCGATGGACGATCTCGATCTCGACGTCCGCGCCCACGATCGCGGCGATGTCGGCGAGCACGGCGTCTTCGGTCCCCGGGATCGTGCGCACGTCGATGAGGGCTTCTGCGGTGTCGGGGATGACGTTGTGCTTGTAGCCCGCGGTCAGCCCGGTCGGGTTGGTCGTGGTGCGGAAGGTGGACCGCAGGAAGCCTGCGGCGGCGCCGAAGCGCTCGGCGACGGCATCCGGATGCTGCGGGTCGCCGCCGACGAGGGCCGCGAGACCCGCCACCAGCTGACGGGACGTCTCGGTCATCGCCACCGGCCACGCGGTGCGGCCGAGGGCCGCGACCGCCTCGGCGAGCCGGGTGACGGCGTTGTCGGGGTGGAGGCTGCTGCCGTGCGCCGCCCGCCCGCGCGCCCGCAGCCGGATCCACATGAGGGCCTTCTCCCCCGTCTGCAGCAGGTACGCGCGACGGTCGCCGGAGGCGATGGAATAGCCGCCGACCTCGCTGATCGCCTCGGTCGCGCCGGCGAACCACTCGGGGTGGTTCTGCACGACCAGCGCGGAACCCTCGACACCGCCGTTCTCCTCGTCGGCGAAGAACGTGACGATGACGTCTCGGGCGGGCTGCTCGCCGGAGCGGAGCAGGTCGGCGACGGAGGTGAGGATCATGGCATCCATGTCCTTCATGTCCACCGCGCCCCGGCCCCACAGCATGCCGTCTCGGATCTCTCCGGCGAACGGGTCGACGCTCCAGTCCTCGGCGACGGCGGGCACCACGTCGAGGTGGCCGTGCAGCACGAGGGCGGGCTTGTCGCGGTCGCGTCCGGGGACGCGAGCGGAGACGTTGGTGCGACGCGGGATGGGTTCGTAGAACTCGGGCGCAAGACCCAGCGCCTGCAGGTACGCGCCGACGTACTCGGCGGCCTCGCGCTCGCCGCGGGCGTTGCCGCCACCGAAGTTCGACGTGTCGAACCGGATGAGGTCGCGGGCCACTCGGACGACCTCGGGCAGGTCGGCTTCGGTCTCGGGCATGCCGACTACGCTACCGCTGTCGTCGCGCCACGCCGTGCGGCGCCGGTTCGAACACCGGCGCGGATCATGCTAGGCTCGACCCTCGGTTGCGAAAGCAATTTTCACCCAATGCGCGGGTGGCGGAATAGGTAGACGCGCTAGCTTGAGGTGCTAGTGCCCGTATAGGGCGTGGGGGTTCAAGTCCCCCCTCGCGCACAGATGAAGAAGGCCCCCGAAAGGGGGCCTTCTTCCGTTTCCGGGTGTCGCGGCATCGGTCGCCTGGTGCCTCTTTCCGGGCGCGTGCCCCCGTTCGGGGCGCGTACCGGGCACCGAACGGGCGGGTGCCCCCGGTTCGGGGCGCGTACCGGGCACCAGACGGGTGCGTGACCCGGTTCGGGGCGCGTACCGGGCACCAAACGGGTGCGTGACCGGGTTCGGGGCGCGTACCGGGCACCAGACGGGTGCGTGACCGGGTTCGGGGCGCGTACCGGGCACCAAGACGGGTGCGTGACCGGGTTCGGGGCGCGTACCGGGCACCAAGACGGGTGCGTGACCGGGTTCGGGGCGCGTACTGGACACCAAACGGGTGCGTAACCGGGTTCGGGGCGCGTACCGGGCACCAGACGGGTGCGTGACCGGGTTCGGGGCGCGTACCGGGCACCAAACCCCGGATGCCACGGTTCGGGGCGCGTACCGGGCACCAAGCGGGTCGGTGACCCGGTTCGGGGCGCGTACCGGGCGCGCGGCTAGGCCACCGAGACGCCGAACACGAGACCCAGCGCGTACGTGATCGCCGCCGCCCCCATGCCGATCGCGAGCTGACGCAGCGCGCGACGCAGCGGCGGGCCTCCCGAGAGCACGCCCACCAGCGCACCCGTGGCCATGAGCGCGATGCCGACGAGCACGAGCGCCATCACGACGGCGGCGACGCCCTCGAGGCCGAAGAGCCACGGCAGCACCGGGATGACGGCGCCCGACGCGAAGAACAGGAAGCTCGACGTCGCTGCACCCCAGGCACCGCCCACGACCTCCTCGACCTCCAGGATCTCCTGCGGACGCCGGTAGGGCACCGAACGGTCGGCGGCCTGCGCCGTCGCCACGACACGGCGGGCCCGCTCGATCGCCTCGTCGGCGCTGATGCCGCGCGCCCGGTAGACCAGGGCCAGCTCGTTGGCATCGAGGTCGAGGTCGGGCAGCGACGCGTCCACGAAGTCGCTGTGGCCGGTGGCCTCGATCATCTCGCGCTGGGAGCGCACCGAGACGAACTCCCCCGCCGCCATCGACAGCGCACCGGCGAGCAGGCCGGCAAGGCCACTGAACAGCACGAACTGCGCGCCGACGCCGGTGGCACCGATACCCATCACGAGCGCCAGGTTCGACACCAGGCCGTCGTTCGCGCCGAAGACCGCGGCGCGGAAGGTGCCCGACAGGCGACGGCGGCCCCGGGCCGCGAGTCCGCGCACCACCTCGTGGTGCACCTTCTCGTCGGCGACCATGGCGGGCGTGGCATACGGCTCGTTGTCGTAGGGCGACCGCGCCTCGGCGTTCTGTGCCAGGGCGAGCACGAAGATCATGCCGAACCGGCGCGCCATCCACCCGAGCATGCGGGTGTCGAGACTCGGCTGCGGCAGCCGCTTCGGCTCACCGCCCAGCAGGCCCACCCAGTGCGCCTCGTGGCGCCCCTCGGCATCGGCGAGCTCCAGCAGGATCTCCCGCTCCTCGCCCGTGCGACGGGCAGCGAGGTTGCGGTACACGCGTGCCTCGGCGCGCTCGTCGACCAGATACTGCGCCCACCGCCGTCGGTCTCGCGGCGTGGGGCTGGCGACGGGCGCGCTCATCGTTCCTCCGAGGGGAGTGGTACTGAAGGGGACCTCCTCACGGTAGTGACGCGCACCGCGCCGACCCGCCCGAAACCAGCGATTGCCAGCATTTCGGGGTTCCGAACCGCGGATGCCGGTCGGCGGCTAGGAGTGCACGCGGCGGCGCAGCAGCTCGATGCGGGCCTGCAGCTGCGCGACGGTGGCGTGCGAGACGGCAGGTCCGCCGCAGAGGCGCCGGAGCTCCGAGTGCACGACGCCGTGCGGCTCACCGCTCTGACGGGCGTACACCCCGACGAGGCTGTTCAGCAGCTGTCGCTGCTCCTTGAGCGTGCGGTGCAGCGCCGGCGGCAGAGTCGTCGCGGCATCGCTCCCGGTGGCATCCGCGTGTTGTGCCTCCCCCGTCTCGCGCACCTTGCGATGCCGCGACTGGCGAGCCTGGCGCTGCATCAATAGCTCGTGCACGTGCTCCGGCTCCAGAAGCCCCGGCAGCCCGAGGAACTCCTCCTCCTCGGGCGTGCCCGGGACGGCGAGCTGACCGAACTCCTTGCCGTCGAACAGCACCCGGTCGAAGTGGGCGACGGAGCCGAGCGCCTGGTAGGTGAACTCCTCGGTGAGTGCGTCGGAGGCTTTGTCCTCGCGCTCCGCCTCGGCCAGCAGGGTGTCTTCCAGCCCGTCGTCGTCGCCCGATTCGCGGTCGAGGGCGTGGTCGCGCTCGCGCTCCATCTCGTTCGCGAGGGCCAGCAGCTGCGGCACATGCGGCAGGAACACGCTCGCCGACTCGCCGCGGCGACGGGCGCGTACGAAGCGGCCGATCGCCTGCGCGAAGAACAGCGGCGTCGAGGCGCTCGTGGCGTATACCCCGACCGACAGCCGGGGCACGTCGACGCCTTCGGACACCATCCGCACCGCGACCATCCAGCGCGAGGTGCTCTTGGCGAACTCCTCGATGCGGCCCGAGGCCGCCGGGTCGTCCGACAGCACGACGGTGGTGGGCTCCCCCGTGATCTCCTTCAGGATCGCGGCGTACGCGCGCGCCGCGGTCTGATCGGTGGCGATGACGAGGCCACCGGCATCCGGCACCTCCTGACGCACCTCGCTGAGACGGCGGTCGGCGCTGCGCAGCACCGCGGGGATCCAGTCGCCCTCGGGGTCCAGCGCCGTGCGCCACGCCTGCGAGTTGATGTCCTTGGTGTTGTCCTGACCCAGGTGCGCCTCGTACTCGTCCCCCGCCTTGGTGCGCCAGCGCATGTGGCCGGCGTAGACGAGGAAGAGCACCGGACGCACGACGCCATCGGCCAGCGCCCGACCGTACCCATAGTTGTAGTCCGTGCGGGAGAGGCGGATGCCCTTCTCGTTCGGGTGATATTCCACGAACGGAATGGGCGCGGTGTCGCTGCGGAACGGGGTTCCCGACAGCAGCAGCCGGCGGGTCGCGCGCTGGTACGCCTCGCGCAGCGCGTCGCCCCAGCTGAGGGCGTCGCCGCCGTGGTGCACCTCGTCGAGGATCACGAGCGTGCGGGCATCCTCGGCGAGTCGCTGGTGCACGGATGCCTTCACCGCGACCTGCGCATACGTCACCGCGACGCCGTGGTAGTGCCGGGCGGGGGCGACGTGACGGTTGCTGAAGTTCGGGTCGAGTCGGATGGACACGCGCGCCGCGGCATCCGCCCACTGGGTCTTCAGATGCTCGGTGGGGGCCACGACCACGATGCGGTCCACGATCCGTCGGCGCAGCAACTCGGTGGCCAGACGCAGGGCGAAGGTGGTCTTACCGGCGCCGGGGGTCGCGGCGGCGAGGAAGTCCCGCGGACCCTTGCCGACCCCGTCGGGCCCGTCCATCCCGAAGTACTGATCCAGCGCCTCGGCCTGCCAGGCACGCAGTCGCTGCGCCGTTCCCCAGGGTGCACGCTGCGGGAACGACGGCGACAGGTGCTCGGCAGCGAAACTGCCGAAATGTTCCTGCTGCTGCTGCTCATCCACGACGGTCCAGCCTAAGTCAGTCCGCGAGGGGCTAACCTCGGAGTCGGTCACAAAGCCGAGGAGGAATCATGCGGCCCGACGATCACGCCCCCGAAGATCAGCAGCATTCGCACACCCCCGCCACCGTCACGCACCCCTGGCGGCGCATGGTCGCCATCGGCGATTCCTTCACCGAGGGCATCGGCGATCCAGACCCCTCATCGCCCGGCGGACACCGCGGCTGGGCCGACCGCGTCGCCGAGGCGCTGAGCTCGCAGGTCGAAGACTTCGCGTATGCCAACCTCGCCGTGCGCGGCAAGCTCATCGGCCAGATCGTGGCCGACCAGATCGAGCCGGCGCTGGCTCTCAAGCCCGATCTCATCACCTTCTCCGCCGGTGGCAACGACGTGATCCGCCCGGGCTCAGACCCCGACGCGGTCGCCGCGCAGTTCGAGGATGCCGTCGTGCGCCTCACCTCCTCCGGCGCGACCGTCGTGGTGTTCACCGGCATCGACACCAACTTCACCCCGGTGTTCCGCGGCATCCGCGGGCGTGTGGCGATCTACAACGAGAACATCCGCGCCATCGCCGAGCGCTACGACTGCATCGTGGCCGACCAGTGGGCGCTGAAGGAAGTGCAGGACATGCGCTTCTTCGACGACGACCGACTGCACTACAACACCCTCGGCCACCACGAGGTGGCGCGCATGGTGCTGCGGACGCTGAACGTCCCCAACGACCTCAAGCCCATGCAGCCCGATCCGGTGCCGGCGCGCACCTGGCGGGCGGCCCGCGTGAACGACCTGGTGTGGGCGCGCGAGCACCTCGTGCCCTGGGTGCTGCGGCGGGTGCGGCAGGAATCCTCGGGCGATAGCATCACCGCCAAGCGCCCCCAGGCGCTGCCGATCGTGACGCTCGCGCCGGGACCGGACCCCGCGGCCGCACCGGGCGACCCGGTTTAACGGGTCGGCGCGGCGGGCGCGGCGGGCGCGGCGGGCGCGGCGTGCGTGAGCGACCACAGCGCCACCGCGCTGGCAGCGGCGACGTTGAGCGAGTCGACCCCGCCCCGCATCGGGATGGTGACGACCGTGTCTGCCGCCGCCAGCGCGCGGCGTGAGAGCCCGTCGCCCTCGGAACCGAGCACGAGCGCGACCCGGTCGGGGCGCGCCGCGGCGAATGCGTCGAGCGACACCGCGTCGTCGGCGAGGGCGAGGGCCGCGATGTGGAAACCGGCGTCGTGCAGGATGCCGCGGGCTGTCGGCCACTCCGGCATCCGGGTCCACGGCACCTGGAACACGGTGCCCATGCTCACGCGCACGCTGCGACGGTAGAGCGGATCGGCGCAACGCGGCGAGATGAGCACGGCATCCGCCCCGAGCGCCGCGGCGCTGCGGAAGGCGGCGCCGACGTTGGTGTGGTCGACGATGTCCTCGAGCACGACCACGAGGCGCGCGCCGGCGACGATGTCGGCGACGGCGGGCTCGGCGGGGCGGTGCATCGCGGCGAGAGCCCCCCGGTGCACGGCGTAGCCGGTGAGCTTCTCGGCCACCTCCGCGGGGACGACGTACACCGGCGCGTCGCCGGCGACTTCGGCGACGTCATCGAGCCACTTCTCCTGCACCAGCACCGAGCGCGGACGATGCCCGGCGGCGATGGCCCGCCCGATCACCTTCGCCGACTCGGCGATGTAGAGCCCGCCGGCCGGTTCCAGCACGCGTCGCAGCGCGACATCGGTGAGATCGCGGTAGTCGGCGAGCCGGGGATCGGTGGGGTCGTCGACGCGCTCGATGGGCATGGTTCCATGCTCGCACGCGGCCCGCGCGCGGCTCGCCCGGTCTCCTTGCCCCCTCCCTGTGCCGCTGTCCCGGAACGAGGGGATCCGCCCGGACGCGGACCGCCAGCGCGCCGGCATCCGCAATCCGGCAGATCACCGCATCCCGGCAACACCGGCCCCCGCCGCGGTTCGGGGCGCGAATCGGGCGCCGACCGCGGCATCCAGGACGTTCGGGGCGCGAATCGGGCGTCGGCCGCGGGATCCAGGGGGTTCGGGG
This sequence comes from Microbacterium sp. NPDC058021, assembly GCF_042885955.1. NCBI lineage: Bacteria > Bacillati > Actinomycetota > Actinomycetes > Micrococcales > Microbacteriaceae > Microbacterium > Microbacterium sp. NPDC058021. The sequence continues at coordinate 195,743 of NZ_JBHVRF010000005.1, forward strand.
CGCGAATCGGTCCCCGACCGCGGGATCCAAGGGGTTCGGGGCGCGTATCGGGCGTCGGCCGCGGGATCCAGGGGGTTCGGGGCGCGAATCGGTCCCCGACCGCGGGATCCAAGGGGTTCGGGGCGCGAATCGGTTCCGCAGGGCGGGACCGAGGACGTTCGGGGCGCGAATCGGGCGCCGACCGCGGGACCCAGGACGTTCGGGGCGCGAATCGGGCGCCGACTGCGGCACCCAAGGGGTTCGGGGCGCGAATCGGGCGCCGACCGCGGGACCCAGGACGTTCGGGGCGCGAATCGGGCGCCGGACGCACTGCGGCCCCCGACGTAACCTCCCCGCAAACTGCGACGCCTAGACTCGGCGGGTGACCTCGGTGCTCCACCTCGATGCGCCGACCATGCAACTGGTCGGCCAGGCCGCCGACGCGTTCGCCGGACGGCGCGTGGCCGTCCTCACCGGGGCGGGTGTGTCCACCGACTCGGGCATTCCCGACTACCGCGGCGAAGGGGCCCCCGCGCGCACCCCGATGACCGCGCAGCAGTTCCTCGGCAGCGAAGCCGCCCGCCGCCGCTACTGGATCGGCAGCCACCTGGGCTGGCGGGCGTTCGCGAGCGCGGACCCCAACCCCGGGCACACCGCCCTCGCCGATCTCGAGCACGCCGGCGTCGCCACCGGCGTCGTGACCCAGAACGTCGACGGCCTGCACCTGCGCGCCGGCAGCCGCCGCGTGGTCGAGCTCCACGGCACCATGCGCCGGGTGTTCTGCACCCACTGCGGCCAGGTGTTCGACCGCCGCGACCTCGCCCGCCGCGTCGAGGCCGACAACCCCTGGATCGACGTCCCCGACGACGTGCTGCTCGGCCCCGACGGCGACGTGCTGCCCGACACCGTCGACGGCTTCCACGTGCCCGACTGCAGTGTCTGCGGCGGCATCCTCAAACCCGACGTCGTCTTCTTCGGCGAGTTCGTGCCCGTCGAGCGCTTCCGCGAGGCCGAACAACTCGTCCGCACGAGCCAAGCGCTTCTCGTGGCCGGCTCGTCGCTCGTGGTCAACTCCGGCGTGCGCCTGGTCGAACGGGCACGCCGCCGCAAGCTGCCGGTCGTCATCGTCAACCGCGGCGAGACTCGGGTCGACCGCCACGCGACGGTCAAGATCGACGCCGGCACGAGCCCCGTCCTCACCGCGCTCACCGAGGCCCTCATCGCCGCACGCTGAGCCTTCTCCCGGATGCCGCGGTTAGGCTCGAACGGTGACCCTGCTGACCCTCGTGCGCCACGGTGAGACCGACTGGAACCGCGCCCGCCGCATCCAGGGGTCCACCGACATCCCCCTCAACGACACCGGCCGCGCCCAGGCGCGCGCGACGGCCGAGCGCCTGCGCACCCGCCTCGATCCCGCCGCGCCCGTGGTCGTCGTCAGCAGCGACCTGTCCCGCGCGCGAGAGACCGCCGAGATCATCGCGGCCACACTCGGCGTCGCCGCCCCGCGGGTCTACCCGCAGCTGCGCGAACGCGCCTACGGCGAGGCCGAGGGCGTGGATTCCGCGGAGTTCCTGGAACGCTGGGGCGACTGGCACTCCGCCGAGATCCCCAGCGCCGAGCCGTGGCCCGAGGTTCGCGCCCGTGCGCTCGCGGCGCTGCGCCAGATCGCCGACGACGTGCGCCGCACGACCGCGCCGGCCTCGGCATCGGTCATCGCCGTCGCGCACGGCGCGCTCATCCGCGAGCTGATCCGCCACGCGACCGGCGGTGAACTCCCACCCGTCGGCTTCCGCCTGCCCAACGGATCGACGTACGACATCCTGCTGGAGCGCGACCGGCTGCGGCTGCTGTCGGACGTCGGCCCGGATGCCGCAGCCGACACGGCCGCCGACGACGACGAGACCGCGACCGAGACCGAGACCGAGGCCGAGGCCGCAGCCGACCCCGCGACCGAGACCCGGGCGACCGCGCGCTAAACCCCCGCGCCGGCGCGGTGCAGCAGCGTGCGCGCGTGGCGCAGCACCGGCTCGTCGATCATGCGCCCGCGGTAGGTGAACACGCCGCCCTCGTTCTCGGCCGCCACGAGCACGTCGCGCGCCCACGCGAGCTGGTGCTCGCCGGGCCGGTAGGCGTCGCGGATGACCGCGACCTGCGACGGGTGGATGCAGGCGGTGGCGGTGAAGCCGCTCGCGGCGGCATCCTCCGCCTCCCGCGCCAGCCCTTTCACGTCGGCGATGTCGAGGTAGACCGCATCGATCGCGGCCTTGCCACGCGCCCCGGCCGCCAGCAGCACGCGCGAGCGGGCGTACCGGGCGACGTCGCGGTAGCGGCCGGTGGGCTTGCGGCTGGACGTGCCGCTGAGGGAGGCGACGAGGTCTTCGGCTCCCCACATGAGGCCTGCGACGTTCTCGAGCGCGGCGATGCGCTCCGCCGCGGTGACCCCGCGCGCCGTTTCGCACAGCGCGATGACCCGGTAGCGGGGGTCGATGCGGCCGATGCGCTTGGCCGACTCGGACTTGGCGACCATGATCGTGCGCACGTCCGTCTGCGACAGGGTCGCCAGGTCCGCGTCGAAGTCGGGGGTGCCGACGGGGTTCACCCGTACGATCACGCGCGACGCGTCGAGCTCGGCGTCGATGAGCGCGCCGCGGGCGGCGGTCTTCGCGCGCGGGGCGACGGCGTCCTCCAGATCGATGACCACCCCGTCGGCGCGAGCCAGGGCCGACGCGTACCGCTCGGGGCGGTCGGCGGGGCAGAACAGCAGGGCGGGGCCGATGTCGAACGCGGTCACGTCTGTACTTTCTCGTGGGAACGGCACCACATCAGTGCCGTGCGGGTGGCCGTGGCGACCACGACGTCGTCCTGGTTGCGACCGGTGTGGCGCATCACCACGATCCCCTGACCGGCGCGGGATGCCGACAGTCGCGCCCCCACGATCTCGGTGTCGCAGTACAGGGTGTCGCCGGGGTGCAGCGGCGCGGGGAAGGTGACGTCCTCGAGGCCGAGCTGGGCGACGAGGGTGCCCTGGGTCAACTGCGCGACGGAGGAGCCGATGAGGGTCGCGAGGGTCCACATCGAGTTGATGAGCGGCCGCCCGAACGGCTGGCTACGGGCGTACGCCTCGTCCACGTGCAGCGCCTGCGGGTTCATCGTCAGCGCCGAGAAGAGCTGGTTGTCGGCCTGGGTGACGGTGCGGCCCGGGCGGTGCAGGTAGCGCGCCCCCACCTCGAACTCCTCGAACCAGAGCCCGCGCTCCACGATGGTGCGCGGCGCGTCGGGGGTGTCCGTCATGCCCATCACGCTACCCCGAGCGCCCGAGCGATGACGAGCAGCTGCACCTCCGTGGTCCCCTCGCCGATCTCCAGGATCTTGCTGTCGCGGTAGTGCCGGGCGACGGGGTACTCGTTCATGAAGCCGTTGCCGCCGAAGATCTGCGTCGCGTCGCGGGCGTTGTCCATCGCCGCGTCGCTGGAGACGAGCTTGGCGATGGCGGCCTCGGTCTTGAACGGCTTGCCGGCGTCGCGCAGGTGCGCCGCCCGCACCCAGGCGAGCCGGGCGGTGTGCACCCGCGCCTGCATGCGGGCGAGGGTGAACTGAATGCCCTGGCGGGTCGCCAGCGGCGCCCCGAACACGACCCGCGACCCGGCGTAGTCCAGTGCAGCCTCCAGGCATCCCTCCGCCGCCCCCGTCGCGAGCGCCGCGATCGCGATGCGGCCCTCGTCGAGGATGTGCAGGAAGTTCGCGAACCCCCGGCCCTCTTCTCCCAGGAGGTTCCCCTCGGGCACCCGGCAGCCGTCGAAGCTCAGCGGGTGGGTGTCGGACGCATGCCACCCGACCTTGTCGTAGGCGGGCCCGACGGTGAACCCCGGGGTGCCCGACGGCACCATGATCGTGGAGATCTGCGAGCGGCCACCCTCGCGGCCGGTCACCGCCGTGACCGTCACGAACCGGGTGATGGGCGTGCCGGAGTTGGTGATGAACTGCTTGCTCCCGTCGATCACCCACTCCTCGCCCTCGCGGCGGGCGGTGGTGCGGGTGGCGCCGGCATCCGACCCCGCCTCGGGCTCGGTGAGTCCGAATCCGGCGAGCGCCCGCCCCGCGAGGAGATCGGGGAGCAGCTCCTCGCGCTGCGCGTCGGTGCCGAACCGGAACACCGGCATGGCACCCAGGCTCACGGCCGCTTCGAGAGTGATGGCGATGGACTGGTCGGCGCGGGCGAGCGCCTCGATCGCGAGCCCGAGGGCGAGGTAGGTACCGCCCTGCCCGCCGACCTCCTCCGGGAAGGGCAGCCCGAACAGGCCCAGCTCCCCCATCTGCGCCACGACGTCCAGGGGCAGCGTGTGCGTGCGGTCCGCCTCGTACGCCTGCGGCGCCACCACCTCGTCGGCGAAGGCGCGCACCATGCGGGCCAGTTCGATCTCGTCGTCTTCCAGCGCGTAGGAGCGCAGGTCGATGGGTCCGGTCATGGGGTCTCCTCCTCGGGGGTGTCGTGCACCTCGGCGAGCACGTCGTCGCGGCGCACCTGCGCGCCGATCGCGACGAGGATCCGTGCCACGCCGTCGTGGGGCGCGGTCACGGTGTGCTCCATCTTCATGGCTTCGATCGTGGCCAGGCGTGCGCCGGATGCCACGCGGGCGCCGTCCTGCGCGTGCACGGCGACCACGGTGCCGGGCAGCGGGGCTCGCACGTGCGGCGCGGCCGCCGTGTCCGCGGGCGCCCGGGCCGCGCGCCGCCGCCGGGCCGCCGCACGGCGCGAGAGGGGGCGGAGGCGGTGCGTCGCGCCGTCGAGATGCACCCACACGTCGCCGTCGGCGTCGCGGGCGACGGTGGCCCCCTCGAGGGCGGCAGCGGATGCCGCAGCGAGCTCCCCCGCCTCGGTCTCGAACGCCCACACCCGCGGCTCGGCGCGACCGCTCAGCCGCCAGCCGTCGCCCCGGCGCCACGGCGAACCATCCGCGCGGGCGGCGTCGCTCTCGAGCAGGTGTGCGGCCGCGGCGAGCACCCCCTCCCCCGGCCCGGGCACGACGACCGGCGGCATCCCGCCGATGATGCCGGTCTCCAGCGCCCCGCTGCGCACCGCGGGCTGGGCGAGCAGGGTGCGCAGGAAGGCGATGTTCGTGTCGACGCCGAGCACGACGGTCTCCGCCAGCGCCGCGTCGAGAAGATCGAGCGCGGCGGTGCGGTCGGCGGCGTGGGCGATGACCTTGGCGATCATGGGGTCGTAGTGACTCGTGACGACGGTGCCGGTCTCCACCGCACCGTCCACCCGCACCCCGTGCGGGGCCCGCCAGGCGACCACCTCGCCCGTGGCCGGCAAGAACCCGCGCGCCGGGCTCTCGGCGTACACCCGCGCCTCCATGGCGTGACCGTCCAGACGCACGTCCCCCTGCGCGAACCCCAGCGGCAGGCCCGCGGCGATGCGCAGCTGCTCGGCGACGAGGTCGATGCCGGTCACGAGCTCCGTCACCGGGTGCTCCACCTGCAGCCGCGTGTTCATCTCGATGAAGAAGAACTCGTCCGGCCGGTCCCCGGAGACGAGGAACTCCACCGTGCCCGCCCCGCGGTACCCGACGCTGGCGGCGGCCCGGCAGGCGGCATCTCCCAGGCGCTCCCGCGTCGCCGCGTCGATCGCCGGTGACGGGGCCTCTTCGATGACCTTCTGATGGCGCCGCTGCAGGGAGCATTCGCGCTCGCCGAGGTGCACGACGCCGCCGTGGGCATCGGCGAGCACCTGCACTTCGATGTGGCGGGGGCGGGTGACGAGCCGCTCGAGCAGCAGCGTGTCGTCGCCGAAGGCGGCGGTGGCCACCCGGCGCGCCGCGGCGAGCGCGTCGGCGAGCGCCTCGTGCCCGGTGACGATCTGCATCCCCTTGCCGCCGCCGCCTGCCGACGGCTTCACCAGCAGCGGGTAGCCGTGCACCTCGGCGGCCTCGGCGATCGCGGCATCCGTCAGGCCCGCGGCACTGAACCCCGGCACCACCGGCACGGCGTGACCGGCCACGTGCTCCTTGGAACGGATCTTGTCGCCCATCACCCGCAGCGCCTCGTCTCCCGGGCCGACGAACACGATCCCGGCCTCGGTGCAGGCGCGTGCGAAGTCGGCGTTCTCGGAGAGGAAGCCGTAGCCCGGGTGCACGGCCTCCGCCCCGCTGTCCCGGGCCGCGGCCACCACGGCGGCGATGTCGAGGTAGGACTCGGCCGCGGCGGCACCGCCGATGCGCACCGCCATGTCGGCTTCGCGCACGTGCGGGGCGTCGGCATCCGCATCACTGAAGACGGCCACCGAGCGGATGCCGAGGCGGCGGAGGGTGCGGATGATGCGGCGGGCGATCTCGCCGCGGTTGGCGACGAGCACGGTGCGGAATGGCGGGGTGGTCATGTCACATCCGGAAGAGGCCGAAGCCCGGGTCGGCGAGCGGGACGCGGGACACGACGTCGAGGGCGAGCCCCAGCACGTCGCGGGTGTCGACGGGATCGATGACGCCGTCGTCCCAGAGCCTGGCGGTGGCGTAGTACGGGTCGCTCTGCCGGTCGAACTGCTCGCGCACCGGGGCCTCGAACGCGGTGCGCTCGCCGGCGGTCCACTCCCCGCCGCCTCTCGCGACCTGGTCGGCCTTGACGGTGCCGAGCACGGATGCCGCCTGCGCGCCGCCCATCACCGAGATGCGACTGCCCGGCCAGCTCCACAGGAATCGCGGCCCGTAGGCGCGCCCGCACATGGCGTAGTTGCCGGCACCGAACGATCCGCCGACGACGACGGTGAGCTTGGGCACCCGGGTGGTCGAGACGGCGGTGACCATCTTCGCGCCGTCCTTCGCGATGCCCGCGGCCTCGGCGTCCCGGCCCACCATGAACCCCGAGATGTTCTGCAGGAACAGCAGCGCAATGCCGCGCTGATCGCACAGCTCGATGAAGTGCGCTCCCTTGAGTGCCGATTCGCCGAACAGCACCCCGTTGTTGGCGAGGATGCCGACGGGATGCCCGTGGATGCGGGCGAAGGTCGTCACCAGCGTCATGCCGTACTCGCGTTTGAACTCGTGCAGGCTGTCGGCGTCGACGAGCCTGGAGATCACCTCGTGCGCGTCGTAGGGCTGCGCGACGTCGACCGGCACCACATCGTAGAGCCCGTCTGCGGCCGCGGCCGGCGGCACCGATGCGTGCACGGTCCACGCCGGAGCGGCCGGGGCGGGCAGGGTCAGCACGATGTCGCGCATGATCTCCAGCGCGTGCTCGTCGTCGTCGGCGAGATGGTCGGCGACGCCGGAGCGGCGTGCGTGCAGCTCGCCGCCGCCGAGTTCCTCCGCCGTGACGATCTCCCCGATCGCCGCCTTCACCAGCGGCGGGCCGCCGAGGAAGATCGTGCCCTGACCGCGCACGATGATCGTCTCGTCGCTCATCGCCGGCACGTACGCACCCCCGGCCGTGCACGACCCGAGCACCGCCGCCACCTGCGGGATGCCGGCGGCCGACAGCCGCGCCTGGTTGTAGAAGATCCGGCCGAAGTGATCGCGGTCGGGGAAGACCTCGTCCTGCATCGGCAGGTAGGCGCCGCCGGAGTCGACGAGGTACAGGCAGGGCAGGCGGTTCTCCAGGGCGATCTCCTGCGCGCGCAGGTGCTTCTTCACCGTGAGCGGGTAGTAGGTGCCGCCCTTGACCGTCGCATCGTTGCAGACGACCATCACGTGCCGCCCGTGCACGAGGCCGATCCCGGCGACGACCCCCGCGGCCGGGGCCTGCCCGTCGTAGAGGCCTTCGCCGGCCAGCGGGGCGATCTCGAGGAACGGACTCCCCTCGTCGAGCAGGCGGGTCACGCGCTCGCGCGGCAGCAGCTTGCCGCGCGAGCGGTGGCGCTCCCGGGCGACGGCTCCCCCGCCGTCGGCGGCCCGCTCCAGCCGCTCGCGCAGCTCGGCGGCGAGCGCGCGCTGGGTGGGGGCGAGGGGTGGGGCGGTGGCCGGTGCGCTCATGCTGTCTCCGTCGACGTCACGATCGCGTCACACCGGCTTGTGAGCCGTGCGGCGCGCATGGTTAGTTGGCATTAACCGAGACTTCAGGTTAGCGAGGATTAACTGAGATGACAACGGGACTGACCGAGCGCAGCCGCGCCAAGGCCGACCGGCAGGCAGCTCTCCTGCGCGAGGCGGCCCGGCTGTTCGCCGACCGCGGGTTCGCGGGGGTGAGCCTGGAGGACCTGGGCACGGCGGTCGGCATCACCGGCCCCGCCGTCTACCGTCACTTCCCCAACAAACGGGCCCTGCTGGGGGCCATCCTCGTCGGTGTCAGCCACACCCTGCGCGACGGCGGGCGCGGTGTCGTGGATGCCGGGGGCGACGCCGACGACGTGCTCGACGCCCTCATCGCCTTCCATGTCGACTTCGCCCTGGCGTCGGCCGACGTCATTCGGGTGCAGGACCGCGAACTCGACAACCTCAGCGACGCCGACCGCCACACGGTGCGCCGTCTGCAGCGTGAGTACGTCGAGCTGTGGGTGCAGGTGCTCACCGCGCGTCGTCCGTCGCTCACGGCGCGCGAGCAGCGGGTGCGCGCCCACGCGTGCTTCGGACTGATCAATTCCACGCCCCACAGCCTGCGGGTCGCCCGCGACACCGCGGCCGACGTCGACGTGCGCGCCATCCTGCGCACGATGGCACGAGCGAGCCTCACCGCCTGAGCCGCGGGGCCTGCACCGCCGACGGCCGATCAGGCGACCAGCAGTGCCCGGGCGGGCTGGCGCAGGAGTGCCGCCACATCGGCGAGGAACCGCGCCCCCTGCTCGCCGTCGACGAGCCGATGGTCGAACGACAGACTCAGGGTCAGCACGTCCCGCAGCGCCACCTGCCCCTCGTGCTCCCACGGGGTGCGCCGCACCGTGCCGAGGGCGAGGATGCCCGCCTCCCCCGGATTGAGGATCGGCGTACCGGCATCCACGCCGAAGACCCCGACGTTGGTGATCGTGAAGGTGCCGCCGGCGAGCGCGGCGGGCTGGGTGCGCCCGGCCCGCGCCGTCTCGGCGAGTCCGGCGATCGCGTCGGCGAGCGCGGTGAGTGTCAGCGCACCGGCATCCTTCACGTTGGGTACGACCAGACCCCGACCGGTCGCCGCGGCGATGCCGAGGTTCACCCGGCCGAACTGCACGATCTCCTCCCCCTCCCATCGGGAGTTGAGCATCGGATGCCGCGGCAGGGTGAGGCACACCGCCTTCGCCGCGACCGCGAGGATGCCGATGCGGTGGGCGGCGAGCGCGCGGTCGTCCCGCAGCGATGCGAGCAGACGCGTGGTCTCGGTGACGTCGACGGTGAGGAACACCGTCGCGTGCGGTGCCGTGAAGGCGCTGTGCACCATCGCCTCGGCGGTGAACCGGCGCACTCCCCGCACGGGGATGCGGGTGTCCCCGCGATCGGTGACGGCCGGCGACACGGCCTCCGGGTGTTCGGCAGGTGCCGCCGCCTGTCCCGCGGCGAACGCCTCGACGTCGGCACGGGTGACGAGCCAGTCGTGACCGGTGGGGGTCACGCGCGCCAGGTCGACGCCCAGCTCCTTCGCCAGGCGGCGCACCGGCGGCGTGGATCGCGGCCGGTCGGTGCGTGCCGGTTCGGGCTCGAGGGTGCGCACCGCGTCGTGCGGGGCCGCCTGCCGCACCTCCGCGTCCCCGGCGCCTCCCGCGCTCGCCGCACGGCGACGCCGCTGCGGGCGGCCGGCGGCTGCCGGTGCGGCGCCGTAGCCGACGAGGTTCGGGCGCGGGGTGTCGGTCGCCGCGACTTCGGGCGTGGCTGCGGCCGTCGTGGCGGCACCGGTGTCCCCGTCGTCGGCACCCTCGTCACCCACGACATCGACGGACATGATCACGCTCCCCACCGCGATCACGTCCCCCGCCGCGGCGTGCAGGATCGTGATGCGCCCCGCGTGCGGCGACGGCAGCTCGACGATGGCCTTGGCGGTCTCCACCTCGGCGATGGTCTGGTTGAGCGTGACGTCGTCGCCCTCTGCGACCAGCCACTGCACGAGCTCGGCCTCGGGCAGGCCCTCGCCGAGATCGGGCAGGCGGAACTCGGCGATCACAGCTGCACCCCCGAGAGGCTGTGCGGACGATCGAGGACGCGGTCGACGGCATCGAGGATGCGGTCGAGGTCGGGGAGGTGGTGCCCTTCGAGCTTGGCGGGCGGGTAGGGGATGTCGTGCCCGGTGACCCGCACCGGGGCAGCCTCGAGGTGGTCGAAGCAGCGCTCGGTGATGCTCGCGGCGACCTCCGCTCCCACGCCCGCCTCCCCCGGCGCCTCGTGCGTGATCACGACCCGCCCGGTCTTGCGCACCGAGGCGGCCACCGTGCCGTAGTCGACCGGTGAGAGCGAGCGCAGGTCGACGACCTCCAGCGACAGTCCGTCGTCCTCGGCGGCGGTCGCCGCCTGCAGCGCCGTCGACACCTGAGCGCCGTAGGTGACGATCGTCGCGTCGCTCCCCTCCCGCACGACGCGCGCGAGCCCCATGGGCGCGGTGTCGGCGAGGTCGGCCTCGAGGTCCACGGCGCCCTTGGCGTGGTAGAGCCGCTTCGGCTCGAAGAAGACGACGGGATCATCGGACGCGATCGCCTGCCGCAGCATGACGTAGGCGTCGGCGGAGTTCGACACCGCCACGACCCGCAGGCCCGACGTGTGCACGAAGTAGGCCTCGGGCGACTCGGAGTGATGCTCGGCGGCACCGACCCCGCCCGCCCAGGGCACCCGGATGGTCAGCGGCATCCGCACCGCCCCGCGCGTGCGGTAGTGCAGCTTCGCGACCTGACAGACGATCTGGTCGAAGGCGGGATAGATGAAGCCGTCGAACTGGATCTCGACGACCGGGCGGAAGCCGCGGAAGGCCAGCCCCACCGCGGCACCCACGATGCCCGACTCCGCCAGCGGCGTGTCGATGACCCGGTTCTTGCCGTAGGCGGCCAGCAGCCCGTCCGTCACCCGGAAGACGCCGCCGAGCCTGCCGACGTCCTCCCCCATGACCAGGACCGAGGGGTCGTCGGCGAGGGCGCGGTGCAGGGCGGCGTTCAGGGACTTCGCCATGGTGAGTTCGGTCATCGCTGCTCCTCCTCGAAGCCGTCGAGGTAGGCCGCGTAGGCGCGGCGCTGCCGTTCGAGCCCGGTGTGCGGCGCGGCGTACACCTCGTCGAAGATCGTGAGCGGGTCGCGGGTGCGCGCCGACAGGCAGGCGGAGCGCATCCGGGCCGCCAGGCGGTCGGCGTCGCCGGCGATGTCCGCGACGACGGTGTCATCGAGGGCCCCGCGGGCGCGCAGCAGGATCTCCACGCGCGCGATGGGGTCGCGGCCGCGCCACAGCTCCAGCTCGGCGGGGTCGCGGTAGCGGGTGGGGTCGTCCGCCGTCGTGTGGGGGCCCATGCGGTAGGTCACCGCCTCGATGTAGGCGGGGCCGGCGCCCGAGCGTGCGTGCTCCAGCGCCCAGCGCATCGCCGCGAAACCGGCGAGCACGTCGTTGCCGTCGATGCGCAGGCTCGGGATGCCGAAGGCGGGCGGGCGGGCGGCCAGCGGGGTGCGCGACTGCACGGCGACCGGCTCCGAGATGGCCCACTGGTTGTTGGAGCAGACGAACACGACGGGTGCGCCGAAGGATGCCGCGAACACCATCGCCTCGTTGACGTCACCCTGGCTCGACGCGCCGTCCCCGAAGTAGGCGACCGCCGCGTCGTCCGAGGCCTGCCCGTCGGCAGCGGGCGTGCGCTGGATGCCCATGGCGTATCCGACGGCGTGGAGGGTCTGCGCGCCGATGATGATCTGCGGTCCCGCGGTGTTGCGGGCGAACGGGTCGCCCATCGACTGCTCCTCGCCGCGCCACACCTCCACGAGATGGGCGGGCGTCGCGCCGCGCACGAGCTGCACGCCGAGCTCCCGGTAGCTGGGGAAGACGAAGTCGCTCTCCCGCAGCGCGCGCGCCGTGCCGATCTGCACCGCCTCCTGACCGAGGCACGGCGCCCACAGGCCCAGCTGTCCCTGGCGCTGGAGCGCGACTCCCTCGGTGTCGAGCCGGCGGGTGCGCACCATGTCCCGGTACAGATCGACCAGCAGCATGTCGTCGACGTCGCGGGCCCAGGGGTCGAGCGTGGCATCCGCCACGCGCTCGCCGGTGGGCGTGATGAGCCGGGCCACCGACCCGACGTCGGTCGCGGGCTCAGCCGCGGTGCTCGGGGAATACGTCATCGTCACCCTCCGTCCCGGCCGTCCTCGTGAGACCGCCGTCGCGTGTGCGCCGGCCTCGTCGCCGACTCCGGTGAGCGTACGTCTGGCGAGCACGTAGCTCAAGCATCCTGGGCTCCACTGAGCATGTTGCGCAAATAGTACGCCCGACGGCGTGCTATCGTTTGGCACTATGACATCCCTGGACCACGTCGACCTCGCCCTCCTGGACGCTCTCGCCGAGGACCCGCGCGCCACCGTGGTGGCCCTGGCCGATCGGCTCGGGATGTCCCGCAACACGGTGCAGGCGCGTATGTCGAAGCTCGACCGTGCCGGGGTGTTCCTGTCCTACGAGCGAGCCATCGCCCCCAGCGCCCTGGGCTACCCGATCGAGGCGATGCTCGAGGTCGTGGTGACCCAGGCCGACCTGCCGCAGATCACGCAGCGCATCGCTGAGATCCCCGAGGTGATCCAGGCGCACGGTGTGAGCGGGCAGGTCGATCTCGTCGTGCGCGTCGCCGCACGCGACACGCAGCACCTGTTCGACATCGACGCGCGCATCCTCGGCATCGACGGCGTCGAGCGCACCGAGACTTCGCTCGTCATGGGCGAAGTGATCGGCTACCGGGTGCGACCGCTCATGGCGCTGGCCGAGCGGGAGCGCTGAGCGCAGCCGCAGCCGCGGCGCGCAGCTGCGCCCGCGTCGCCGGGACAGGCGCCGGTGGCGCGGGTGCCTCCGCCGCCGGCACGATCGGGATCGACCCCGTCGGCAGGCCCGGGACCACCTGGGCCGCGCCGGGCTCGGCGGCCGCGGCATCCAGACGCACCAGCACGACGCCGGTGAGAATGAGCGCACCGCCGGCGAACTGGATCGGCGCCGGGGCCTCCCCCAGCACCAGCCACGCCACCATCAGCGTGAACAGCACTTCGGACAGCCCCACGAACGAGGCCAGTCGCGCCCCCGTGCGCGGCACCGCCATGACGCCCAGCGCGTAGCCGAGCGTCGTGCCGACCGCTCCCACCCAGCCGAGCGGGACGTACCAGGGCAGGGTCATGCCGGCGAGCTCCACCGTGACGGCGGGCGCGTGGAAGGGCAGCACGCCCGCGAGCATCAGCACCCCGACGAGCGCGGCGCCGACGATCAACCCGCCGGCGGCGAGGGCGAGCGGCGGCATCCGGTCTCCGGCGCGCTCGGCGATCGCGAAGTAGCCCGCCGCGCAGACGGCGGCGCCGAGCGCCAGCAGCGTGCCAAGAAGGTCGAAGCGGGCGCCGGTGAGGTCGACGACGAGCACCAACCCGCCCATGGCCAGCACCGACCCGCCCACGACGAGCTTCGAGGGCGCCCGGCGGCTGCGCAGCCACACCCAGAGCACGAGCAGCACCGGGGCGACGTACTGGATGAGGAGGGCCACGGCCACCGGCATCCGCTGCATGGCCGCGAAGTAGAACAGCTGGCAGCCGGCGACGGCGGTCAGCCCGAACGCGACGATGATGAAGCCGTGCCGCCGGATGAAGCCGCGCTCCCGCCGGAGCGCCCGCACGAGCGCCGGCGAGAGGATGAGGCCCGCAAGCGACATGCGCACCAGCAGCGCCGCGCCGAGCGACCAGCCCGCCTCCAGGAGCGGTTTGATGAACGGCCCGCTGGCCGAGAACGCCAGCGCCGAGGCGACGGCCATGACGAGCCCCGAGGTCGCGACGCGGCGCGGCGCGGCGGCCACGGAAGGAATGGGAGCGGTGTGCGTGGTCATGCGGTGCCGGTCTGTCAGGAGTGTCGTGTAGGTTCACTCGTGACAGTACGCCCCGCCGCCGTCAGGAGTCAATGTGGTCTTTGCTCGTGACACCCGCCGTTCCCTCGCGGCGGCCGTCGACCTGGTCAACACCCTCCCCGTCACCGATGTGGATCGCGTGGACCGACTGGTGACGCCCGACGATCTGCGGGCGTACCTCGCCGATCATCCCTACACCGGGTCGTTCACGCGCGACCAGGCCGAGGTCGATGCCGTGCGCGCGATCCGGCCCCGGCTGCGTGGCCTCTGGGTCACTGATCGCGAGGGCGCGGTCCCCCTCGTGAACGCCATGCTCCGCGACGCCAACGCCCTCCCCCAGCTGGTCATCCACGAGGGCTACGACTGGCACATCCACGCCACAGGCGACGACGAGGGCCTGGCGACCCGCATCCTCGTGGAGACGGCCATGGCGTTCGTCGACATCATCCGCTCCGACGAGTACGACCGCCTCCGGGTGTGCGCCGCCGACGACTGCCTGTCGGTGTACGTCGACTATTCCAAGAACGGCTCGAAGCGCTACTGCGACACCGGCAACTGCGGCAACCGCATGAACGTCAACGCGTACCGTCGGCGGAAGGCTGCAGAAACGACCTGATCGCCTCGGCCGCCGGCCGCGGCGTCTCGTAGTGGATGAGGTGGCCGACCCCGTCGATCTCGACCAGGCGCGCATCGGGGAAGAGAGTCACCAGGTGACGCTCCGCCTCGATCGGGGTGATGTCGTCCTGCACGGCGGCGACCAGCAGCGTCGGCTGGGTGATCGCGGGCGCGTGCGCGCGGATGTCGTTGGACACCGACGCGAGGAACGCGTCGTGCAGCACCTCGCGGTCGGCGAACCGGGAGAAGTAGGTGTCGTGCTGGTCGTGCACGAAGCGGCGCAGCTCCCGGTCGCGGGTCTTGGCCATCGACGCGCTCATGACCCGCACGACCAGGCGACTGCGCAGCACCGCCTCGCCGAGCGGGCGGGGCAGGCGTGCGCCCGCCCAGTAGTAGAACACCGCGAGGCGGGTGAGGATGCCGCGGGGCCCCTCCAGCGCCGGAGCGCCGATCGGGTTGACGAGGATCACCCGCGGGGCCTGCAGGCCATCGGCGACCGCCGCAGCGACCACGATCGAGCCGAAGGAGTGACCGAGGATCACCGCGCCGGGCGCCGTCGCTGCGACGAAGTCGGTGAGCCACTGCGCGTAGGCGGCCAGGTCGTGGCGGCGACCGGGCAGGGGCGCCGTCTCGCCGAACCCCGGCAGGTCGGGCATGATCACGCGGATGCCGTCGAGGTGGGCGACGACGGGCTCCAGGCCGTGGTGCTCTCCGCGGAACCCGTGCACCGCGACGATCACCTGGGCGGCGTCGTCGGGTCCGTACTCCCAGTAGGCGGTCGTCCCGCCCTGCACCGCGACCTCGCGGCGACGCACCGGGATGCGCGCGAGAGACGGGGCATACGGGTGCACGGCGGTCATCCCACGATTCTACGAGCCGACAGGCGGTGTGCCTGCCCGGCGATGTCGCCGGTCGCCTTTAGCGTTGTCGGTATGACGACGTGGCAACCCGAGCCGCTCCTCGACTTCCCCGAGCCCGAGCGCATCCCCGCCTGGACGCGACTGGTGGGAGTGTTCGACCTCGAGACCACCGGCGTCGACGTCGAGACCGATCGCATCGTCACGGCACACGTCGGGGTCATCGACGGCTCCGGTGCCGTCGTGCACGCCCGCGACTGGCTCGCCGACCCCGGCGTGGACATCCCCGAGGGCGCGACGGCGGTGCACGGCATCACGACCGAGCACGCCCGCAGCGAGGGCCGGGCCGCCTCCGAGGTCGTCGCCGACGTCGTCGACGCGCTGCGCGGGCTGTTCGCCGCCGGCATCCCCGTCGTCGCCTACAACGCCTGCTACGACTTCTCGCTGCTCAGACACGAAGCGGTGCGCCACGGCATCCCGGCACTGAAGAACCCGGCGCCGATCATCGACCCGCTCGTGCTCGACAAGGCGCACGACCGCTACCGACGCGGCAAGCGCACGCTCGAGGCCGTCGCCGCCCACTACGCCGTGCCGCTGGAGGGTGCCCACGACGCGTGCGCCGACGCCGTCGCCGCGGGCAGGGTGGCGCAGGCGCTGGCCGAGCGCTTCGGCGCGCAGCTGCCGCCGACGGCGGCCGAGCTGCACACGCGGCAGATCGGCTGGGCACGCGCGCAGGCGGCGAGCCTGACGGAGTACTTCATCAAGGTCGGCCGGCTCGACCCCGACGACGCGCTCGACGGCAGCTGGCCGGTGCGCTGAATCCCCGGCACAACGAAAGAAGGCCCCGCCGAAGCGGGGCCTTCTTTCGCGGCGACTTACTTGCTGCCGAAGTTCTTGAAGCGCTGGTTGAACTTCTCGACGCGACCGGCCGAGTCCATGATGCGCTGCTTGCCCGTGTAGAACGGGTGCGAAGCCGACGAGATCTCCACGTCGATGACGGGGTACTCGGTGCCCTCGAATTCGACGGTCTTGTCGCTGGTGACCGTGGAACGGGTGAGGAACAGTTCGCCCGAGCCGAGGTCGCGGAACACGACGGGCCGGTAGTCGGGGTGGATGTCAGTCTTCATGAGATGTCCTTGAGGTGGTGTTCTGGATTTTGCCAGAACGGTCAAAGTCTGAAGGTGCGAGCGCACCAATGGACGATTCTACCAGCCCCTGAGCAGAGTCAGGAACCGGCGAGTTCGGCACGTGCGGCGTAGCGGCCACCCTCGACGTGCAGGGCGATCGGCATGCCGAACGTCTCGCCGAGGTTCTCGGCCGTGAGCGTGTCGGCGACGGGGCCGGCGGCCACCACCGCGCCCTCGCGCAGCAGCAGCACATGGGTGAAGCCGACCGGGATCTCCTCCACGTGGTGCGTCACCATCACCATGGCCGGGGTCGTCGGCGCCTGCGCGTAGCCGCTGAGCAGGCCCAGGAGCTCTTCGCGTGCGCCGAGGTCCAGGCTCGCGGTCGGCTCGTCGAGCAGAAGCAGTTCGGGGTCGGTCATGACCGCACGGGCGATCTGCACGCGCTTCTGCTCGCCGTCGGACAGCGTGCCGAAGGTGCGGTCGGCGAGGTGGTCGAGCTTCCACTCGGCCAGCACGCGCAGCGCACGACGCTCGTCGATGTCCTCGTACGCCTCGTTCCACCGGCCGAGCACCGAGAACGCCGCCGTCAGCACGACGTTGAGCACGGTCTCCTCGGGCGGCACCCGGCGGGCCATCGCCGACGAGGCGAAGCCGATGCGCGGACGCAGTTCGAACACGTCGGTGCGACCGAGCCGCTCGCCGAGGATCGTCGCCACACCAGAGGTCGGGTGCAGTAGCGACGCCGCCAGCTGCAGGATGGTGGTCTTGCCGGCGCCGTTGGGGCCGAGGATCACCCACCGCTGGTCGTCGGTGACGGTCCAGTCGACATGATCGACGATGTTCCGGGCGTTCCGGCGAACGACGACGTCGGAGAACTCGAGAACTTCAGGCATGACTCCAGCCTATCGGCCGGCGCCGCTGACCTCCGCGTACAGCGCGGCCGTGGTGTCGGCGATCGCCTGCCAGCTGAAGTCCTCGGCGGCGCGTGTGCGGCCCGCGCGGCCGTACTCGGCGGCGCGTTGCGGATCCGAGACGACCTCGGTGAGCACCGCGGCGAGATCGGCGACGTACCGATCGGGGTCCTTCGGGGTGCCGGTGCCGTCCTGCACTTGGTCGATGGGGACGAGGCGCCCCGTCACGCCGTCGGCGACGACCTCGGGGATGCCACCGGTCGCGGTGCCCACGACGGCCGCCCCGCACGCCATCGCCTCGAGGTTCACGATGCCCAGCGGCTCGTACACCGACGGGCACACGAAGGTCGTCGCGGCCGACAGCAGTGTGCACAGCTCGTGGCGCGACAGGTGCCGGTCGATCCACACGACGCCCGATCGGGTCTCCTGCAGACCGCGCACGAGCTCCTCGACCTCGGCCATGATCTGCGGGGTGTCGGGGGCTCCCGCGCACAGCACCAGCTGCACCTCCGGCGGCAGCAGCGCGGCCGCCCGCAGCAGGTACGGCAGGCCCTTCTGGCGCGTGATGCGGCCGACGAAGACGACACTCGGCCGGGTGGCATCCACACCCAGCTGTGCCAGCAGCTCGGGGTCGGACACCGGATGCCACGCGTCGACGTCGATGCCGTTGTAGATGACGCGCACCTTGTCTGGGTCCAGCGCCGGGTAGCTGCGCAGGATGTCCTGCCGCATGCCCTCGCTCACGGCGACGATCGCGGCCGCACCCTCGTAGGCGGTCTTCTCGATGTAGCTGGAGACGGCGTACCCGCCGCCGAGCTGCTCGGCCTTCCACGGCCGCAGCGGCTCGAGCGAGTGGGCCGTGACGATGTGCGGGATGCCGTGCAGGAGCGAGGCCAGGTGACCGGCGAAGTTCGCGTACCAGGTGTGGCTGTGCACGACGTCGGCGCCGGCGACGTCGCCGACGATCTCGAGGTCGGTGCCGAGGGTCTGCACGGCGGCGTTGGCCGTCGACAGCTCTGCGGGCACACCGTAGGACGCGGTGCCGTCTTCGTCACGCTCGGCGCCGAACGCACGCACCCGCACGTCGAGCTGCGTGCGCAGCGCCTTCACGAGCTCGGTGACGTGGACTCCCGCGCCGCCGTAGATCTCCGGCGGGTATTCCTTCGTGACGATGTCGACGCGCATGCCACGAACGCTAGTACACGCGCAAGGTGTCGCGCCGTGCTGGCCCGCTGCGGGGGCGGGGCAATAGTGTGGTGACATGCCTGCGACCCCGAAGGTCTTCGGAATCATCCTCGCTGGAGGCGAGGGCAAACGCCTCATGCCGCTCACCGCGGACAGAGCCAAACCAGCGGTGCCGTTCGGAGGCCAGTACCGCCTGATCGACTTCGCGATCTCCAACCTGATCAACTCGGGATTGCGTCAGATCGTCGTGCTCACGCAGTACAAGTCGCACAGCCTCGACCGTCACATCTCGCAGACCTGGCGCATGTCTCCGCTGCTGGATTCCTACGTCGCCTCTGTGCCCGCGCAGCAGCGGCTGGGCAAGCGCTGGTTCTCCGGCTCGGCCGACGCCATCCTGCAGAGCCTCAACCTCATCAACGACGAGAAGCCCGACATCGTCGTCGTCGTCGGCGCCGACCACGTCTACCGCATGGACTTCCGGCAGATGCTCGACGCGCACATCGCCTCGGGCCTGCCCGCCACCGTCGCCGGCATCCGCCAGCCGATCGCCATGGCGAACCAGTTCGGAGTCATCGAGGTCACCGACGACGATCCGACCAAGATCAACCGCTTCCTCGAGAAGCCGCAGGATCCCACCGGGCTCCCCGACGCGCCGCACGAGGTGCTCGCCTCGATGGGCAACTACATCTTCAACACCGACGCCCTCATCGCCGCCGTCGAGGCCGACGGCGAGGTCTCGACCTCCAACCACGACATGGGCGGCGACATCATCCCCTACTTCGTGGAGCGCGGTGAAGCCGGCGTCTACGACTTCAAACGCAACGAAGTGCCCGGCTCCAACGACCGCGACCGCGACTACTGGCGCGACGTCGGAACGATCGACTCGTTCTTCGACGCCCACATGGACCTCATCTCCACGCTGCCCGTGTTCAACCTGTACAACACCGACTGGCCGATCCACTCGCAGACCGTCAACTCGCCCCCGGCGAAGTTCGTGCGCGACTCGGTGGGACGCATGGGCAACGCGATCGACTCGATCGTCTCGCTCGGGTCGGTGCTGTCGGGCACGCACCTCGAACGCAGTGTGGTGGGGCCGTGGGCGCTCACCGGCGGCGGGTCGACCATCACCGACTCCGTGCTGTTCGAACACGTCGACATCGGCGCCGGTGCCCGGGTGCACCGGGCGATCCTCGACAAGAACGTCCGGCTGCTCGACGGCGCGACCGTCGGCGTCGATCGATCGCGCGACCTCTCACGGGGCTTCACGGTCACCGACTCCGGCATCACGATCGTCGGCAAGAACGTCGTCGTCGAGCGTTAGCACCACGCCGCGGGCGCTAGCGTGGAGGCGTGATGCCTGCCCGGTTCCTCGTCGTGTTCGACGCCGACTCCACACTCATCCGCAACGAGGTCATCGAGCTCATCGCCGATGAAGCCGGGCGCGGCGCCGAGGTGGCCGCCGCCACCGAAGCCGCCATGCGCGGCGAGGTGGACTTCGCCGCGAGCCTGCGTTCCCGCGTCGCCACGCTCGAGGGTGTGCCCGTGGCATCCTTCGCGCGCGTGCTGGCGCGGGTGGAGCCCACACCGGGCGTCCGGGAACTCATCGACGCGATCCACGAACGCGGCGGCGTCGCCGCCGTCGTGTCGGGCGGCTTCCACGAGATCCTCGACACCGTCGCCCCCGACCTGGGCGTCGACGTGTGGCGCGCGAACCGCCTCACGACCGCGGCCGACACCCTCACCGGCGTCGTCGACGGACCGATCGTGGATGCCGCGGGCAAGGCGGCGGCGCTGCGGGAATGGGCTGCCGCCCACGGCGTGCCCCTCTCCCGCACGATCGCGATCGGCGACGGTGCGAACGATCTGCAGATGATGGCGGCCGCCGGCCTCGGTCTTGCGTTCAACGCGAAGCCGGCGGTGCGCGCGCAGGCCGATCTCGTGATCGAGGCGGTCGATCTGCGGAAGGTCATCCCCCTCCTGCCCTGAGCGCCGGGCGCGGGTGTCGGATGCCGCTCCTACCCTGACCGCATGGACATCATCCTCATCCCCGGGCTCTGGCTCGACGCCTCATCGTGGGACGACGTCGTCCCCTCGCTCGTCGAGGCCGGCCACTCCCCCCGCCCGCTGACGCTTCCGGGCGTCGGCGCCACCGGCGCGGACAGCGCCGGCATCGGCATCGCCGACTGGGTCGACGCCGTCGTCGCCGAGATCGACCGGTCGGCCGGTCCCGTCGTGCTCGTCGGGCACAGTGGCGGCGGTAACGTCGCGTGGGGCGCGGCCGATGCCCGCCCCGATCGCGTGGCGCGCGTCGTGTTCGTCGACACCGTGCCGCCGCCGGACGGCGCCGACATCTCGGAGTTCCCGCTCGTCGACGGGGTCGTCCCCTTCCCTGGCTGGGATTTCTTCGACCACGACGACGTCGCCGACCTCGACGCCGAGGTGCGCGCGGCCACCGCGCCGCGCACCCGCAGCGTGCCGGGCCGTGTGCCCGCCGACACCCTCACGCTGCGCGATCCGCGACGGCACGGCGTGCCGGTGACGATCCTGTCCGGCGGCATGGACGCGCAGACGCTGCCGGCCATGCTCGCGCAGTGGCCGGCGTTCGACACCGAGTACACGGCCATCCGCGACGCACAGGTGGTGCGTCTCGGGTCGGGGCACTGGCCGCAGTTCTCGCAACCGCGCGCGCTCGGCGAGGCGATCGCCCGGGCGATCTGACCCCTGCCTCGCGGCCGGGCTGGGCGCCCCGGAGGTGCGCTGGAGCCTAGTGGCCCATGCCGAGACCGCCGTCGACCGGGATCACGGCACCGGAGATGTACGCGGCGTCGTCGGAGGCGAGCCAGGTGACCACTCCGGCCACCTCGTCGGGCGTCGCGAAGCGCCCCGCGGGGATGTTGCGCTTGTACTCGGCCTGCGTGTCCTCGGGCAGCGACGCCGTCATCTCGGTCTCGATGAAGCCGGGGGCCACGACGTTCGTCGTGATGCCGCGCCCACCGAGCTCGCGGGTGAGCGAGCGGGCGAACCCGACCAGACCGCTCTTGGAGGCGGCGTAGTTGGTCTGCCCGGCGGAGCCGTACAGGCCCACCACGCTGGAGATCAGGATGACCCGGCCCCAGCGCGCCCGCAGCATCCCCTTGGACGCCCGCTTGACGACGCGGAACGCACCGCCGAGGTTGGTGGCGACGACGGAGTCGAAGTCATCCTCCGACATGCGCATGAGCAACGTGTCCTTCGTGATGCCGGCGTTGGCGACGACGACCTCCACCGGGCCGAGCTGCTGCTCGACCTCGGTGAACGCGGCATCCACCGAGGCGGCGTCGGTCACGTCGGCGCGCACCGTCAGCGCACCCTCCGGGCCTTCGCCCGACCGGGCCGTCACCGCGACGCGGTGCCCCTCGGCCACGAAGCGCTCGGCGATGGCGCGGCCGATGCCGCGGTTGCCTCCGGTGACGAGGACGACGCGTGCAGTGGTCATGAACAGGCTCCCTGGGATGCGCGGACGTGAAACCGCCCCAGCCTATCGCCGCACCCGTTTGACACCCGCCGGTGGCACTGGGACGCTGGGACCAGGTTCTAGGAAAGGCACGCAGTTGAGCACTTCGGACAGCACTCCCCCCGCTGAGGGCGCGAACGAGCCGGCCGAGCCGACGTCGCCTCCCACGCCCCCGACCTACACGCCGCCGCCCGCGTACACCGCGCCGCCGGCGTACTCGCCGCCCGCCACGCCGCCGTACGGGGCGCAGCCGCCCTACGGTTCCCCGCCGGAGCAGCCCGCATACGGCCAGCCCGCCGAGCAGCCGTCTGGTCAGCCGGCCGAGCAGCCGCCCGCCTACGGCGCCCCCGCCGGGCAGCCGGGCGCCTACGGGCAGCCCGCCTACGGACAGCCCGCATACGGACAGCCCGCGTACGGACAGCCCGCGTACGGACAGCCGGCCTACGGCGGCGCATACGGCTACGGCGAAGCGAAGACCAACGTGCTCGCGCTCGTGTCGATGATCGCGAGCATCGCGGGAGTCACCGTGCTGCCCGTGCTCGGCTCGCTCGCCGGCGCCATCATGGGCCACATCGCCCTGCGGCAGATCGCGACCACCGGTGAGAAGGGCCGCGGCATGGCCCTCACCGGTGTGATCCTCGGCTGGGTGGGCCTGGCCCTGCTCATCCTGGTGATCGTGCTGATCGTGCTCTTCGCTCTCGCGGCATCCTCTCAGCGCCTCTACTACTGAGCCGACGTCGCGGCATCGGCCGGCCGCATGCGGCGTAGGCTTGATGCACCGTGAAGAAGTCGACCAGAGCGCAGTCTGCGACCTCGCTGCCGCCCGCCCCGCGGGACGAAGCGGGATCGCGGATGACCAACTACCTCGTCATGATGACCGTGCGTGCCACGTGCTTCGTGCTGATGGTGGTCGTCACGCCCTACGGATGGCACACGGCGGTGCTGGCGGTCGGTGCGATCGTGCTCCCCTACTTCGCGGTCGTGTTGGCCAACGTCGGCAAGGACACCCGGTCCACGCGAGCGGTGACCCCCGAGCGTGCGCTGCCCGCGGCCCCCACCGTGCCACCGACAGCGCCGGTGGAACGGCCGCACGTCATCCGTCTCGACGAACAGTCACCCCCCGAAGCAGGAGCCCCCGAGAAGTGAACGAGACCATCTGCTCCCGAGCGGGATGCCGGGAAGGGGCTCGTTGGCTCGTGGTGTGGCGCAACCCCCGCATCCACCCCGCCGATCGCCGCAAGACGTGGGCGGCGTGCGACGAGCACGTCGGCTACCTCCGCGACTACCTCGCGGCGCGGGACTTCCCCGTCGCGGTCGAAGCCCTCGCCGAAGCGGACGCATCGTGAGCCGGCGCCCGGCGCCCGCCGCCGTCCGCTGGTCCGGCTACGTCGTCGTCGCGATCCTGTTCGCGCTGGCGTGCGCCTACCTCTCGCAGTGGCAGTTCGCCCGCAACGAGGAGCGCACGTCGCAGCTGGACCTCGTGGCCGCCAATTACGATGCCGACCCGGTGCCGCTCGCCGAGCTGCTGCCCGCCGGCGGCGAGTTCGACCCGGGCGACCACTGGCATCCGGTCACCCTCGTGGGCGAGTACGACACCGACGCCCAGCTGCTCGTGCGCAACCGCCCCCACGGCGGCACCTCGGCATTCGAAGTGCTCGTGCCGTTCCACACCGACGACGGACGCGTCGTGATGGTCGACCGCGGCTGGGTTCCGCCGGGCGCCGACGGACCCGAGCCCGACGTGATCCCCGCCGCTCCCGAGGGACCGGCCGCGGTGGTCGTGAGACTGAAGGCAGGCGAAGCACTGCCGACCTCGGGACGCTCCGCGCCCGAGGGACAGGTCCCCACGATCCACCTGCCGCTCATCGCCGACACGATCGACGGCGGCGAGAACCTGGTGCTCGACGCCTACGGTCTGATGGTGCGCGAAGACCCGGCACCGGCGACCGCCCCGAACGCGATCGCCTCACCCTCCGAGGATCCGGGACCCCACCTGTCGTATGCGATCCAGTGGATCCTGTTCGCGATCATGGGCTTCGTCTTCATCGCGTACATGATCCGCTCCGAGCTGCGGCACCGGCGTGAGGACGCCGCCGACCGTGCCGATGCCGCCGCCGCGCTGGCGGCGGAGACGGACGCGGATGCCCCCGCTCCCCGGCCCGCACGCCGGCCGCGGCCGGTGAAGCAGCGGCGCGACCGCGATGCCGAGGACGAGGACGCCCTGCTGGACAGCGCCGGCCGCTGAGCCGAATCAGGCGAGGGTGATGAGGTCGGCGTAGTCGCGACCCCAGATGTCCTCGACGCCGTCGGGCAGGATGAGCACCCGCTCCGGGTTGAGCGCGTGCACGGCCCCCTCGTCGTGCGAGACGAGCACGACTGCGCCCTCGTAGTGCGACAGCGCGTCGAGGATCTCTTCGCGCGACGCGGGATCGAGGTTGTTGGTGGGCTCGTCGAGCAGCAGCATGTTGGCGCTGGAGACCACGAGCGTCGCGAGCGACAGGCGGGTCTTCTCGCCACCGGAGAGCACGGCGGCGGGCTTGAGCACATCGTCGCCCGTGAACAGGAACGACCCCAGCACCTTGCGCGCCTCGGTGGCGGTGATGTCGGGCGCTGCGGACATCATGTTCTCGAGCACCGACCGGTTGACGTCGAGGTTCTCGTGCTCCTGGGCGTAGTAGCCGATCTTGAGGCCGTGACCGGGCTGCAGCTCACCGGTGTCGGGCTTGTCGACGCCGGCGAGGATGCGCAGCAGCGTCGTCTTGCCGGCACCGTTGAGCCCGAGCACGACGACCTTCGAGCCGCGGTCGATCGCGAGATCGACGTCGGTGAAGATCTCCAGCGACCCGTACGACTTCGACAGACCCGTCGCCATGAGAGGCGTCTTGCCGCAGGGGGCGGGCTTGGGGAAGCGGAGCTTGGCGACGCGGTCTTCCTGACGCACATCGTCGAGGCCGGCGAGCATCTTCTCGGCACGGGCGACCATCTGGTGCGCTGCGGCCGCCTTCGACGCCTTCGCGCCGAACCGGGCCGCCTGCATCTGCAGCACGGTGGCCTTCTTCTCGACGTTGGCGCGCTCCTTCTTGCGGCGCTCCTCGTCGGCCACTCGCTGGCGCAGGTAGTTCTTCCAGTTCATGTTGTAGACGTCGATCACCTGGCGGTTGGCGTCGAGGTAGAACACGCGGTTGACCGTCTCGCCGACCAGCTCCACATCGTGGGAGATGACGATGAGGCCGCCCTTGTAGTTCTTGAGGAACTCCCGCAGCCACACGACGCTGTCCGCGTCGAGGTGGTTCGTCGGCTCGTCGAGGATCATCGTCTCGGCGTCGGAGAACAGGATGCGCGCCAGCTCGATGCGCCGGCGCTGACCACCCGAGAGGGTCGACAGCGGCTGGTCGAGGATGCGGTCGGGAAGCGAGAGGTTGTGCGCGATGGTCGCCGCCTCCGCCTCTGCGGTGTACCCGCCGAGCGCTTCGAAGCGCTCGGTGAGGTTCGCGTAGCGCCGCATCGCCTTGGCGGCCACGGCGGGGTCGTCCGAGCCCATTTCGACGGATGCCTCGTGCATGCCGATCGCGAGCGTACCGAGCCCACGGGCATCGAGGATGCGGGTGCGAGCGAGCATCGCGGGGTCACCCGAGCGCGGGTCCTGCGGCAGGTAGCCGAGCTCTCCGGAGCGGTCGACGCGCCCTTCGGCGGGCGGCAGGTCGCCGGCGAGCACCTTGGTCAGAGTGGTCTTTCCCGCTCCGTTACGGCCGACGAGTCCGATCTTGTCTCCGTTGGACACGCGGAAGGAGACGTCCGACATGAGCACACGGGCGCCCACGCGGATCTCGAGGTCGTGCACGGCGAGCACAGCGAACGTCCGTTCCTAGAAGGGGGTGGTGGGATCTGGCACAGGGCCAGCCCCCCAGTATAGGTCGCACCACCTGTGCGCCCGCTCCTCACCCAAGACACCCCCACAGAGTGAGGCGGGTGCTACTCGAGAGGGATGTGCGTGCCGACGCCGGTTCGTAGCGTCGAAGGGTGGACGTCGTCAATGAGCTCATCCTGCAGGCCGTGGCATCCCCCTGGCTCCCCCTCGTCATGCTCATCGTGGCCATCGTGGACGGGTTCTTCCCGCCGGTGCCGAGCGAGACGGTACTCGTGGCGGCGGCCGCCGTCGCCGTCTCCTCCGGCGACCCCGACCTGATTCTGCTGTGCGCCGCCGCGGCGCTGGGCGCCATGATCGGCGACAACCTGGCGTTCGCCATCGGCCGCCGCGTCGGCACGAGCCGGTGGCGGTGGATGCGACGGCCGCGGGTGGCCGCCGCGTTCACCTGGGCGGGCAGCACGCTCGAGCGTCGCGCGGCTGCGCTCATCATCGGTGCCCGCTACATCCCGGTCGGTCGCGTCGCGGTCAACATGGCCGCCGGCGCACTCGGCTACCCGTGGCGCCGCTTCCTGCCGCTCAGTGCGATCGCAGCCACCTCCTGGACGATCTACAGCACCGGGCTCGGCGTGCTCGCCGGCCACTGGATGGCGGACCAGCCCTTCCTCAGCGCCCTCGTCGGCATCGTGCTCGCCCTCGCCATCGGCCTCGTGATCGACCGTGTCGCAGCGCTGCGGCGCGCACGTCGGGCACGGGCGACCGCTGCCGCGTCCGCAGCGGAGTCGGCGCCGGAACCGGAATTGGCACGACGCTGAAGGTCGACGCGCGGCCGTCGCGCTGCGCTCGGGAAGGGCAGAGCGTCCTCGGTTCGGAAGATCGGCTCCGAGGAAGTAAAGTAAGCCTGCCCTAATCTTTCGGGCCATCGCCACTCACGGAGGTTGCCATGCCCCGCACACGATTCACCGCCGCCGCCGCGTCACTCGCGGCCGCCGCACTCCTGCTCTCCGGCTGCGCCGGCAGCACGCCCGCCGATGCCGGCTCCGCCGGATCATCGGATGCCGCGTTCGAAGAGATCACGATCGAGCACGCCCTGGGTGAGACCACCATCACCGAGAAGCCGGAACGCGTCGCGACGATCGCGTGGGCGAACCACGAGGTGCCCCTCGCGCTGGGCGTCGTGCCGGTCGGGATGAGCAAGGCGTCGTGGGGCGACGACGACGGTGACGGTGTGCTGCCGTGGGTCGAGGACCGCCTGGAAGAGCTCGACGCCGAGACGCCGGTGCTGTTCGACGAGACCGACGGCATCGACTTCGAGGCCGTCGCCGACACGCAGCCCGACGTGATCCTCGCCGCCTACTCCGGGTTGACGCAGGAAGAGTACGACACGCTGTCGAAGATCGCACCGGTCGTCGCCTACCCCGACATCGCGTGGGCGACGTCCTACGAGGACATGATCCGTCTCAACTCCGCGGCACTGGGGCTCGCCGACGAAGGCGAGCAGCTGATCGAGGACCTGCACGCCGAGGTCGACACGGCTCTGGCCGCGCACCCCGGTCTGGCCGATGCGAAGGTGCTCTTCTCCTACCTCGACCCCGCTGATTTCAGCTCGGTGGGCTTCTACACCAGTCACGACACCCGGCCGGGCTTCCTCGAGAGCCTGGGGCTGCCGGCACCCGCCGTGGTGAGCGAGGAGTCCGAGGGAACCGACGCGTTCTACCTCACGGTGAGCTCCGAAGAGGCCGACCGCTTCGCGGACGTCGACGTCTTCGTCACGTACGGCTCCCCCGATGGCGCGATCATCCAGCAGCTGCAGGCCGACCCGCTGCTGTCGCAGATCCCCGCGATCGCCGAGGGGCGCATCGCGATCCTCGAGGAGTCGAGCCCGCTCGCGGCATCCGCGAACCCCTCGCCGCTGTCGATCGGCTGGGGTATCGACGAGTACTTCGCCGTCCTCGCCGGCGCTCTCGACTGACTCGGGTGATCGACCAGCACACTCCCGCACCGCTGCCGGACGCCGCCGCTCTGCGGCGCCCGGCAGCGGTGCGGCTGGCGTGGATCGGCGCGGGCATCGGTGCGGTCGCGCTGCTGGTCGTGGCGTCGGTCGCGTTCGGAGTGCGCGACGTGTCGATCGACGAGATCCTCCGCGGCCTGAGCGGTGACACCGGCGGCATCGCTGAGGCCGCGGTCGTCGCCCGCATCCCGCGCACCGTGCTGGCGATGCTCGTCGGGGCGGCGCTGGCGATGTCGGGGGCGACGATGCAGGCCGTCACGCGCAACCCGTTGGCCGATCCCGGCATCCTCGGGGTCTCGGGCGGGGCGAGTCTCGCCGTCGTCATCGGCATCGCCTTCTTCGGCCTCTCCGCGCCGTACAGCGTCATGGGTGTCGCGATCGCCGGCGCCGCGGGGGCGGCCGTGTTCGTCTACGCGGTCGGTTCGCTCGGCCGCGGCGGGGCGACTCCGCTGAAGCTCACCCTTGCCGGGGCCGCCAGTTCCGCCGCCTTCATGTCGCTGGTGAGCGCGGTGCTGCTGCCGCGCGTGGACGTGCTGGAGACCTTCCGCTTCTGGCAGATCGGCGGCGTCGGCGGTGCCACCTGGGACCGCATCATCGCCCTGCTGCCCGTCCTCGGCATCGGCGCGATCATCTGCCTCGCGACCGCGCGCGGCATGAACTCGCTCGCCCTCGGCGACGACCTCGCCGCCGGTCTCGGCGAGAACGTCGCACGCACCCGCCTCGTCTCCTCGATCGGGGCCATCGTCTTGTGCGGGGCAGCCACCGCGGTCGCCGGCCCCATCGCCTTCGTCGGCCTGGTGATCCCGCATCTCTGCCGGCTGCTGATCGGCACCGACCACCGCTGGCTGCTGCCGCTGTCGGCACTCGCGGGAGCCGCGCTGCTCGTGGCCGCCGACGTCGTCGGGCGCGTGATCGCACGGCCGTCCGAGATCGAGGTCGGCATCATCACGGCGCTCATCGGCGCGCCGGTGTTCATCTGGATCGTCCGGCGCCAGCGGGTGAGGGAACTGTGAGCGCTCCGCAGATCATCGCCGGCCGACGGCACCGCCAGCGCCGGCACGCGCTGGTGACGGGCGTGCTCGTGCTGCTCATCGCCGTCGCCTACGCCGTCACGCTGATGGTCGGGAAGACCTTCTACTCCCCCGCGGAGGTCCTGGCCGTGATCTTCGGTGACACGGTCCCGGGGGCGTCCTTCACGGTCGGCGAGCTGCGCCTGCCGCGCGCGACGCTCGCCCTGTTCGCCGGGTTCGCCTTCGGCATCGCCGGCGCCACCTTCCAGACGATGCTGCGCAACCCGCTCGCCTCACCCGACATCATCGGCATCTCGTCGGGTGCGAGCGCCGCCGCCGTGTTCGGCATCATCGTGCTCTCGCTCGACGAGACGTCAGTGTCGCTGATGGCGCTGGGCGGGGCGCTGCTGACCGCCGCAGCGATCTACCTGCTGTCCAACCGTGGCGGGTTCGCCGGCACGCGGCTGATCCTCATCGGCATCGGCGTCGCCGCGATGCTCGACAGCGCCGTGACGTACGTGCTCTCGCGGGCGGCGGCCTGGGATCTGCAGACGGCGATGCAGTGGCTCACCGGCAGCCTCAACGGCGCGACGTGGGCGAGCGTGCTGCCGGTCGTGCTCTCGTGCGCGCTGCTGGCGCCCGTCATGCTCAGCCAGAACCGCAACCTCGGTGCGCTGCGGCTGGGCGACGACTCCGCCGCAGCCCTCGGGGTGAACGTCCGTCGCACCCGCGTGCTGCTGATCGTGGGGGCCGTCACCCTTCTCGCCTTCGCAACCGCGGCAGCGGGACCCATCGCGTTCGTCGCGTTCATGGCGGGGCCCATCGCCGCCCGCATCGTCGGCGCGGGCGCCTCGCCCCTGCTGCCTGCCGGCCTCGTCGGCGCGCTCCTCGTGCTCGTGGCCGACCTCATCGGCCAGTTCGCCTTCGACAACCGCTATCCGGTCGGTGTGGTCACGGGTGTGCTCGGCGCCCCGTACCTCATCTACCTCCTCATCAGGACCAACCGCTCGGGAGGCTCACTGTGAGCACGACCCACACCCTCGCCGCCGAGGCGCTCACCCTCGCCTACGGCGACCGCGTCGTGATCGAGGGTCTCGACATCGAGATCCCGCCCGGAAAGATCACCGCGATCGTGGGGGCCAACGGCTGCGGCAAGTCGACGCTGCTGCGCGCCCTCGCCCGGCTCGTCGCCCCGCGCTCGGGTCAGGTGCTGCTGGACGGCCAGTCCCTCCGGGGCCGGCCCACGAAGGAGATCGCCCGCACGCTGGGGCTCCTGCCCCAGAGCCCCACCGCGCCCGAGGGCATCGCGGTGGCCGACCTCGTCGGCCGGGGGCGGCATCCGCATCAGAAGCTCCTCGCACGGTGGAGCGAGCGCGACTATGCCGTCGTCGCGCAGGCGCTGGCCGACACCGGCATCGCCGACCTCGCCGATCGGGCCGTCGACGAGCTGTCCGGCGGCCAGCGGCAGCGCGTGTGGATCGCGATGGCACTCGCGCAGGAGACCGACGTGCTGCTGCTGGACGAGCCGACCACGTTCCTCGATGTGGCCCACCAGATCGAGGTGCTCGACCTGCTCACCGACCTCAACCGCGACCGCGGCACGACGATCGTCATGGTGCTGCACGACATCAACCTCGCCGCCCGCTACGCCGACCACGTCTTCGCGGTGCGCTCGGGGCGCATCGTCGCCAGCGGCGCGCCGTCGGAGGTCATCACCGACACCCTCATCCGCGACGTCTTCGACCTCGACAGCGTCGTCGTCCCCGATCCCGTCTCGGGGGCTCCCATCGTGCTGCCCCGCGGCCGGCACCACGTCCGGCCGCGTCCGGACACCCACCACGACGCCCTCGACCCGACCCTCCCTGGAGATCCCGATGACCGCGCCCGCTGACACCTCCCGCTTCTTCCGCGCGCGGGTGAGCTCGATCACCGATCTGACCCCGAGCTTCCGCCGGTTCACCTTCACCGGTGACGACCTCGCCGAGTACGGCGACACCGGGTTCGACCAGCGCGTGAAGGTGGTCTTCCCGACCCCGACCATCCCGTTGGATGCCATGCCCACCGGTGCGGACTGGTATCTGCAGTGGCGGGAGCTGCCCGAAGACGCTCGGCCGCCGTTCCGCACGTACACCACCCGCGCGGTGCGCCCCGAAGCGCGGGAGGTCGACATCGACATGGTCGCGCACGACGTGCTCGGACCGGCATCCGCCTGGATCGACCGCGCCGTCGTCGGCGACGAGGTGCTCGTCTACGCGCCCACCACCGCCCACACCGGCGTGAGCTACGGCATCGACTTCGTCCCGCCCGCGCAGACCGACGCGATGCTGCTCGTGGGCGACGAGACCGCGGCGCCCGCGCTCGCCGTCATCCTCGAGCAGCTGCCCGTCCAGGCGCGGGGCGTCGTGGTGCTCGAAGTCCCCGACCCGGCCGATGCCGCCTACCTGCCCCGGCACGCCGGCTTCGAGTACCACGTCAGTGCCCGCAGCGGCGACCGGCACGAGCATCTGCTGGCTTCGGTCGCAACGGCCGCGGCGCGACTGGCGCCCGCCGGCCGCGGTGCGGAGGTGGAGGAGATCGACGTCGACACCGAAATCCTGTGGGAGGTGCCCCGCACCGCGAAGGGCGGGGCTGCGCTGAAGAGCGCGCCCCTGTACGCGTGGCTGGCCGGCGAGTCGGGTGTCATCAAGACGCTGCGCCGCCAGCTCGTGTCCGTGCAGGGCGTCGACCGTCGCGCGGTCGCGTTCATGGGCTACTGGCGCCAGGGCAAAGCCGAGAACTGACCCCGCCCTCGTCGCGGTCGCGGCGGTCGCGGCGGTCGCGGCGGTCGCGGCGGTCGCCACAGCTTCGGAAAAAGCCACAACTTCGGACCAGAGCACCCGATCCACTCCGAAGAACCGGCGATCCCCGAAGAACCGGCGACGGGGATGCCGGTGGACGCCGCCAAGCTGCAGCATCCACCGCCGGCGAGGCGGAGGCCGCGGCATCCAACCCCTCCCCGCGCCACTGCATCGGAGAAAGCCACAGCTTCGGACCGATCCCCCGGACCCGCTCCGAAGATCCGTAGGACTCCGAAGAACCGGCGATCCCGGATGCCGCCGTGCGCGCCGTCCCGCCGCGCGCCGTGCGCGCTGCGGGCGCGCGCCTGCCGCGCGTCCGGCCGCGGCATCCACCCGCTACTCATCGCCACAGCTTCGGAGAAAGCCACAACTTCGGACCAGAGCACCCGATCCACTCCGAAGAACCGGCGATATCCGAAGAACCGGCGACGGGGATGCCGGTGGACGTCGCGAAGCCGCGGCACCCACCGCCGGCGATGCGGGGGCCGCGGCCTCCGACCCGCGCCACTACGTCGGAGAAAGCCACAGCTTCGGACCGATCCCCCGGAACCGCTCCGAAGAACCGTAGAACTCCGAAGAACCGGCGATGCGGATGCCGCGGCGCGCCGACCCCCGACCCGCGCGCATCGCGCACCGCGCCCGCGCGCCCCGCGGGACCCCCGACCCGCGCGCACCGGCGACCCCGCGCCCGCACCCCACTCAGCCGCGCGGCGCCTCCTGCGCGTGCCCGAGACGCAGCCCGGGCACGAGGGCGAGCACCGACAGGCCGGCCGCGATCGCGAAGACGACGGGGAATCCCGCCCCGGAACCGGCCAGCGCGGTGAACGCGATGCCCATCGTCGCGATCACCACGGCCGCGCCCACCGAGTCCGAGATCGACAGGGCGGACGAGTTGAAACCCTGATTCTGCGGCGTCGAGTAGGCAAGTGTCAGCACCGTGAGCCGCGGGTACATCAGCCCCATGCCCGCTCCCGCAAGCGACCAACCGGCCACCAGCACGAACGGGTCGAGGTGCCACAGCGCGGTGGCGCCCGCGATCGCGACCGCGGCGAACAGCAGCGCCGTCCCGATCACCGTGATCCGCGCGTTCCCCAGCCAGTCGCCCCAGCGGCCCTGCACCGCCGCACCGAGCGCCCACAGCAGTGCGGCCGCGGTCAGCCCGAAGCCCGCCCACACCGGCGAGAATCCGTACTCGTCGATCAGCAGCTTGGGCACGTAGATCTCGGCCCCGAACAGCGCCCCGGCGATGAGCGCGCGCATGAGCACGACGCTCGGCAGGCCCCGTCCGCTCGTAAGCGTCCGCCGCGGCAGCAGCGGCCGCACCGTGACCAGAACGACCAGCACGGATGCCACGACCACGACCGGCGTGAACTCCCCTGCCTCCCCCGCGAGGCTGAGCGCCAGCGCGCCCGCCGCGACGAGCGTCGCCCAGGCCAGCCGTCGCGCCACCGGCGAGCGATCGGGGTGCGTCGTGGTCAGATCGGTGCCGCGCAACCGCGCCCACACCAGCACGAAGGCGGCGAGGGTGAGCGCGGCGACGCCGAGGAAGACCCACCGCCAGTGCAGGAATTCCGCGACGGCCCCGGCGAGCACCGGTCCGATGAGCGAGGGCACCACCCACGCGGCGGAGAACGCGGCGAACACGCGTCCGTGCAGCGGCGCGGGGTAGATGCGCGCGACCACGACGTACAGCGCCACGGTCTGGCCGCCGGTGCCGAGTCCCTGCAGCAGCCTGCCGGCGACGAGCACCTCCATCGTGGCGGCGAGTCCGGCCACCACCAGACCCGCGGCGAACAGCACGACCGCGGTCGTCAGCGGCGCGACGGGGCTCGAGCGGTCGCACCAGGCACCCACGGCCACCATGCCGATGACACTCGTTGCGAGCGTCGCGGAGAACGCGACGGCGTACAGCGCCTCACCGTCGAGGTCGGCGCTGACGACCGGCATGACGGTCGTGACGGCGAGAGCCTGCGTCGCGGCGAGGAAGATCATCGCGACCGCCCCGAGCGTCACCCACAGATAGCGCGGAGCCCAGATGCCGGCATCCGCCCTCCCCGGCGCCCCGCTCACGCGCGCACGAGGGCGCCGATGCGCTCGATCGCCTCGCGGAGCACATCCGGCGAGCAGCCGAAGTTGATGCGCACGTAGCCGGCACCCTCCACGCCGAACGCGGGGCCGTAGTGCAGCGCCACCTTCGCCTCACGCAGGATCTTCGCCGCCGGGTTGTCTCCCCAGCCGAGCGCGCCGAGATCCACCCAGGCGAGGAATCCGGCGTCGGGCATGCGGTACCGAGCGCCGGGCACGTGCTCCGCGAGCAGCTCGGCGAGCAATCGGCGGTTCTCGTCGAGTGCGGCCAGCAGGCTCCCGAGCCATGCGTCGCTGTCCGGAGCGAACGCGGCGACATTCGCCAGCGCCCCGAACAGTCCCGTGCGCCACTCCACCTCGGCGGGCAGGGCGTCCACGACCGCGGCGGTCGCGTCCGCCGCGGTCACCATGACCGCGCACTTGAGGCCGGCGAGGTTGTAGGTCTTGCTCGCGCTGGTGACGGCGTATCCGGTGCGCGCCGCGGCGGGCGACGACGCGAGATAGGGCGTGAAGCGGATGCCGGGCTGTGTCAGCGGCGCGTGGATCTCGTCGCTGATGACGATCGCTCCGTAGCGATCGGCGAGTTCGGCCAGCCCCGCCAGTATCTCGCGCGAGTGCACGGTGCCGGTGGGGTTGTGCGGGTTGCACAGCAGCATGGCCCGCGCTCCGCCGGCGAACGCCGCTTCGATGCCCGGCAGGTCCAGCTTCCAGCCCTCGCCGGTGTCCGCCAACGCGACGCGTTCGACGACACCCCCAGCCTCGGTGATGCAGTCGCCGAACGGCGGATAGACCGGCGGGGTGATGATGACGCGGTCGCCGGGGGTGATCGTGGCGCGCAGCAGCTCGACGACGCCCATCATGACGTCGGTCGTGGACCGTACACGCG
Source organism: Microbacterium sp. NPDC058021 (assembly GCF_042885955.1). NCBI lineage: Bacteria > Bacillati > Actinomycetota > Actinomycetes > Micrococcales > Microbacteriaceae > Microbacterium > Microbacterium sp. NPDC058021. Next base: position 230,542 of record NZ_JBHVRF010000005.1, read on the forward strand.
CGGGGGCGACGTCCCAGTCCCAGTGGCGCCGCGCATACCCGCTGAAGGCGGCGCGGATGCCGGGATCGGGCGGGGTGTATCCGGTGTCGCCGAGGGCGACGGCGCGGGCGAGCACCTCGGTGATCGCCGGCGCGAGCGGAAAATCCAGCTCCGCGACGAACAGCGGCAGCACGTCGTCGGGGTAGGTGCGCCACTTGGTGCTGCTGCGCCGGCGCAGCTCGGCGAGGGGTGGAGCCTGCAGGGGGGTGGGGGTCACGCTGTCGCCGTTCCATCCGGGAGTCGATGCGCGCGTGACGCGCGCCCCTCCACCTTGACATGCCGACGGGCCAACACCGTTGATCGGTGCTGGCCCGTCCGAGGTCAGATCGCGAAGCCGAGGGCTCGCATCATGTCCCGACCGTCGTCGGTGATGCGCTCAGGGCCCCACGGCGGCATCCACACCCAGTTGATGCGGAAGCGCTGCACGACCTGATCCAGCGACTGCGCCGTCTGCTCTTCGAGCACGTCCGTCAGCGGGCAGCCGGCGGAGGTCAGCGTCATGTGGATGACGAGAGCGTCGTTCTCGTCGTCCCACGCCAGGTCGTAGATGAGGCCGAGGTCCACGACGTTGATCCCCAGTTCGGGGTCCATGACGTCTTTGAGTGCCTCGAGCACCTCTTCATACTTCTCCGGAGAGAGCGTGGCGGTCATGATGCGATCCTACGCATCGGTGGCGTCGGCGGGCTCGAGGTAGCGGTCGTAACCTTCGCTCTCGAGACGGTCGGCCAGCTCCGGGCCGCCCTCTTCCGCGATACGGCCCGCGACCATGACGTGCACGAAGTCGGGGTGGATGTAGCGGAGGATGCGGGTGTAGTGCGTGATGAGCAGCACGCCGAGGCCGGTGTTCTCCTTGGCGCGGTTGACGCCCTCCGAGACGATCTTCAGCGCGTCGACGTCGAGACCGGAGTCGGTCTCGTCGAGCACGGCGATCTTCGGCTTGAGCAGCTCGAGCTGCAGGATCTCGTGGCGCTTCTTCTCGCCGCCGGAGAAGCCCTCGTTGACGTTGCGCTGGGCGAACTTCGAGTCCATGCGCAGGTTCTTCATGGCCTCCTTGACGTCCTTCGTCCAGGTGCGCAGCGCGGGCGCCTCACCCTCGATGGCCGTCTTGGCGGTGCGGAGGAAGTTCGTCACGGTGACCCCGGGGATCTCCACCGGGTACTGCATCGCCAGGAACACGCCGGCGCGGGCGCGCTCGTCCACCGACATCGCCAGCACGTCCTCACCGTCGAAGGTGATGGAGCCACCGGTGACGGTGTACTTCGGGTGGCCGGCGATCGTGTAGGCCAGCGTCGACTTGCCGGAGCCGTTGGGGCCCATGATGGCGTGGGTCTCGCCGGTGCGGATCGTGAGGGTCACGCCGTTGAGGATGGGGGTCGTTCCCTCATCGGTCTCGACCGTCACGTGCAGGTCGCGGATCTCGAGGACAGACATGTCAGACTTCCTTCTTCAGGTTCGGGTCGATGAGCACATCGTCGCCGTCGATCTCGACGACGTAGACGGGGACGGGCTCGTACGCGGGGAGGTTGAGGGGGCGGCCGGTGAGCAGCGAGAACGCCGAGCCGTGGGCCCAGCATTCGAGGGTCTCCCCCTCGACGAACCCCTCCGACAGCGAGATGTCGCCGTGCGTGCAGGTGTCGCCGATCGCGTGCACCTCACCGTTCGAGTCGAGCACGACCGCGATCGGCACGCCCTCCACCTCGAAGCGACGCGCCGCGTCCTGCTCCAGCTCGCTCAGCGCGCACACGCGGGTCGCGGTCATGCCTGCTCTCCTGCTTCCAGCTCGGCGAGGATGGCTGCCGTGAGCTCCTCTTCGAGCGAGGGGATGCCGGTCTTCTGCACGATTTCGCCGAGGAAGCCGACGACCACGAGGCGCCGGGCCTCCTGCTCATCGATACCGCGGGCCTGCAGGTAGAACAGCTGCTCGTCGTCGAAGCGTCCGGTGGCGCTGGCGTGGCCGGCGCCCTGGATGTCACCGGTCTCGATCTCGAGGTTCGGGATCGATTCGGCGCGGGCGCCGTCGGTGAGAACGAGGTTGCGGTTGGCCTCGTAGGAGTTGGTGCCGGTGGCATCCGGACCGATCAGCACGTCGCCGATCCAGACGCTGCGGGCGCTCTCACCCTGCAGCGCGCCCTTGTAGAGCACGTCGCCGGTGGTGTGCGGGCCCTTGTGGTGCATGAACACCTGGCTCTCGAGGTGCTGCCCGGCGTCGGAGAAAGACACGCCGTAGAGCTTGCACTCGGAACCGGCGCCGGCCAGCTCCACCGACGGGTTCACGCGCACGACGCCGCCGCCCAGGCTCACCACGACGTGGGTGAGGCTGGCGTCGCGGTCGACGCGCGCCTGGTGGGATGCCACGTGCACGGCATCCTCGTCCCAGCGCTGCACCGAGACGAGGTTCAGCCGTGCGCCCTCGCGGACGATGATCTCGACGTTCTGCGCGTACTGCGCGGCACCGGAGTGGTACAGCAGCACGGAGGCGGCGGAGTTGGGCATGGCCTCGATGATGATGTGCGCCTGTGCATGGCGGGGCGTGCCGTCGGCGTCGCGGCGACCGCTCAGGTCGACGCGGATCGTCTCCTCGACGACGGCGTCGCCGGGGATCCGCACGTGCAGCGCGTCCTTGCCGTTCTTCCAGGCGAGGGCGGCGACGACATCCTCCGGGCGGAAGACCTCACCGCGCACCGGCGCCTCGTGGCCCTGCGAGGGGACGAGCATCGCGGCGGGGATGCCCGCCACGTCGTAGTCGATCGCGTTGTCGGGGCCGGACTCGGTGTCCTCATCCGTCAGCACGGCGCCCAGACGGGCGACCGGGGTGTGCTTCCAGTTGACCTCGCGGCCGGTCGGCATGCCGAAGTCGGCCGGGTCGTACGACGTGGGTCGCTCGGAACGGGTCTGCACCGGGACGAACGCCGCGGCAGGGTCGATGTGGCCCTCCGCGCGAGCGGCGGGGGCCTGGGTCGCTGTCGTCATCAGCCGACGGATCCTTCCATGCCCATCTCGATGAGCTTGTTCAGCTCGAGGGCGTACTCCATGGGCAGTTCACGGGCGATGGGCTCGATGAAGCCGCGGACGATCATCGCCATGGCCTCGTCTTCGGGCATGCCCCGCGACTGCAGGTAGAACAGCTGCTCTTCGCTCACCTTCGACACCGTGGCCTCGTGACCGAGCTGCACGTCGTCGACGCGGATGTCGATGGCGGGGTAGGTGTCGGAGCGCGACTTGGTGTCCACCAGCAGCGCGTCGCAGCGCACCGTGTTGGCGGAGTGGTGCGCGTTGGCATCCACCCGCACCTCGCCGCGGTAACCGGCACGTCCGCCGCCGCGGGCGATGGACTTGGAGATGATCGACGACTGCGTGTACGGCGCCATGTGGATCATCTTGGCGCCGGCGTCCTGGTGCTGGCCGGGGCCGGCGAAAGCGACCGACAGGGTCTCACCCTTGGCGTGCTCGCCCACCAGGAAGATCGACGGGTACTTCATCGTCACCTTGGAGCCGATGTTGCCGTCGACCCACTCCATGGTCGCGCCCTCGTGGGCGATGGCCCGCTTGGTGACCAGGTTGTAGACGTTGGTCGACCAGTTCTGGATCGTCGTGTAGCGAACGCGGGCGTTCTTCTTCACGATGATCTCGACCACGGCGGAGTGCAGCGAGTCGGACTGGTAGATCGGGGCGGTGCAGCCCTCGATGTAGTGCACGTAGGAGTCTTCGTCCGCGATGATCAGGGTCCGCTCGAACTGGCCCATGTTCTCGGTGTTGATGCGGAAGTACGCCTGCAGCGGGATGTCGACGCGTACGCCCTTGGGGACGTAGACGAACGAGCCGCCCGACCACACGGCCGTGTTCAGCGCGGCGAACTTGTTGTCCCCGGAGGGGATGACGGTGCCGAAGTACTCCTCGAAGAACTCGGGGTGCTCGCGCAGCGCGGTGTCGGTGTCCATGAAGATGACACCCTGCGCCTCGAGGTCCTCGCGGATCTGGTGGTAGACCACCTCGGACTCGTACTGCGCGGCGACGCCGGCGACGAGGCGCTGGCGCTCGGCCTCGGGGATGCCGAGACGCTCGTACGTGTTCTTGATGTCCTCCGGGAGGTCTTCCCAGGTCTGCGCCTGCTTCTCGGTGGAGCGCACGAAGTACTTGATGTTGTCGAAGTCGATGTCGCTGAGGTCGGCGCCCCAGGTCGGCATGGGCTTGCGATCGAACAGCTGCAGTGCCTTGAGGCGGGTTTTGAGCATCCACTCCGGCTCCGCCTTGAGGGCGGAGATATCACGGACCACCGCTTCGCTGAGGCCGCGCTTGGCGGCAGCGCCGGCGGCATCGGGGTCGTGCCAGCCGAACTCGTACACCCCCAGCCCATCGAGCTCGGGGCGGTCGATCAGCACATCCGACATGATGTTTCCTCCTCTGGGCCGCAACGGTGTCATCCGTCCCGACATTCCCCGCTCCCCCGTGGAGTTCCGAGGGTGGGATGTCGCTTCCGGGCCCGCTTAACCGGCGCGGATTCGCGCCTAGACTATGGGTGATGTCCGTCGCTTGCGCGCGGCATCCCTACCCCCCGAGTCTACAGGCAACGCCGACACCACGGCGTGGCCACGGCGCCCGGCCGATCCCGATCCGGAGCGCTCTCCCAGGAGGCGACGACATGTCCCACGCGGCTGCGACGACGACCGGACGCTCCCGGTTCTACAACTGGCTCCCCCGCGCGGTCGATCGGCGCGTGCGGATCTTCGCCTGGCTGTCGTTCGTGGCCGAGGTGCTCATCATCGCCACCGGCGGCGCCGTGCGCCTCACCGGCTCCGGCCTCGGCTGCCCGACGTGGCCCACCTGCACCGCCGAATCACTCGTGAACACGCCGGAGATGGGCATCCATGGCGTCATCGAGTTCGGCAACCGCACGTTGACCGGACTCGTCGGCATCCTGGCTGTGATCGTCGTCGTGCTGGTGTGGCGCATGCGCGCCGAGCGCCGCGACCTGTTCGTGCTGTCGCTCATCGTGGTGGGCGGCGTCGTCGCGCAGGCGATCGTCGGCGGCATCACGGTGCTCACCGGCCTGAACCCCTTCATCGTCGGGTTCCACTACGTCGCCTCTCTCGTGTTGGTGTGCGTGTGCGCCGCCTTCCTCGTGCGCATGAATTCCGTGGCCGGCCCGCGCGAGCGTGCGGTGCCGCGCTGGTACGCGATCACGACGCACGTCACGACCCTCGCCCTCGCGGTCACGATCGTGTTCGGCGTGCTGACCACCGGCGCCGGCCCCCACTCGGGCGATGCGGATGCCGGACGCAACGGGTTCAACGCCGAGGTGCTCGAGCACGTGCACGCGTGGCCCGGATACATCCTCTTCGCACTCGTGCTGACCCTCACCGTCGTCGCGTGGCTGCGCCGCCTCCCGACCCGCACCTGGAGCACCACCCTGCTGGGCGTCGTGCTGGTGCAGATCGCGGTGGGCCTCTACCAGGCACGCAACGGCCTGCCGGAGTTCGCCGTCGGAGTGCACATGGTGCTCGCCGCCCTGGCCGCGGCCGCGATGACCGTTCTGGTGCTGCACCTGAAGGCGCCCCGGGCCGCGCATGCGACCACGGACGCCGCGGATGGTCCTGCCCTCGCCGCGCGCACAGCGCACTCATAGTCCCCACATCGCGTGCACCAGGGTGACTGGTGCACAGTTGTAGGCCGTGGCGGATTGCGCCGCGTTCCCCAGTCAAGGAGCAGCATGTCCTCTCGTCCCCGCCTCGTCCGCAGCATCCCCTTCTGGGGTCTGATCGCAGGATCGCTGGCCAGCGGCATCGCCGGCACCATGCTCCTGACGGACCGGCTCGGCGCCATGGCGTCGGCTCTCACCGACGGCACCGCCACCGGCATCGAGGTGTACGTGGGCCAGATCGAGGCCGTCTTCGGCGCGATCCTCGTCGGCGCCGGCATCGTCGGGCTCGCTCTCGCGCTCACCGTGGCCTCCATCCGTTCGTTCGTGCCGTCGGCTCCCGTCGCCGCGCCGCTTGCTCCGGTCGAGTCGGCTGACCGGGTTGAGCCGGTCGCGTCGGCTGCGCCGGTTGCCTCGGCTGCGCCGGCTGCGCCGGTTGCCTCGGCTGCGCCGGCTGCGCCTGCCGCTTCGGCCGACTCGATCGAGGACGGTGCCGCGCAGGCCTCGGCCACCGGTTCGACCGACGCCGAGCTCGCCCCCGCCGAGCCCCGCAACTGACCCCCCGCGCCACGTCTTCGGAGATCGCCGCATTCTCGGACCCGGGTTCCCGGTGGCATCCGAGCGAGCGCTGATCTCCGAAGACGTGGCGTTTCGCATTCCTCACGCCGCACGGTGAAGCCCCTGCCCGACCGCGCGTGCGATGAGATCCTGAACCGCCGGCCAGTCCTCGACCACCTGCTCGTATGTCACGCGGATGACGTGATAGCCCTGCAGCATGAGCGCCGCGTCATGCGCGACGTCACTCGCGCGCTGGCCGCCGACGTGCTGGCGCCCGTCGATCTGCACCACGAGACGTCGCCCGATCAGGAAGTCGACCCGGTGCCCCAGGATCCACGCCTGCGGCACGATGCGCACTCGCAGCCAGCGCAGCCGCACCGAGAAGATCGTCTCGAGCCCCGACCCGGCGAAGCTCTGTGCCGTTTCGAGCAACCCCCGCGCGGTGTTGTCCAGCGGCAGCCGCGCGAGTTCCTCCCGCACAGCGTGCCCCCGCTCGAGAGCCGACTCCCACACCGCCAGCGCCACTTCGTGCGGTTGACAGTGGGCCACGATCGTCAGCACGTTCTCGATCGGATCCACCAGGGCATCCGGATGCCGCGGCACGAGCGGCACCGCCCAGTGCACCCGCACGCGCTCGGCCTTATGCCCGGCCGCGTGCGGCTCGGCCGCCACGTGTGGTCGCTCTTCGCGCAGCACCCACAATCCGAGTCTCCGTGCCTGCGTGAGGCACGACAGCACGACGCCGCCGCGTGCCGCCGCGACGAGTTCGGCATCGGCGCCGGGCAACGCGACCCAATCGCGCCGCACCCGGACCAGTAGCCCGCGCTCCAACGCCAGGCGGATGCAGTATCGCGACCAGCCCGCCGTCAGCAGCGACGCGACGCGCGCGACGCCGCCCTGCGCACCAACGTGCGCGCACAGCGCCCGTAGCGCCCTCTCGATCCGGATCGTCGCCTCCATGCGCCCACCCTGCCCGGATGCGGCACTCCCCCGTGGCGCCGAGGAGGCGATCCGTGGACGATCCGGCGGCATCCGCGCCCTGTGGAGGAAGCGTCGAGCGCGCGGCCGGCGGAGGCGGCACCCATCCCCGGCCGCCACAACCTCGGAGATCGCCACTTCTTCGGAGCCGAACCGGCCACCCGCTCCGAAACACCGTCGATCTCCGAAGAACCGGCGACCGGATGCCGCGGGTACGGGCGCAGCGACAACCGGCGACCGGATGCCGCGGGTACGGCCGGCGGAGGCGGCATCCATCCCCGGCCGCCACAACCTCGGAGATCGCCACTTCTTCGGAGCCGAACCGGCCACCCGCTCCGAAACACCGTCGATCTCCGAAGAACCGGCGA
>NZ_JBHVRF010000005.1:238218-421558 GCF_042885955.1 Microbacterium sp. NPDC058021
ACCGGAGGCTGCGGGCACGGGCGCAGCGACAACCGGCGACCGGATGCCGCGGGCACGGGCGCAGCGACAACCGGCGACCGGATGCCGCGACCGCGGCGCCCCCGCGCGGCCGAACCCTAGAAGGGCAGCAGCGGGTCGATCGCGATCGCGAGGAACAGCAGCGTCAGGTACGTGATGGAGGCGTGGAACACGCGCATCGGCTTCGCCTCGGTCCCGCGCACCGCGCGGTTGTAGAGCACGTGCGATTCGTACACGAACCAGCCGCCGAAGACGAGGGCGGACACGGTGTACACCAGGCCCATCCCGGCGACCGGGATCAGCAGCAGCGAGCAGGCGACCGTCGCCCACGCGTACAGGATGACCTGCAGCCCGACCTGGGTGCCGTTGCGGGTGGCGCCGAGCATCGGCACCTCGACCTCGGCGTAGTCACCCTTGTACTTCATCGACAGCGGCCAGTAGTGCGGGGGCGTCCACAGGAACACCACGGCGAAGAGGATGAACGGTGCCCACGAGAGCGAACCGGTCACGGCCGACCAGCCGATGAGCACGGGGAAGCAGCCGGCGATGCCGCCCCACACGATGTTCTGCTCGGTGCGGCGCTTGAGGATGATCGTGTAGATCACGACGTAGAAGAAGATCGCGAAGGCCGAGAGTGCGGCGGCGACCCAGTTGGTCGTGACCAGCAGCAAGACGGTGGATGCCACCGCCAGCGTCCACGAGAAGATGAGCGCGCCCCGCGGCGAGACCTCGCCTGTGACGAGCGGGCGGCCCGCGGTGCGCTTCATGTGCGCGTCGATGTCGCGGTCGAGGTACATGTTGAACGCGGCCGCAGACCCGGCGCTCATCGAGCCGCCGATCACGGTGGCCAGCACCAGCCAGATGTCGGGGAAACCGCCGGCGGCGAGGATCATCACCGGCACGGTGGTCACCAGCAGCAGCTCGAGAACGCGGGGCTTGGTCAGCGCGATGTACGCGCGGACGGTGCTGCCGAACGAGGGTGCCGTCGTACGCACACTGCTCGACGTCGTCGTGATATCCATTTCCCCCGCCATCGCCTTCTACCGCTGCCCCAGTCTATGCCATGACCTTCAGCCGCCGATCGCCCTCACGCGCGCACGCACACGTCATGAGAAGACCTCGATTACGCCCCGCGGGACCCCACTTCGGTATGCTGAGCACACACGCGCGCCAGTGCCGCCGACCCCGCTCATCCTCCGCTTTGTCGCGGGTTGCGGACCGGCTTTCGCATCACGCGCATTCCCTCGAGAAAGGCGACCGAGTGTCGGAGTTGCAGTGGGACGAGATCGATCGGCGCGCGGTGGACACTGCTCGTGTGCTGGCGGCGGACGCGGTGGAGAAGGTCGGAAACGGTCACCCCGGCACCGCCATGAGCCTGGCGCCGGCGGCCTACCTGCTCTACCAGCGGGTGCTGCGCCACGACCCCACCGACACCGACTGGCTCGGCCGTGACCGCTTCATCCTGTCGGCGGGTCACTCCTCGCTGACGCAGTACGTGCAGCTGTACCTCGGCGGGTTCGGACTCGAGCTCGACGACCTCAAGTCGCTGCGCACGTGGGGCTCGAAGACCCCCGGCCACCCGGAGTACGGTCACACCGCCGGCGTGGAGATCACCACCGGCCCGCTCGGTCAGGGCCTCGCGTCCGCCGTGGGCTTCGCCTACGCCGCCCGCTACGAGCGCGGCCTCTTCGACCCCGAGGCCCCCGCCGGCCAGTCGCCGTTCGACCACTTCGTGTACGTCGTGGCCGGCGACGGCGACCTGCAGGAGGGCGTCACCAGCGAGGCCGGCTCGCTCGCCGGTCACCAGCAGCTGGGCAACCTCATCGCGATCTACGACTCCAACCAGATCTCGATCGAGGACGACACCAACGTCGCCTTCACCGAAGACGTGGCCGCGCGTTACGAGGCCTACGGCTGGCACGTGCAGACGGTCGACTGGAAGCGCACCGGCGAGTACGTCGAGGACGTCGCAGAGCTGTACGCCGCGATCGAAGCCGCCAAGGGCGAGACCGACCGCCCCTCGATGATCATCCTCAAGACGATCATCGGCTGGCCGTCGCCCGGCAAGCAGAACACCGGCAAGATCCACGGCTCCGCCCTCGGCGCCGACGAACTGGCCGCCACCAAGAAGGTGCTCGGCTTCGACCCCGAGAAGTCCTTCGTCGTCGCCGACGACGTCATCGCACGCACCCGCTCGCTCGCCGAGCGCGCCGCCACCGAGCGCGCCGCCTGGCAGCAGGCGTTCGACGCGTGGGCCGCGGCGAACCCCGAGCGCAAGGCGCTGCTGGACCGCCTCGAGGCCCACGAACTCCCCGCCGACATCGCCGACGCCCTCCCCTCCTTCGAGGCGGGCAAGGATGTCTCGACCCGCGCGGCATCGGGCCTGGTCATCAACGCCCTCGCCGAGCAGCTGCCCGAGCTCTGGGGCGGATCGGCGGACCTCGCCGAGTCGAATCTCACCACCATCAAGAGCGCGAAGAGCTTCATCCCCGCAGAGTGGTCCACGCACGAGTGGTCGGGCTCGCCGTACGGCCGGGTGCTGCACTTCGGCATCCGCGAGCACGCCATGGGCGCGATCGTCAACGGCATCAAGCTGCACGGTCCCACCCGCCCCTTCGGCGGCACCTTCCTCATCTTCAGCGACTACATGCGCCCCGCGGTGCGTCTGGCCGCACTGATGAACGTGCCCTCGATCTTCGTGTGGACCCACGACTCCGTGGCCCTCGGCGAGGACGGCCCGACCCACCAGCCGATCGAGCAGCTGGCCACCCTCCGCGCGATCCCGAACTTCACGGTCGTGCGTCCGGCGGATGCCAACGAGACCGCCGCGGCATGGCTCGAGATCCTGCGCCGTCAGGGCAGCCCCACGGGCATCGCGCTGACCCGCCAGAACATCCCGGTGTTCGCCCGCGGTACCGGAGAGGCCGAGGGCGACGTGTTCGCTTCGGCCGACAACGTGGCCAAGGGCGCGTACATCCTCGCCGAGGCACCCGGCGGCACGCCCGACGTCATCCTCATCGCCACCGGCTCCGAGGTGCAGCTGGCCGTCGCCGCCCGCGAGACCCTCGCCGCCGACGGCGTCAACGCACGCGTCGTGTCGGCGCCGTCGCTGGAGTGGTTCGCCGAGCAGGATGCCGCGTACCGCGAGCACGTCCTGCCCGCCGCCGTGAAGGCTCGCGTCTCGGTGGAGGCCGGTTCCGCCCTCACCTGGCGCGGCATCGTCGGCGATGCCGGCCGGTCGGTCTCGATCGACCACTTCGGTGCCTCCGCCGACTACAAGACCCTGTTCGAGAAGTTCGGCATCACCGCCGAAGCCGTCGTCAACGCGGCGCGCGAGACGCTCAAGGAGACCCACGCATGACCACCCCCACCGCCCGGCTGTCCGCGGCCGGCGTCAGCATCTGGCTCGATGACCTCTCCCGCCAGCGCATCACGACCGGCAACCTGCAGGGTCTGATCGAATCCCGCGACGTCGTCGGGGTGACCACCAACCCGACGATCTTCCAGGGCGCGATCTCCGCCGGCATCGGCTACGAAGAGGCCATCGCCGCGCAGGCCGCCAAGGGCGCCTCGGCCGACGACACGATCTTCGCGCTGACCACCACCGACGTGCGCGACGCCTGCGACATCTTCCGCCCGATATACGACGCCACCAAGGGTGTCGACGGTCGCGTGTCGATCGAGGTCTCGCCCGACCTCGCGCACGACACCGCCGCGACCGTGGCGCAGGCCAAGGAGCTGTACGCGGCCGTCGACCGCCCGAACGTGCTCATCAAGATCCCCGCCACCAAGGCGGGGCTGCCGGCCATCACCGAGGTGATCGCGGCCGGCATCAGCGTGAACGTGACGCTGATCTTCTCGCTCGAGCGCTACAACGACGTGATCGACGCGTACCTCGCGGGCCTCGAGCGCGCCCACAGCGCGGACTTCGACCTGTCGCAGATCCACTCCGTCGCGTCGTTCTTCGTCTCGCGCGTGGACACCGAGGTCGACAACCGCCTCACCGCGATCGGCACCGACGCAGCGCTCGCGCTGAAGTCGAAGGCGGCCATCGCCAACGCGCGCCTGGCATACGAGCTGTTCGAGAAGAAGTTCGCCGAGAAGCGGGCGCAGGATCTCGTGGCCATCGGCGCCAACGTGCAGCGACCGCTCTGGGCCTCGACCGGCGTGAAGGACCCGGCACTGCCGGACACCCTCTACGTCACCGAGCTCGTCGCCCCCGGCACGGTCAACACCATGCCCGAGAAGACGCTGCAGGCGACCTTCGACCACGCCGAGATCACCGGCGACACCATCACCGGCGCCTACGCCGACGCCCACCGGGTGTTCGATGAGCTCGCCGCGATCGGCGTCGACCTCGTCGATGTCACCCAGGTGCTCGAAGACGAAGGCGTGGAGAAGTTCATCGCCTCGTGGCACGACCTGCAGGGCACGGTCGCCGCGGCGCTCGAAGGGGCCAAGGCCCGGGCATGAGCTTCGACATCCGGGTCACCGGGCACGCCAAGTCCACTGTCGACGAAACCCTTCCCGGTCTCGTGGGCAGCCTCATCGCCAGCGGCATCACCGCCGGCGATGGGAGCCTGTGGGGCCCGGATGCCGAAGCCGAAGCGTCCCAGCGCCTGGGATGGGTGCAGGCCGTCAGCGTCTCGCGGCCGCTGGTCCCCGAGATCCTGGCGCTGCGCGACGAGCTCGCCGCCCGCGGCATCACCCGCGTGGTGCTCGCCGGCATGGGCGGGTCGTCGCTGGCCCCCGAGGTCATCGCGCAGACCAGCGGCGTGCCGCTGGTGATCCTCGACTCCACCGCCCCCGGCCAGGTGCTCGCCGCGATCGACGGCGACACCGAGACCGGTGGTCTCGCCGAGACCGTGCTCGTGGTGTCGTCGAAGTCCGGCTCCACCGTCGAGACCGACTCCGCCAAGCGCGCCTTCGAGGCGGCCTGGCGGGACCTCGGCATCGACCCCGCCGCGCACATCGTCGTCGTCACCGACCCCGGCTCGCCGCTGGACCAGTCGGCCCGCGCCGACGGATATCGCGTCTTCAACGCCGACCCCACCGTCGGCGGCCGCTACTCCGCGCTCACCGCATTCGGCCTCGTCCCCACGGGCCTGGCAGGAGTGGACATCGAGGAGCTGCTCACCGAGGCCGAGGCGACGCTGCTGGAAGTGGCGATCGACAGCCCGGAGAACCCCGCCCTGGTGCTGGCCGCGGCCATCGCCGGGGGGACGCCGCGCCGCGACAAGCTCGGGCTGATCAGCGACGGCACCCACATCGTGGGTCTGCCCGACTGGATCGAGCAGCTCGTGGCCGAGTCCACCGGCAAGGACGGCACCGGCATCCTGCCCGTCGTGATGCTGCCGGTCTCCCCCGAGCTCGAGACCAAGCCCGCCGATCTGCAGATCCTGCGGCTCGTCGACGAGGCCCACGAGTTCCACCTGTTCGAGCACCACGAGGGCGAGATCCTCGTCTCCGGCTCGCTCGGCGCGCAGCTGGTGGTCTGGGAGTATGCCACTGCGATCGCGGGGCGGCTGCTGGGCATCAACCCGTTCGACCAGCCCGATGTCGAATCCGCCAAGGTCGCCGCGCGCGGTCTGCTCGAGTCCCGCCCCGAAGCGACCGCACCCGCGTTCGCGCAGGACGGCGTCGAGGTGCGCGTATCCGATCCGGCTCTCGCGGCATCCGGCACGATCGCCGGTGTCCTCGAGGCGCTGTGGGATCGCGTCCCCGCCGACGGCTATGTGTCGGTGCAGGCGTACGTCGACCGGCTCGCGCTCTCGCCGCTGGCGGGTCTGCGCGAGATGGTCGCCGCCGACAGCGGGCGGCCCACCACCTTCGGGTGGGGACCGCGCTTTCTGCACTCCACGGGGCAGTACCACAAGGGCGGACCCGCCAACGGCGTGTTCGTTCAGATCCTCGACGGCGGCCAGATCGACCTCGAGATCCCCGGGCGACCGTTCACCTTCGGTCAGCTCATCCGCGCGCAGGCGGCCGGCGATGCCGCCGTGCTCGCCCAGACCCACGGGCGCCCCGTCGTCACGTTCACCCTCACCGAACCGCAGGCAGAAGTGCTGACGCTGTTCGAAGCCGTCCTGGAGGACTGATACAACCGATGACCGTCGAGATCCAGCGCGGCCGCAACCCGCTGCGCGATCCGGACGACCGTCGCCTGAACCGCATCGCCGGTCCGAGCGCGCTCGTCATCTTCGGCGTGACAGGCGATCTGTCGCGCAAGAAGCTCATGCCCGCCGTCTACGACCTCGCCAACCGCGGGCTCCTGCCGCCCGGGTTCGCCCTGGTCGGCTTCGCCCGGCGCGACTGGGACGACGACGACTTCGCGCGCGTCGTCTACGACGCCGTCAAGCAGAACGCCCGTACGCCGTTCCGTGAGGAGACGTGGAAGCAGCTGCTGCAGGGCATCCGCTTCGTCTCGGGCGAGTTCGACGACCCCGACGCGTTCCGGCGTCTGCGTGAGACGGTGCACACGCTCGATGTCGAACGCGGCACGATGGGCAACCACGCCTACTACCTGTCGATCCCGCCGAAGGACTTCCCCCTCGTGGCGAAGCAGCTGAAGGCATCGGGGCTCGTCGACGACTCGTCCGCCGGAGACTCCAGCTGGCGTCGCGTGGTGATCGAGAAGCCGTTCGGCAGCGACCTGCAGACCGCGCGTGCGCTGAACGAGGCGCTCGAAGTGGCCTTCCCGGCCGACTCGATCTTCCGCATCGACCACTACCTCGGCAAGGAGACGGTGCAGAACATCCTGGCGCTGCGCTTCGCCAACGAGCTGTACGAGCCGATCTGGAACCGCAACTACGTCGACCACGTGCAGATCACCATGGCCGAGGACATCGGCGTGGGCGGGCGTGCCGGCTACTACGACGGCATCGGCGCTGCGCGCGACGTCATCCAGAACCACCTGCTGCAGCTGCTCGCGCTCACCGCGATGGAAGAGCCGATCTCGCTGGATGCCAAGCACCTGCGTGCCGAGAAGGAGAAGGTGCTCGCGGCGGTCCAGCTCCCCGAGGACCTCGCCACCGCCACGGCGCGCGGGCAGTACGCCGGCGGCTGGCAGGGTGGCGAGAAGGTCACCGGCTTCCTCGACGAGGACGGCATGGACTCGGGCTCGACCACCGAGACGTACGCCGCGATCAAGCTCGAGATCGCCACGCGCCGCTGGGCGGGTGTGCCCTTCTACCTGCGCACCGGCAAGCGGTTGGGCCGGCGCGTGACCGAGATCGCCGTGGTGTTCAAGCGCGCCCCGCAGCACCTGTTCCTGCGCAACCAGACCACCGAGCAGGGGCAGAACGCGCTCGTCATCCGCGTGCAGCCCGACGAGGGCGTCACGATCCGCTTCGGTTCCAAGGTGCCGGGGGCCGCCACCGAGGTGCGCGACGTCACGATGGACTTCGGCTACGGCCACGCGTTCACCGAGTCGAGCCCCGAGGCCTACGAGCGTCTCATCCTGGACGTGCTGCTGGGCGACCCGCCGCTGTTCCCCCGCCATGAAGAGGTCGAACTCAGCTGGCGCATCCTCGACCCTGTCGAGCAGTACTGGGCAGCCCAGGGCGGCCCCGTCGAACAGTACTCCCCGGGTTCGTGGGGACCGCCGTCGGCGGATGAGCTGCTGGCCCGCGACGGCCGCGTCTGGAGGCGTCCATGATCGTCGATCTGCCCGACACCACCGTGTCCCAGGTGGCGCGCTCCCTGGTCAAGGTGCGCGAAGAGGGCGGCGCTGTGGCCCTCGGCCGCGTGCTGACCCTCGTCATCGCCACCTCTCACGGTCTCGAAGAAGACGCGATCGACGCGGCCAACGACGCCTCGCGCGAGCACCCGATGCGCGTCATCGTGCTGATCAGCCACCGCGAGGGCGACGCCCGCCTCGACGCGCAGATCCGCGTCGGCGGCGACGCCGGGGCCAGCGAAGTCATCGTGCTGCGCGCCTACGGGGATGCCACCAGCAACCCCGACAGCCTCATCACGGGACTGCTGCTCCCCGATGCTCCGGTCGTGGCCTGGTGGCCCGATCACCCGCCGGCCGTCCCCGCGGAGTCCGGCATCGGACGCATCGCGCAGCGACGCATCACGGATGCCTCGACGAAGCCGTTCACGACCGACCGGCTGTCGACACTCGGGCGCACCTACGCGCCCGGTGACACCGACCTCGCCTGGACGCGGCTGACCCACTGGCGTGAGCAGCTGGCCGCTGTGCTCGACCAGCCGCCGTACGAGCCGGTCACCGCGGTCGAGGTGCTCGGCGCGGGCAGCTCGCCCTCCACGGCGCTGCTGGCAGCATGGCTGCGCCTCAAGCTCGAGGTGCCCGTCACGTGGCGTTACACGTCGCCCGACGAGTGGGACCACGGCATCCGCTCGGTGCGCCTCACCCGCGCCTCCGGCGACATCCTGCTCGAGCGCAAGAACGACATCGACGCGCACCTCGCGCAGCCCCAGCAGCCGGGTCACGAGATCGTGCTCCCCCGCCGCACGCTGCGCGAGTGCCTGGCCGAGGAGCTGCGCCGGCTCGATCCCGACGTCCTGTATGGTCGTGTCATCACGGAGGGCTGGGATCTGCTCGGCCCCGCAGTGACACAGGAGTCACATGGCTGAGTTCACCGCCGAGAAGCGGGTGGTCGTCCGGCCGGACCCCGCCCATGTCGCACGGTCGGTGGCGACCCGGTTCCTGTCGCGCATGACCAAACGGGGCCGTGCGGGACTGGTCAGCCATGTCTCGCTCACCGGCGGGGTGATGGGCGGCGTCGTCCTGCGAGCGATCGCCGAGCACCCCAAGCGCGACGAGGTGGACTGGTCGCTCGTGCACTTCTGGTGGAGCGATGAGCGGTTCCTCCCCCGCGAGGACCCCGACCGCAACGAGCGGGTCGGGCGCACCACGCTGTTCGATCACATCGACGTTCCCGCCGAGAACATCCACCCGATCCCCGCCTCCGACGCGGGCATCGACATGGATGCCGCGGCGGAGGCGTACGAGCGCGAGCTGGCGCGGTTCGCCGACGACGAGTCGGGCAACCCGTGGCCGTCGTTCCAGGTGACGTTCCTGGGCGTGGGCGCCGACGGGCACATCGCGTCGCTGTTCCCCGATCGCCCCGAGATCCAGGTCACCGACCGTGCTGTGGTCCCGGTGCGGGACTCCCCCAAGCCGCCGTCCGACCGCATCACCGTGACGCGCCCCGTCATCAACTCGGCCGTACGCGTGTGGATGGTGCTCGCCGGTGCCGACAAGGCTGCGGCGCTCGGGCTCGTGCTCGCCGGCGCCAGCTACGACAGTGTGCCCGCCGCGGGCGCCAAGGGCCGCAAGCGCACGATCATCTTCGTCGACGAGGCGGCTGCCTCGCAGGTGCCGCCCGAACTCATCGACGGCGAGTACTAGACCGTCCGTACAGACGAAGAAGGGGATGCCGTCGGCATCCCCTTCTTCGTCTGACCGACGTGCGGCCTCAGGTCACAGGCCGCGGCGCTCGCGCAGCTGCGTGAGCGCGTCGTCCAGGAGCGTCTCCGCCTCTTCTTCGGTGCGGCGCTCCTTCACGTAGGCGAGGTGCGTCTTGTACGGCTCGGGCTTGGCCAGCGCCGGCGGGTTCTTCTGGTCTCGCCCCGCGGGAAGGCCGGAGTGCGGAGAGTCGATGGTCTCCGGGATCTCCTCCTCGGCGATGCCGGCGGCGAAGTGGCGCACCGTCTCGTTGCCGAGGGCGTCCCAATACGACACCGACACACGGTCGGCGTGGAAGCCGTGGTCCTGCTCGCCCATCGGGCCGGCACCCACACGGGTACCGCGGATCGCGTTGCCACCTGTAGCCATGTCAGATTCCCTGGAACTTGGTGATCAGGCCGAGGGCCACGATCGAGACGAACCACGCGAGAGCGAGGATGACGGTGAAGCGGTTGAGGTTGCGCTCGGCGAGGCCCGAAGAGCCCATCGCCGACGTCATGCCGCCGCCGAACATGTCGGACAGCCCACCGCCGCGCCCCTTGTGGAGCAGGATCAGAAGGGTCAGCAGCAGACTGGTGATGCCCAGCAGCACCTGCAGAGAGAACTCGAGGATTGGCACAGTCGTAGAAGCCTTTCGCTGCGATCCCTGCGGACCGCACAAAGATCGAGTATACCGATGCTGCTTCGTCCGGGCGTATCCCCCGCCCGGCGACCGCGGATCACGCGGCCGCCGGACGGGAAGATGTCGCTGAACGCAGCGGAAACGCGCGGGTCAGACCCCGACGTGCTTCTGATAGCGGATGATCGCCGCGAACTCGTCCACCAACAGGCTGGCGCCTCCGACGAGTGCGCCGTCGACGTCGGGCTCGCGCATGAAGCTCGCGATGTTGCTCGACTTCACGGAACCGCCGTAGAGCACACGGGTGCGCTCTGCCGCTTCGGCACCGAGCTTGGCAGCCACGACGTCGCGGAGCTTTGCGCACACGTCCTGTGCCTGCTCGGGGGTGGCCGCCTGGCCCGAGCCGATGGCCCAGACCGGCTCGTACGCCACGACGATGTCGGCATCGGCGGGAACCGACTCGAGGGCGACCTCGAGCTGACCCACCGGCACCGCGCTGGCGCCGTGGGTCTCGAGGTCCTCGGCGGTCTCGCCGACGCAGATCACGGGCACGAGCCCGTGCCGCAGCGCCGCCTGCACCTTCGCCGCCACGACCTCATCGGTCTCGGCGTGGTACTGACGACGTTCGGAGTGCCCGATGATGACGTACGCGCAGTCGAGCTTGGTCAGGAAAGCACCGGAGATCTCCCCGGTGTAGGCACCGGAGTCGTGTGCCGAAAGGTCCTGCGCGCCGAGCGCGAAGGCGATCTTGTCGGCATCCAGCAGCGTCTGCACGGCACGCAGGTCGGTGTACGGCGGGAAGACCGCCACCTCGACACTGCCGTCCTCGTGCTTGGCATCCTTGAGCGTCCATGCGAGCTTCTGGACGAACGCGATCGCCTGCAGGTGATCGAGGTTCATCTTCCAGTTGCCGGCGATGAGCGGCGTGCGGTTCACTCCCATCCGAGCACCACCAGACCGGGCAGACGCTTGCCCTCGAGGAACTCCAGGCTCGCCCCACCACCGGTGGAGATGTGCCCGAACTCGTCGTCGGCGAAGCCCAGCTGACGCACGGCCGCAGCCGAGTCGCCGCCACCGACGACCGACAGGCCGTCGACTTCGGTGAGGGCCTGCGCGACCGCCTTCGTTCCTGCAGCGAACGCCTCCATCTCGAACACACCCATGGGGCCGTTCCAGAAGACGGTCTTGCTGCCGCGGATCGCATCGGCGAAGAGTCCGGCGGTCTTGGGTCCGATGTCCAGACCCAGCCCGTCAGCGCCGAACGGCGTCTCCTCCAGCGCGTCGACCTCGGCCACGACGTGGTCGGCGTCGGCTGCGAAGGATGCCGCCATGACGGCATCCACCGGCAGGACGATCTCCACGCCACGCTCAGTCGCATCCGCGAGGTAGCCGCGCACCGTCTCGAGCTGATCCTGCTCGAGCAGGCTCTTGCCGACCTTGTGGCCCTGGGCCGCGAGGAAGGTGTACATCATGCCGCCACCGATGCAGAGCTTCTGCACGCGCGGCAGCAGGTGCGCGATGACGCCCAGCTTGTCGCTGACCTTCGACCCGCCGAGGACGACCGTGTAGGGCCGCTCGGGGTTCTCGGTGAGGCGGTCGAGCACGTCGACCTCCTTCTCGATGAGGTACCCGGCCGCGGACGGCAGGATCTCGGCGAGGTCGAACACGGACGCCTGCTTGCGGTGCACGACGCCGAAGCCGTCGGAGACGAGCACGTCTCCGAGCTCGGCGAGCTGCTCCGCGAACGCGCGGCGCTCGGCTTCGTCCTTCGCCGTCTCCCCCGCGTTGAAACGCAGGTTCTCGATGATGGCGACGTCACCGTCTTCCAGTGCCGCCACGGCGTCGTGCGCCGAGGGGCCCACGGTGTCGCGGGCGAACGCGACGGGCTTGCCGAGCAGTTCCGACAGGCGCTGAGCCACGGGGGCCAGCGTGTACTTCTCGTCGGGGGCGCCGGCGGGCCGGCCCAGGTGCGAGCACGCGATGACACGCGCGCCCTGGTTGATGAGGTGATTCAGCGTGGGGAGCGCGGCCCGCACGCGGCCATCGTCCGTGATGACGCCGTCCTTCAGGGGGACGTTGAAGTCAGCACGGACGATGACGCGCTTGCCGGCCAGCGAACCCAGCGATTCGAGGGTGCGCAGAGCCATGATCGTCAGAGCTTGCTTGCGACCAGCTCGGTGAGGTCGACGAGGCGGTTGGAGTAACCCCACTCGTTGTCGTACCAGCCGACGATCTTGACCTGGTTGCCCATGACGCGGATGAGACCGGCGTCGAAGATGCACGAGTGCGGGTCGGTCACGATGTCGCTCGAGACGATGTCGTCCTCGGTGTACTTGAGGATGCCCTTGAGGGGGCCCTCGGCGGCAGCCTTGTACGCAGCCTTGATCTCCTCGACCGTGACGCCCTCGCGGGTCTCGATCGTGAGGTCGGTGGCGGAGCCGGTGGGCACCGGCACGCGCAGCGCGAAGCCGTCGAGCTTGCCCTTGAGCTCGGGCAGCACCAGGCCGATGGCCTTGGCGGCACCGGTCGAGGTGGGGACGATGTTCAGGGCTGCGGCGCGGGCGCGACGCAGGTCCTTGTGCGGGCCGTCCTGCAGGTTCTGGTCCGCAGTGTAGGCGTGGACCGTGGTCATGAGGCCACGCTCGATGCCGAACGTGTCGTTGAAGACCTTGGCCATGGGCGCGAGGCAGTTCGTGGTGCACGACGCGTTCGAGATGATGTGGTGGTTCTCGGGGTCGTAGTCGCCCTCGTTGACACCGAGGACGAACGTGGCGTCCTCACCGGTCGCGGGTGCGGAGATGAGCACCTTCTTGGCGCCGCCGGCGATGTGCTTGCGGGCGTCCTCGGCCTTGGTGAAGCGGCCGGTGGACTCGATGACGATGTCCACGCCCAGCTCGCCCCAGGGGAGGTTCGCGGGGTCGCGCTCTTCGAACACCTTGATCTTCTTGTCACCGATGGTGATCGAATCGGCGTCGTACGAAACGTCGGCGTCGAGGCGGCCGAGGATCGAGTCGTACTTCAGCAGGTGCGCCAGAGTCTTGTTGTCGGTGAGGTCATTCACCGCCACGATGTCGAGGTCCGCCCCCTGCGCGAGCGCCGCGCGAAGGTAGTTCCGTCCGATACGGCCGAAGCCGTTGATTCCGATCTTGACAGACACGATGTCTCCCGTTTCCGTCGCGCCGGTCGCGCCTGTTCGGCGCTCCGATCACGATCTTCTCTCGATAGAGAGGAGGTCCTCTCCAGACAGAGAGGATGCCGGAACCCCGCCCCGTTCCCGGGAGGATTCAGGCATCCTCACCTGCCTTTGACACTACAGCAGACCGGCCGTCTTCTCACGGGCAGTTGCGAAGCGATCGCCCACATTCTCCCAGTTGGCGATGTTCCAGAAGGCCTTGACGTAGTCGGCGCGCACGTTCTGGTAGTCGAGGTAGTACGCGTGCTCCCAAACGTCCAGGAGCAGGAGCGGAACGGTGCCGGCGGCGAACTGCGACTGCTGGTCGAAGAACTGCTGGATGATCAGGTTCTGGCCCAGCGAGTCCCAGAACAGTCCCGCCCAGCCGGAGCCCTGCACGCCGAGTGCGGCGGCGGAGAAGTGCGCCTGGAACTTGTCGAACGAGCCGAAGTGGTCGTCGATGGCCGAGGCCAGGTCACCGACGGGCTTGTCGCCGCCGTTGGGCGAGAGGTTCGTCCAGAAGATCGAGTGGTTGACGTGACCGCCGAGGTTGAAGGCGAGGTCCTTCTCGAGCTTGTTGACGTTCGCGAAGTTGCCGGTCTCCCGGGCCTCGGCGAGCTGCTCGAGCGCTGTGTTGGCGCCGGTCACGTAGGCCTGGTGGTGCTTGTCGTGGTGCAGCTGCATGATCTTGCCGCTGATGCTGGGCTCCAGCGCTGCGTAGTCATACGGCAGTTCGGGCAGGGTGTATTTCGCCATGTTCGCTTCTTCCTGTCGGCGCCGCGCCGAAGTCCTCGGGGCGGCGAGGGGACCTGATCATCCTAGTGAGCGACAACACGGCGGGCACGGGGTTGCTTCCCGCCGCCCAAGTAGCTATCCGCTGCCCCTCCCGCTCCCGGCCCCGGGCGCGCCGCGGCCGCCCCGCCCCGCGCCGTCCCCCACCTTCGCTGAGACGACAATTGGCGGACGAGACAATGGGAAACGACGGTTGTCTCGTCCGCCAGTTGTCGTTTCACCGGGGGACGTGCGGCGCGGGGACGCGGGCCGCGGCGGCGCCGGGCGCGGGCGCGACGCCGGGACGGGGCGGCGCGGAGGGTTCGGGGTCAGTCCTCGTCGCCGGCGGGAACGGCGGACTCGGTGTCGGGGACACCGTCGACTTCGGCCTTCTTGTCGGCCATGGCGAGCAGCCGGCGGATGCGACCGGCGACGGCGTCCTTCGTCAGCGGGGGCTCGGCGTGGTGGCCGAGTTCGTCCAGGCTCGCGTCGCGGTGCGCGAGGCGCAGCTCGCCGGCCTGGCGCAGGTGCGGGGGCACCTCGTCGCCGAGGATCTCCAGGGCCCGCTCCACGCGCGCACACGCGGCGACAGCGGCCTGGGCGGAGCGGCGCAGGTTCGCGTCGTCGAAGTTCACGAGGCGGTTGACGCCGGCGCGCACTTCGCGCCGCTGGCGCAGCTGCTCCCACTCGCCGGCGGTGCGCACGGCACCCATCTCGGCGAGGGTGGCGCGGATGGCTTCGCCGTCGCGGACGACGACGCGGGGAACCCCGCGCACCTCACGCGCCTTGGCGGCGATGCCGAGCCGGTGCGCAGCGCCCACGAGCGCCATGGCCGCCTCGCCGGAAGGGCAGGAGATCTCCAGTGCGGCGGACCGCCCGGGGTCGCTCAGGCTGCCCGCGGCGAGGAAGGCACCGCGCCAGATGGCGGCGAGGTCGGGACGCGCCCCGGTGGTGAGTTTGTTCGGCAGCCCGCGCACGGGCCGACGACGCTGGTCCAGCAGACCGGTCTGGCGGGCGAGGGTCTCGCCGCCGTCGATGACGCGCACGGCGAAGTGACCGCCCGCACGGCCGCCGGAGGCCTGCACGTGCGCGAGTTCGGGACGCACCCCGTAGATCTCCATGAGGTCGCGAGCCACGCGCCGGGCGAGTCCGTCGGACTCGAGTTCGGCTTCGACCGCGACGCGGCCGGCGATGGAGTGCAGTCCCCCTGAGAAGCGCAGCAAGGCCGTCAGCTCGGCGACTCGCGCTGTCGGGCGCGGGTCGCGGATGGCGGCCAGCTCGGCCTTCACGTCAGCGGTCAGGGGCACGGGAATCCTTCCAAGAGGGCGCAGGGGACAATCGTCCAGCTTACTCCCGACCGTGATGCCGTTATTCCCGACCGAGGTCCCGGTGCTTCACGCGCACGGCCACGCCGGGCAACGATGCCAGGCGCCGGGCCAGTTCCTCGGCGGTCGCCACGGAGCGGTGCTTGCCTCCGGTGCAGCCGATGGCGATGGTCGAATGCGGCTTGTTCTCGCGCTGGTAGCCGGCGACCACGGGCTTGAGCGCCGCCACGTAGGCGTCGAGGAACTCCGTGGCGCCGTCCTGCGAGAACACGTAGTCGCGCACCGCTTCGTCCTTGCCGGTGAACTGCTTGAGCTCCGGAACCCAGTAGGGGTTCGGCAGGAACCGCATGTCGGCGACGATGTCGGCGTCGGGCGGCATCCCGTACTTGAATCCGAAGCTCATCACGGTGAGGGTGTGGCGGGCGGATCCTTCGACGGAGAAGAGGTCGACGATGCGGGTGGCGAGCTGGTGGATGTTGTCGTGGGAGGTGTCGACGATGACGTCGGCGCTCTCGCGCACCCGCGCCAGCCGCACACGTTCTCGGTGGATGCCGTCCAGCAGCGTGCCCTCGCCCTGCAGCGGGTGGGGACGGCGCACCGATTCGAACCGGCGCACCAGCACCTCGTCGGAGGCGTCGAGGAACAGCACCCGCAGGTGCCGTCCGTCGCGCAGCGCCTGGGTGATGCGCGGGAGTTCGGCGAAGAGGTCGCGGCCGCGCACGTCGACGACGGCGGCGACCTTGGGCAGCGAACTGCCGGCGAGCTCACTGAGGTCCAGCAGCGGCCGCAGCATCTGCGGCGGGAGGTTGTCAACGACGTACCAGCCGAGGTCCTCCAGCGCGTTGGCGGCGGTGGTCCGCCCGGCTCCGGACATGCCGGTGACGATGAGGACCTCGCCCGCGTCCTTCGTACCTGCCATCCAGCGACCCCCGTCGTCGACTGCCAGCCTACCGGCGCGCGAGGTGCTCGTGGACCGTGGCCGCGAGCTTCGGGCCGATGCCGGGAAGCTCGGCGATCTGCTCGGGGGTGGCCTCGCTGAGCGCGGCGACCGAGCCGAAGTGGCGCAGCAGCGCCTTGATGCGCACCGCCCCGAGCCCCGGCACCTCGCTGAGCACGCTCTGGATGTCGCGACGGCGGCGCTTGCGCTGGTGGGTGATGGCGAACCGGTGCGCCTCGTCGCGCAGCCGCTGCAGCAGGTACAGCGCCTCGGAGGTGCGCGGCAGGATCACCGGATACTCCTCCCCCGGCAGCCACACCTCCTCGAGCCGCTTGGCGATGCCGCAGAGCGCGATCTCCTCGTGCCCGGCGTCGGCCAGCGCCCGTGCGGCGGCCTCCACCTGGGGCTTGCCGCCGTCGACGACGAGCAACTGCGGCGGGTAGGCGAACCGGGGCTTCTTGCGCGCCGGGGCGACCACCTCGCCGTCGGCGGTCGGCTCCTCGGGCTCGTCCTGCTCCTCGGGCCGGTCGAGGTAGGCGACGCGCCGCGTGAGCACCTGGTAGATCGAGTCGGTGTCGTCCGTCGTCTCGGGCACCCCGAACGTGCGGTACTGATCCTTGCGCGGCAGGCCGTCCTCGAAGACCACCATCGAGGCGACGACGTTCGTGCCGCCCAGGTGCGAGACATCGAAGCACTCGATGCGCAGCGGCGCCTCGGTGAGCCCGAGAGCCTCCTGCAGGTCGGTCAGCGCCTGCGTCCGCGCGACGTAGTCGCTCGTGCGGCGGGTCTTGTAGAGCATGAGCGCCTGCTGCGCGTTGAGGGTGGCCGTCTTCATCAGGTCGGCCTTCCGCCCGCGCTGAGCGACCTGGATCGTCACCCGTTTGCCGCGGCGCTCGCAGAGCCACTCCTCGAGGTCGGCGGCATCCTCCGGCAGCGCCGGCACCAGCACCTGCCGCGGGATGTCACTCGCGGCGGCATCACCGTAGGTGCGCTGCAGCACCTGGTCGACGAGGTCGGCGCCGGAGATGTCGATCTCCTTCTCGATCGTCGTGGCGCGCACGCCTCGCACGCGCCCGCCGCGGATGACGAAGTGCTGCACGGTGGCGGCGAGTTCGTCCTCGGCGATGCCGAACAGGTCGGCGTCGGTGTCGTCTGCCAGCACGAGCGCGCTCTTGCCGAGCACCGCGTCGATGGCCTGCAGCTTGTCGCGGTAGACCGCGGCGCTCTCGTAGTCCATCGCCGCGGCGGCCTCCCGCATGCGTGCGTTCAGCTCGCGGGCGAAGCGCTGGTCGCCGCCGGACATGAACGCGACGAAGTCGTTCACCATGGCGCGGTGCTCTTCGATCGTCACCTTCATCGAGCACGGGCCGCCGCACCGCCCGATCTGGCCGGGGAAGCACGGCCGGCCGGTCGCCATCGCCTTCTTGTACGACGAGTCCGAGCACGTGCGGATCGGGAAGACCTTGATCATCAAGTCGATCGTGTCGTGCACCGCCCACACCTTCGGGTACGGCCCGAAGTACTTGGCCCCCGGGATGCGGCGGTTGCGCGTGACGATGACGCGCGGCGCCTCATCGGCGAGGGTGACGGCCAGGAACGGGTAGGACTTGTCGTCCTTGTAGCGCACGTTGAACGGCGGATCGAATTCCTTGATCCACATGTACTCCAGCTGCAGCGAGTCGACGTCGCTGGCCACGACCGTCCACTCCACCGACGCGGCAGAGGTGACCATGCGCCGCGTGCGCTCATGCAGGGTGTGCAGCGGCGCGAAGTAGTTCGACAGCCGCGCCCGCAGGTTCTTCGCCTTGCCGACGTAGAGGACCCTCCCTGCGGCATCGCGGAAGCGGTACACGCCGGGGTTGGTGGGGATCTCCCCCGGCTTCGGCTTGTACGCGACGGTCGGAGCGGAGCGGGCCATCCGCTCAGCCCGCCTTGCGGACCGCCTGCGCGTCGCCCAGCACCTCGGCCAGGAACGCGCCGGTGTGACTGCCCGCGACACGGGCCACCTTCTCGGGCGTCCCGGTGGCGACGATCTGGCCACCGCCCGATCCCCCCTCGGGACCGAGGTCGATGATCCAGTCCGCCGACTTGATGACGTCGAGGTTGTGCTCGATGACGATCACGGTGTTGCCCTTGTCGACCAGCCCGCCCAGCACTTCGAGGAGCTTGCTGACGTCCTCGAAGTGCAGACCCGTGGTCGGCTCGTCGAGCACGTAGATGCTGCGCCCGCTGGAGCGGCGCTGCAGTTCGGTGGCGAGCTTCACGCGCTGCGCCTCACCACCCGACAGCGTCGTCGCCGACTGTCCCAGCCGCACGTACCCGAGGCCCACGTCGACGAGGGTCTTCAGGTACCGGTGGATCGCCTGGATCGGCTCGAAGAACTCCGCAGCCTCCGCGATCGGCATCTCGAGCACCTCGGCGATGTTCTTGCCCTTGTAGTGCACTGCGAGCGTGTCGCGGTTGTAGCGCTTGCCGTGGCAGACCTCGCAGTCGACGTACACGTCGGGCAGGAAGTTCATCTCGATCTTGATCGTGCCGTCGCCCGAGCACGCCTCGCAGCGGCCGCCCTTGACGTTGAAGCTGAAGCGCCCGGGCAGGTAGCCGCGCACCTTGGCCTCGGGGGTTTCACTGAACAGGGTGCGGATGCGGTCGAAGACGCCGGTGTAGGTGGCCGGGTTCGACCGCGGGGTACGGCCGATGGGAGCCTGGTCGACGTGCACGACCTTGTCGAGGTCGTCGAGCCCGGTGACGCGGGTGTGCTTGCCGGCCACGCGACGCGCGCCGTTCAGGCGCGTTGCGAGCACTTCGTAGAGGATGCCGTTGACCAGCGTCGACTTGCCCGAGCCGCTCACGCCGGTGACGGCGGTGAGCACCCCGAGGGGGAACTCCGCCGTGACGTTCTTGAGGTTGTTCTCGCGGGCGCCGACCACCGAGATCATGCGCTTCTTGTCGATGGGTCGGCGCTTGGCGGGCACCGGGATCGACCGGCGGCCGGACAGGTACTCCCCCGTCAGCGAGCTGCGATCCTCCAGGAGCGAGGCGAGCGGCCCGGAGTGCACGACGTGCCCGCCGTCGACGCCGGCGCGCGGCCCGATGTCGACGACCCAGTCGGCCGCGTGGATGGTCTCCTCGTCGTGCTCGACGACGATGAGGGTGTTACCCAAGGCCTTCAGCTTCAGCAGTGTGTCGATGAGCCGGCGGTTGTCCCGCTGGTGCAGGCCGATCGACGGCTCGTCGAGCACGTACAGCACGCCGGTCAGTCCCGAACCGATCTGGGTCGCCAGGCGGATGCGCTGCGCTTCGCCGCCCGAGAGCGAGCCGGCGGCGCGCGACAGGGTGAGATAGTTGAGCCCCACCTGGATGAGGAAGTCCAGTCGTGCCCTGATCTCCCGCAGCACCGCCGCAGCGATCTGCGCTTCGCGCTCGGTGAGCTCGAGCTGGGCGAAGTACTGCTGTGCCTCGGCCAGGCTCAGCCGCGAGGCGTCGGCGATGGAGTGCCCGTGCACCAGCACGGCGAGCACCTCGGGCTTGAGCCGGTCGCCGTTGCACACCTGGCACGGCACCTCGCGCAGGTACTCCGACCACCGCTGACGCTGGCTGTCGGTCTCGGCCTGGGCGTACTGGCGCTCGATGTAGGGCACCACTCCCTCGAAGCCGGAGGCGTAACGCATCTCCCGGCCGTACCGGTTCTTCCACTTCACCGTGACCTTGTAGTTCTCGCCGCGCAGCACGGCATCCTTCACGTCCTGCGGGAGCTTGCGCCACGGAGTGTCGAGCGAGAAGTTCAGGTCGCGGGCCAGGCCCTCGAGCAGCCGTTCGTAGTACTGGTAGAGCCCCTTGCCCTGCGTCGTCCAGGGAATGAGCACACCCTCGCTGATCGACAGGTCCTCGTCGCCCACCATGAGGTCGACGTCGACGGACATCTTGGTGCCCAGGCCCGAGCACGCCGGGCACGCGCCGAAGGGGGCGTTGAATGAGAAGGTGCGCGGCTCGATCTCGGTGAGCTGCAGAGGGTGACCGTTGGGGCACGACAACTTCTCGGAGAACGACTGCCAGGCGTCGTCGCCCGTCTCATCGACGAAGTTCACCTGCATGATGCCGCCGGCAAGGCCCAGCGCCGTCTCGACGGAGTCGGTGACGCGACTGAGGATGTCGGGGCCGGCGACGAGACGATCCACGACCACGGCGATGTCGTGCTTGTAGCTCTTCTTCAGCGTCGGCGGCTCGGCCAACTGCACGAGGTCACCGTCGACGACGGCGCGCGCGTACCCCTTGGCGCTGAGCTCCTTGAAGAGGTCGGCGAACTCGCCCTTCTTCTGCGTGACGACGGGAGCGACGATCTGGTACCGCGTGCCGTCGGCCAGCTCCATGAGCTGGTCGGCGATCTGCTGCACCGTCTGCCGCTGGATGCGCTCGCCGCACTGCGGGCAGTGGGGCACGCCGATGCGGGCCCACAGCAGACGCATGTAGTCGTGGATCTCGGTGATCGTGCCGACCGTGGACCGCGGGTTGCGGTTGGTCGACTTCTGGTCGATCGACACGGCGGGGCTGAGGCCCTCGATGAAGTCGACGTCGGGGCGGTCGACCTGCCCGAGGAACTGGCGGGCGTAGGAACTGAGCGACTCGACGTAGCGGCGCTGGCCCTCCGCGAAGATCGTGTCGAACGCGAGGCTCGACTTTCCCGAGCCCGACAGGCCCGTGAACACGACGAGCGAATCGCGGGGGATGTCGAGGTCGACGTTCTTCAGGTTGTGGACGCGGGCGCCACGGACGCTGAGCGTTCCGCTGGAGTTCGCGGGCGCGGGGACAGAGACGATGGGCACTGATCAAGTCTAGATCGGGCCTCCGACACCGGCTCGGAAACACCTGCGAACCAGCCGGGTAGGCCACCATCCGCGCGGCGTCAAGCCGCGGCGCCCGGGGCGTCTCGCGACGTAGCCTGCCGGGACCGCGACCGCAATCGACCATGGAGGATCGACATGACCGACCACCAGACCGACCAGGACGACATCGTGATTCCCGGCGCCCCCGCCCCGGTGCCCCCGTCGCTCGAGGAGCCGACCGAGCCCCGGGAGCCGCTTCCCCCGGCGCCCGACCAGACCGCCCCCGAGACCGTCACCCCCACCGGTGCGCAGACCGGCGTCCCTGCCGTGAGCCGCGCCCAGCAGGGCGCATACCTCACGACGGCGCAGGGCGCCCGACTGCGCGACACCGACCACTCGCTCAAGGCCGGACCCCGGGGTCCCGTGCTGCTGCAGGACCACCACCTGCGGGAGAAGATCACCCATTTCGACCACGAGCGCATCCCCGAGCGGGTGGTCCACGCCCGCGGCGCCGCCGCGCACGGCACCTTCGTCGCCAACGGCGCCGCGGCATCCGTGACCCACGCCCACTTCCTCCAGCCCGGAGTCACCACCCCCGTTTTCGTCCGGTTCTCCACCGTGCTCGGCTCGCGCGGCTCGGCCGACACCGTGCGCGACACCCGCGGCTTCGCGACGAAGTTCTACACCGAGCAGGGCGTGTACGACCTCGTCGCCAACAACATCCCGGTGTTCTTCATTCAGGACGCGATCAAGTTCCCCGACGTCATCCACGCCGGCAAGCCCCACCCCGACCGCGAGATCCCGCAGGCGCAGTCCGCGCACGACACCTTCTGGGACTTCGTCTCACTACACACCGAGGCTCAGGCGCACGCGATGTGGAACATGTCCGACCGCGGCATCCCCCGCTCGTACCGCATGATGCAGGGGTTCGGCGTGCACACCTTCCGCATGGTCAACGCGCGCGGTGAGACGTCGCTGGTGAAGTTCCACTGGCGCCCGAAGCTCGGCACCCACGCCCTCACGTGGGAAGAGGCCCAGCTCGCCGCCGGCAAGGACCCCGATTTCCACCGTCGCGACCTCGCCGACGCGATCGAGGCGGGTGCCCACCCGCAGTGGGACCTCGCCCTCCAGGTCATGCCCGACACCGAGGACGAGACGTTCGAGGGCATCGACCTGCTCGACCCCACGAAGTTCGTCCCCGAGGAGCTCGCGCCGCTGCAGGTGGTCGGCACGATGACCCTCACGGCCAACCCGACGAACTACTTCGCCGAGACCGAACAGGTCGCCTTCCACCCCGGCCACCTCGTGCCGGGGATCGATGTGACCAACGACCCGCTGCTGCAGGGGCGCCTCTTCTCGTACATCGACACGCAGCTCACCCGCCTGGGCGGGCCGAACTTCGCCCAGCTGCCGATCAACCGTCCGCACGCCGACGTCAACGACATGCAGCGCGACGGCATGCACCAGACGGCCGTGCACAGCGGGGTCGCGCCCTACAAGCCGAACTCGCTCGACGGCGGCTGCCCCTTCCACGCCGGGTCGGCGGAAGGCGCCTTCACCGACCTGCCGGTGGCCGTCACGCAGTCGGTGAAGGAGCGCTCACAACCGGCGAGCTTCGACGACCACTTCTCGCAGGTGACCCAGTTCTACCGCTCGCTCACGCCGATCGAGCAGCAGCACGTCGCCGAGGCGTACGCGTTCGAACTGGGCAAGTGCTACGAGCAGGCCATCAAGGAACGGCAGCTGCAGGCGCTGGCCAACATCG
Organism: Microbacterium sp. NPDC058021; assembly: GCF_042885955.1. Classification (NCBI taxonomy): domain Bacteria; kingdom Bacillati; phylum Actinomycetota; class Actinomycetes; order Micrococcales; family Microbacteriaceae; genus Microbacterium; species Microbacterium sp. NPDC058021. The sequence continues at coordinate 261,085 of NZ_JBHVRF010000005.1, forward strand.
ACGCGGGCCTGTGCGCGACGGTGGCCGATGCCCTTGGCCTGCCCGCCCCCGCGCCGACCGTGCCGCCGACCGACGCGCCGCCGAGCCCCGCTGTGGCGATGGTCGGCGGGCGCTGGCCCATCGAGGGGCGCATGGTCGGCATCGTCGCAGACGAGCAGACCGACCAGGGCGAGCTCGCCCGCACACGCGCCGCCATCCACGCGGTGGGTGCGGTGCCGTTGGTCATCGCACCCCGCGGCGGCATGCTCGGCACGGTGCCGGTGCAGCGCACCGCCCACACCGCGGCGAGCATCGAGTTCGACGCGCTGGTCGCGCTCGCACCCTCCGACGACCCGCGCACGGCAAGGCTGTTCGACGAGGCGTTCCGGCACGGCAAGGCGATCGGCGTGACCGATGCCGCGCGCGGCGTGCTCGCCGGCGCCCGCATCCCCGAGGACGCCCCCGGTGTGCTCGCCGGACCCGCCGATCAGGTCGTGGCCGGGCTGCTGGAGCTCATGCCCGAGCACCGCGTCTGGCAGCGCTGGGCGGCGCCGCTGCGCTGACGGTCAGGCTCGCCCCGTTCCCGCGAACGGGGCGAGCCCGTCCCGCAGGGCCGCCAGCTGGGCGGCATCCATGCCCACGAGCGCCATGATCTGCTCCGGCACCCGTCGCGCGTCCTCGCGCAGCGCCCTGCCGGCCTCGGTGAGGTCGATGTCGAGCACCCGCTCGTCGTCGTTGCGGCGTGCACGCGTGACGCGGCCCTGCGCCTCCAAGCGCTTCACGATGGGAGACAGCGTCGCGGGCTCCATGGCGAGCTCATCGGCCAGGGTGCGCAACGACCGTGGCGCGTCGTCCCAGAGGGCCAGCATCACCAGGTACTGCGGGTGGGTCAGCCCCAGCGGCTCGAGCACCGGCCGATACAGCGCCACCACGTTGCGCGCGGCGGTGACGATGGCGAAGCACACCTGGTTCTCGAGCTTCAGCAGGTCATCGCGCACGTCCATGGGGGCAGTCTAGCCAATTGGTTAGTACACTAATGATCATGACGCGAAGTAATCCCGACCGGCCGCCGCTGCGGCAGCGTGTGCGCGAGGCCGGCGGCTGGTACACCTACCTCAACTCGCGTCTGATCAAGTTCGCCGGCCCCGCCTCGGTCGGCCCCTACGACGTCGAGCCGGAGCCCACGCGCACCGAACGCGCCTGCCCGCTGTGCGGCCACCCGATGTCGCAGCACACGTTCGACCGGTCGGGACCGAAGCCCCTCATGACCTGCCCCTAGGGATCGCACCGCCGGCATCCGCCCGCCGGCGCGGGCATCAGACGGCGCCGGGCACGCCGGAGACCGGTGCGGCCAGCGGCCGTCGGCGCGAGCGGGGGGGTCAGGCGTGGCCGGCGCGCTCCATGGCGCGCAGTTCCTTCTTCAGGTCCTGCACCTCGTCGCGCAGGCGCGCGGCCAGCTCGAACTTCAGCTCGCCGGCAGCGGCGAGCATCTGGTTCGACAGATCCTCGATCGTCGCCTCGAGCTGCATCGCACCCTCGGCCGCGATGCCCTCCCGGCGCAGCCGCGGCGTCGGGCTCTTGCCCTTGCCGCTCGCCCCGGCACGCTTCTTCGACAGCATCTCCTTGGTGTCGGATGCCTCGCGGTTGAGCACCTCGGTGATGTCGGCGATGCGCTTGCGCAGCGGCTGCGGGTCGATGCCGTGCTCCAGGTTGTACGCCACCTGCTTCTCACGGCGGCGATCCGTCTCGTCGATCGCCTTGCGCATGGAGTCGGTCATGTTGTCGGCGTACATGTGCACCTCGCCCGACACGTTTCGTGCGGCGCGGCCGATCGTCTGGATGAGCGAGGTGCCCGAACGCAGGAACCCCTCCTTGTCGGCATCGAGGATCGCCACGAGCGACACCTCGGGCAGGTCGAGGCCCTCACGCAGCAGATTGATGCCGACCAGCACGTCGTAGACGCCGGCGCGCAGCTCGCTCAGCAGTTCGACCCGGCGGAGGGTGTCGACGTCGGAGTGCAGGTAGCGCACGCGGACGCCGTGCTCGGAGAGGAAGTCCGTGAGCTCCTCGGCCATCTTCTTGGTGAGGGTCGTCACCAACACGCGCTCGTCGCGCGTGACCCGCAGGCGGATCTGCTCCAGCAGGTCGTCGATCTGGCCCTTCGAGGGCTTCACGACGGTCTCGGGGTCGACGAGCCCGGTGGGGCGGATGATCTGCTCCACGATGCCGTCGGCGATACCCATCTCGTACCGACCGGGCGTCGCCGAGAGGTACACCGTCTGGCCCACGCGCTCCTTGAACTCGTCCCACCGCAGCGGACGGTTGTCCAGGGCGCTGGGCAGGCGGAAGCCGTGGTCGACGAGCGTGCGCTTGCGCGACGCGTCGCCCTCGTACATCGCGCCGATCTGCGGCACCGTCACGTGCGACTCGTCGATGACCATCAGGAAGTCGTCGGGGAAGAAGTCCAGCAGCGTGTGCGGGGGCTCGCCCGGCATCCGCCCGTCGAGATGACGGGAGTAGTTCTCGATGCCGGAGCAGAAGCCCAGCTGCTGCAGCATCTCGAGGTCGAAGGTCGTGCGCATGCGCAGCCGCTGCGCCTCGAGCAGCTTGCCCTGACCCTCGAGCTCCTTGAGCCGCTCGGCCAGCTCGTGCTCGATCGTGCCGATCGCCCGCTGCACGGTGTCGGCGCCTGCCACATAGTGCGACGCGGGGAAGATCGGCACGGCATCCATCTTCTGCACGACGTCGCCGGTGAGCGGATGCAGCATGTATAGCGCCTCGATCTCGTCGCCGAACAGCTCGATGCGGATCGCGTACTCCTCGTACACCGGGATGATCTCGATCGTGTCGCCGCGCACACGGAAGTTGCCGCGCGAGAAGTCGACGTCGTTGCGGTTGTACTGCATGGCGATGAGCTTGCGGATGAGGGCGTCACGGTCGTACCGCTCCCCCACCTGCAGCGCCACCATGGCCCGGAGGTACTCCTCGGGCGAGCCGAGGCCGTAGATGCACGACACCGTCGAGACCACGACGACGTCGCGCCGGCTCAGCAGCGAATTGGTCGTCGAGTGGCGCAGGCGCTCGACCTCGGCGTTGATCGACGAGTCCTTCTCGATGAAGGTGTCGGTCTGCGGGACGTACGCCTCGGGCTGGTAGTAGTCGTAATAGCTCACGAAGTACTCCACCGCGTTGTTCGGCATGAGCTCCCGGAACTCGTTCGCCAGCTGCGCGGCGAGGGTCTTGTTGTGCGCGAGCACGAGGGTGGGACGCTGGACCTGCTCGATGAGCCAGGCCGTGGTGGCCGACTTGCCGGTACCGGTCGCACCGAGCAGCACGACATCGGTCTCTCCCGCGTTGATGCGGGCGGCGAGCTGGGCGATCGCCTGCGGCTGGTCACCGCTGGGAGAGTACTCACTGACGACCTCGAAGGGCCGGACGGCGCGCGTGGTCTGCATCCTTCCAGCGTAGGCCGCCCCGCCGACACCGGGCCGAGCGTTCGCCCCGGGCATACGCCCGCGCGACGCGCCCGGCGGCCCTCAGGCGGCACGCGGCGCGGGTCGCGTACGATTGCCGAGAGAGCGAGGCGACAGCGTGCAGCGTACGGCAGTGGTGCTTGAGGACGAAGAGGACATCAGGTCACTGATCACAGCAGTGCTCTCCGGCGCCGGCTACGAGGTCTTCGAAACCGCCAACGGTCTGGACGCGGTGGAGCTGGTCAGCACCCACAACCCCGACCTCACCACGCTCGATGTCAACGTCCCCGGCATCGACGGCTTCGAAGCCGCCCGCCGCATCCGCGCCGTCAGTGACACCTACGTCATCATGATCTCCGCGTTCGTCGAAGAGGCCGATGCCGAACGCGGGCGACTCGCCGGCGCCGACGAGTACCTCGGCAAGCCGTTCCGCCCGCGTGAGCTGCGCGCCCGGCTCGAGATGGTGCCCGACCGCCGCCGCGCCGCCGACTAGCTCGGATCCGCCACCAGCACGGCGGATGCCACGCTGGACGCTGCCCGCGCGGCCGCACCGCGGGCGTCGGCCATCAGGGCCTCGGCATCCTGCCGGTACGCCGAGCTCACGGCGATCCCGACCCCGAGCGAGGGCAGCACGCCGCCGCTGATGGAGTTGAAGGCGTCGAAAAGCTCGCGGTACAGCGCCATGCCGAGCCGTCGCGCCTCACCGGCGGAGCGCACCGTGGTGACCACAGCGAGTCGCTCGTCGCCGTCCTCGCCCACGACCGCCAGTGGCGGGGCGCCGCGGCGCACCGCGCTACGGCCGGCGGCGATGAGCTGATCGGCGAGCTCCAGCCCGAACGCGGTCGCGATGTAGTCGAGCTCCTCCAGCCGGATGACCAGCACCGCCACGTGGTCGCCGTGGCGGCGGGCCGCCCGCACGACCTCGGCGAGGGTCTGGCCGAACACCGGCGCCGGCTGGATGTCCAGCAGCGATCCGGCTTCGGCGGTGGCGGCACGCCCCCGCAGACCGGTGCGGGTGGCGCGCAGCACCGAGGTCGCCACGACCGAGGTGATCGTCAGCAGCACCGTCAGTGCCGACGCGGGGACCGTGCCGAACCAGACGGTGAAGATGGGGTCCTCGGGGCCCACCCAGATGAACACCACGATGCGGCACAGGAAGAACAGCGACTGCAGCGCGAAGACGAGCGTGAGCATGGTCGCGTTGGTGGCCCGGCGCATCGCGCCGCGGCGGGACTCGACCGCCGCGGTCAGGGCGAACAGGCACAGCGGCGCGAACATCCACAGCGCCCCCGCCCAGCCGCCTGCGTCGGGTCCTGCGATCAGGACCCCCACCGCGGCCGCGACGGCGGCGAGCACGACCAGCGCGATGGGCCAGCGCATCGGGTGCTCGTTGTAGCGGCGGCATCCGAGCCACATGAATCCGGTGCCCGCGACGAAGGTGGCGTTGCCCAGCGCGACGGCCCACTGCGCACTGCCGTCATTGGCCCACACGGCGTAGCAGAGGGTGGTCAGCATGGCACTGAGGAAGCCGAGGGCCCACAGCCGCCCGGCGGGGTCGTCGCGGCGCAGGAACGTCTCCGCGATGAACAGCACACCGCAGACGATCACCACGAGCGCCGTGATGGCGGCGAGCGTCCCGTCGGGCATCATGCCGCCCCACCCCCTGCCGCGGTCCTCACATCGGCCGACGGCTGGGTGGGTGCGCCCGGGCGCACCGCCGGGATCGACACGGTGAAGGTGGATCCGACGCCCAGTGTGCTGTTCACATAGATGTCACCGCCGAGCCGGCGGACGATGTCGCGGCTGATCGACAGCCCCAGCCCGCTCCCCTCCACGCCTTCGCGCCGCACCGCGGCCCCACGGTAGTACCGCTGGAAGATGTTCACGAGATCCTCCTCGTCGAGTCCGACGCCGGTGTCTTCGACGAGGATCAGCGTCTTGCGGTCGCGCGTCGCGGTCATCAGCGCCACACGCCCGCCCTCGCGGTTGTACTTGATCGCGTTCGACAGCAGGTTGTCGACGACCTGACGCAGCCGCAGCGGATCGACGTATGCCCGTGCCGGCATGGCACGGGATAGATCGATGGTCACGTTGCGGCTGCTGTGGCCGGTGACGACCGACTGGGCGGAGGCCTTGACGATCTCAAGCACGTCGACGTCCTCGGGGGTCATCGGCAGGGTCGCCGCGTGGCTGGATGCCGCCAGCACGTCGCCGACGAGGGCCAGCAGCCGATCGGCGTTGCGGTCGGCGATCGCGAGGCTCGACGCCGCCGTCGGCGGCAGCCCCGGCTCGTCGAGCGCGAGTTCGATGTGGCCGATGATCGAGGTGAGCGGCGTCCGCAGCTCGTGGGACACCGAGGACACCAGCAGGTCGCGGGCCTGCAGCGCCGACATCTCCGCGGTGACGTCGCGGCACACCAGCACGGCCGCGGCATCGGGCTCCGCACCGGTCCCGGCCAGGCGGTGCACCGTGATGCTGAGCGCCCGCCGCTCCCCCACCACCGGCTCGATCCACACGCGCTCGTCGTCGAACTCCTCGCCGCGCAGGGCGCGGGCCAGCGGCAGCTGGTCCTCGAGGATGCGGGTGCGCCCGTCCCTGGCGTAGACGGGCGGCGACGCACCGTCGGCGTCGGTCAGCAGGTGCTGCAGATGCCCCTGCGCGTCGTTCATCACGGCGATCGTTCCGTCGTCCTCGATGTGCAGGACGCCGAGGTCCGCGGTGTCGAGCACTTCGGACAGCAGCTGCTCCTGATGCCGGGAGCGCTCCAGCGCCTGCGCGAGGATCTCCGCCTGCCGCCGCAGCAGTCGACGCTGCGCGGCGGCGCGACGCGCGCCGGTGTACGCCGTCGCGCCGATCGCGATGAGCATGACCGGCAGCAGGAAGATGCCGAAGTTCGTCAGCTGACGGGGGTCCATCGCGGCGGAGACCGCGAAGCCGGCGATCGCGATGCCCACCCCGCCGAGGAAGCCCGGGAGAGCGAAGCTCGACGCCAGCCACAGCACCGGGAAGGCGAAGAGCAGTCCGGTGCCCGCTGTCGGGTCGGCCAACCGCATCAGCGAGATGGCGATGATGTCGCCGAGCGGCACCACCGCCGTCCACGCGAACGGGATACGACCCCACGGCACCGCGATGGCCACGGCCGTGAGCACGAAGACGATGACGACCCCGGAGAAGTACACCGGGACGTTCCCGGTGAACCCGTGATGGAACATCAGGAAGGTGAGGACGAGCACGACGCCGGCCAGCACCAGCTGGTTCAGCGCGGCGTTGCGCAGGGCCGCGCGATCGACGACCGCGGCATCCTGACGCGACCGCCGGCGCGAACGCTGGTCCACGCCGCGTGGACGGGACTCGGGCGATTGCATGTCTCGACGTTATCGCGGCTGAGGACCCGCGCCGTGACCGCCGACCGCCTCGTCAGGCAGTGACGCGGTCAATCTCGCCCAGAGTTCGTCGGTCTGGGCGAGGGTCGCCGCGAGCGTGCCCGTGGTGTCGATGACGACATCGGCGATCTCGAGGCGGCGCTCGTCGGACACCTGCGCGGCGATGCGGGCCCGTGCGTCGGCCTCGGCCATGCCGCGCAGCTGCACGAGACGGTCCACCCGCAGCGCTGCCGGCGCATGCGCGACGACGATGAGATCCCACGGGTCGTCGGCCCTGGCCTCGACGAGCAGGGGCACGTCGTAGACGACGACCGCGCCGGGGTCGGCCGCACGCGCTGCCGCGAAGCGACGGGCAGACTCCTCCCGCACCGCGGGATGCACGATGGCGTTCAGCCGCGTCACGGCGTCGTCGTCGCCGAACACGCGGGATGCCAGGCGCGCACGGTCCAGCGACCCGTCTGCGGTGATCACATCGTCGCCGAAGGCTGCGGCGATCTCGGTCAACACCGGTGAGCCGGGCGACTGGACCTCACGGACGATGCGGTCCGCGTCCACGATGACCGCGCCGTGCTCGGCGAGGCGGCCGGCGATGGTGGACTTCCCCGACGCGATCCCGCCGGTCAGTGCGATGAGGGGCATCTGTCGAGCATGCCAGATCGTCCCCGGCGCGTGCACGCCGGGGACGACGAAGGGCCGCCACTGCGAACAGTGACGGCCCTTCGTGATGGATCAGCGACCCGAGAGCTTCTCGCGCAGAGCCGCGAGTGCCTCGTCGTCGGCCAGCGTGCCGACCGAACCACTGTCGGACGAGTACGAACCCGCACCCGCGTCGACACCGGCGGCAGCCTCGGCCTCGAGGGCCTTGGCAACGGCAGCCTTGTGGGCTTCCCAGCGACCCTGGGCGGCGGCGTACTCGGCCTCCCAAGCAAGGCGCTGCTCGTCGAAGCCTTCCTTCCACTGGTTGGTCTCGGCGTCGAAGCCCTCGGGGTACTTGTACTCCCCGTTCTCGTCGTACTCCGTGACCATGCCGTAGAGGGCCGGGTCGAACTCGGTGCCGTTGGGGTCGACCGACTCGTTGGCCTGCTTGAGCGACAGCGAGATGCGACGACGCTCGAGGTCGATGTCGATGATCTTCACGAAGACCTCTTCACCGACCGAGACGACCTGCTCGGCGAGCTCGACGTGCTTGCCCGACAGCTCCGAGATGTGCACGAGGCCCTCGATGCCGTCTGCGACGCGCACGAACGCACCGAACGGAACCAGCTTGGTGACCTTGCCCGGCGCGACCTGACCGATCGCGTGGGTACGGGCGAAGACCTGCCACGGGTCCTCCTGCGTCGCCTTGAGCGACAGCGAGACGCGCTCGCGGTCGAGGTCGACCTCGAGGATCTCGACGGTGACCTCCTGGCCGACCTCCACGACCTCGGATGCGTGCTCGATGTGCTTCCACGACAGTTCGGAGACGTGCACGAGGCCGTCCACGCCGCCGAGGTCCACGAACGCGCCGAAGTTGACGATCGACGACACCGTGCCCTTGCGGACCTGGCCCTTGTGGAGGTTGTTGAGGAACGTGGTGCGCGACTCGGACTGCGTCTGCTCGAGCAGGGCGCGGCGCGAGAGCACGACGTTGTTGCGGTTCTTGTCGAGCTCGAGGATCTTGGCCTCGATCTCCTGGCCGAGGTACGGCGTGAGGTCGCGGACACGGCGGAGCTCGATGAGCGAGGCGGGCAGGAAGCCGCGCAGCCCGATGTCGACGATGAGACCGCCCTTGACGACCTCGATCACCTGGCCGGTGACGACGCCGTCGTTCTCCTTGATCTTCTCCACGTCGCCCCAGGCACGCTCGTACTGAGCGCGCTTCTTCGACAGGATGAGTCGGCCTTCCTTGTCCTCCTTCTGGAGAACGAGGGCCTCGACGTGGTCGCCGACGTTGACGACCTCGTTGGGGTCGACGTCGTGCTTGATCGAGAGCTCGCGCGAGGGGATGACACCCTCGGTCTTGTAACCGACGTCGAGGAGCACCTCGTCACGGTCGATCTTGACCACGGTGCCTTCGATGAGGTCGCCGTCGTTGAAGAACTTCAGGGTCTTCTCGACCGCGGCCAGGAAGTCCTCGGCAGATCCGATGTCGTTGATCGCGACCTGCTTGGTGGCCGGGGCGGTCGTTGCGGTAGTCATGTAGTGGGTTGTCCTTGTTGGGTGTGGTATCGGGCCTCGAACTGTCGACGGCGCCTGTGCGCACGGCGGCGACAGGAACCTCCAGCAGAGGCGGAGCGGATTGTGTCGTGCGATGCCACCCGAACATGCCGATGTATCGGCCATACGGATGACACTTCAGGATACCAGAGAGGCGGCCCGTCCCGCGAGGCGCGGCGTCACCGCGACCGGGCGCCGGCGCAGGTGACGCACCGGTCGGCCGAGGGCCGCGCCTGCAGGCGCTCCACCGGGATCTGCCGGCCGCACCCGACGCACACCCCGTAGGTGCCGTCCGCCACGCGCGTGAGCGCGGCATCCAATTCGTCGCGCTCAGTGCGCGCGGCGCGGCGCAGCGCCTCGACCTGCAGCCACTCCCCGCTGAGCGTCGAGCCCTCGGGGTCGTGCTCGTCGTCGGCGGTGCCGTCGGCGCGGTCGCGACGCAGAAGCGCGTCGTCGCGGTCGAGGCGCGCGATGCGCTCATCGATCTCGGACCGTCGCCGCTCGAGCTCGCCGGCCAGTGCTGCCAGCGCCGCCCCGCGGTCGCTCACCCGGCGTGCAGGGCGTCGGCGATGGCGACGTCGCCGCTGCCGAAGCGGAGCGTGCGGCCGATGGTCGCATCGTCGGCGAGGGCGGCCGCGATGACCGCCGCGACGTCGCCACGGGGCACCGCGCCGTCGCCCTGCGGGTCGAGCACGATCCGGCCGGTGGGCTCGTCGAGGGTCAGGGCGCCGGGGGCCACGATGGTCCACCGCAGGCCACTGGCGTGCAGGTGCTCGTCGGCGGCCCACTTCGCGTCGGCGTAGGCGAAGAAACCGTCGTCGGGGGCGATGCCGTGATCGGCGCGGGAGCCGATCCACGACACCATCACGAAACGGGGCACACCGGCCGCGACCGCAGCGTCGATGGCGCGGATGGCGGCGTCCCGGTCGACCGCATAGGTGCGCGCGGCATCGCCGCCACCGGCGCCGGCCGCCCACACGACGGCGTCGTTGCCCGCGACCAGATTCGTCAGCTGGTCGCGGTCGAACGAGGCGATGTCGGCCACGAGGGGCGTCGCGCCGGTCGCTGCGACGTCGGCTTCGTGGTCGGGGTTGCGGATCACGGCGGTCACCGTGTCACCGCGCTGCACCAGGAGCGGTTCCAGACGCAGCGCGACCTTGCCGTGTCCGCCGATGATGAGGATGCGGGCCATGGAGGACTCCTTCCGAAAGGCGTCCGCCCACGCTACCCCGCGGCCGAGGCCGGCGGGTCAGCTCGCGCCGACCTGCTCGCGGCGTTCCGCGGTGGCCAGCACGCTGTGGCGCCGACCCCACAGGAAGTAGAACACCAGCACGACGGCGATCCAGACGCCGAACCAGGCGTACGTCGACCAGCCGAGCCCCGTGATGAGGTAGACGCACGCGGCGATCGAGAGCACCGGCGTCACCGGGTAGCCCGGCACGCGGAAGCCGCGCGGCAGGTTCGGCTGTGTGCGGCGCAGCACGATGACGCCCACCGACACCACGATGAAGGCGACGAGCGTACCCATCGACACGAGGTCCCACAGGCTCGTCAGCGGCACGAGCCCTGCAAGCAGCGCCACCGCCGCCGCCACCACGACCGTGGAGAACACCGGCGTCTGCGTGCGCGGGTCGACCCGGGCGAACGCCTTCGGAATGAGACCGTCGCGACCGATCGCATAGAGGATGCGCGTCTGACCGAACATGATCACGAGCGTCACCGAGAAGATCGACACCACGGCGCCGGCGGCCAGGAGCGTCGCGGGCCACGAGGCGCCCAGCACGTCCGCGAGGATCACGGCCAGGCCGGCGCTCTGCTGGTCGGGATCGGCGAAGTCCTGCCAGGGCTGGGCGCCGACGGCGGCGATCGCGACGAACAGGTAGACCGCCACGACCACGGCCAGTGCGATGAGGATCGCGCGCGGGAGGGCGCGCTGCGGGTCCTTGACCTCGTCGCCCGCCGTGGAGACGGCATCCAGCCCGATGAAGGTGAAGAAGATCGTCCCGGCGGCGGCGGTGACGCCCGCGGCGCCGAACGGGGCGAACTGGGCGAAGTTGTCGACGTTGAACGCGGTGATCGCGATCGCGGCGAACATCAGTAGCACGGCGACCTTGATGACGACCATGATCGTGTTGACCATCGCCGACTCGCGGGTGCCGCGCACCAGCAGCACCGCGCACATGGCCACGAGCACGACGGCGGGCAGGTTGACGATGCCGCCCTCCATCGGGCCCGCCATGAGCTCGGGGGGCAGGTTCAGCCCGAACAGGGCACCGAGCAGGTGATCGAGGTAGCCGCTCCAGCCGGCGGCGAGGGCGGCGGCCGAGACCCCGTATTCGAGCACGAGACACGCCGCAACCCCCATCGCGACGATCTCGCCGAGGGTCACGTACGCATAGGAGTAGGTCGACCCGGAGACCGGCAGCGCGGAGGCCATCTCGGCGTAGCAGACGGCCGAGAGCCCCGCAGCGACGGCCGCGATGAGGAACGAGAGCATGACGGCGGGACCGGCCAGCGGCACCGACTCGTGCATGACGAAGAAGACGCCGGTGCCGATCGTCGCGCCCACGCCGAGCATCGCCAGCTGGAAGGTGCCCAGACGTCGCGGCAGTGAATTCTCGCCGGCGACCTCTGAGGTGATCGGCTTACGCCGGAAGAGTGTGCGGACCGCGCTCATGCGAGGCGGCATCCGAGATTCTGATTGCAGGAAGCCACTGATTAATTGTACGATCCCTGCCCGCGACCTCGAACCGGACGCCCGCCGATTCCATTCAGCGGAATACAGGACCGCTCCGCGTGTTGCACAGAGTGACCGCACGCACCCCGCAGGAGCCCCGATGACCGCGCAGACGAACGACGATCACCTTCACGCCGACACCTCGATGGGAGCGGTGACGCTGCGCGTCGGCGACCTCGAATCGATGAGCGGCTACTACGCCGCCGCGTTCGCCATGGTGCCCCTCGAGGAGCGCACCCGCGGACGCGAGGTGCATCGCGTGCTCGGTCGCGGTTCGACACCGCTCGTGCGGCTCGTGCACACGCCCGACCTCCCCACCGCCGACCCCCGCGGGGCCGGACTGTTCCACACCGCGTTCCTGTTCGACGACGCCGCAGCCCTGGCAGCGACCGTGTACCGCGCGGCGCAGGACCCGCGCAGCCGTTTCGCCGGCTCCGCCGACCACCTCGTGAGCGAGGCGTTCTACTTCACCGACCCTGAAGGCAACGGCGTCGAGCTGTACACCGATCGCGCCCGCGACCAGTGGGTGCTCCGGGACGGGCAGATCGAGATGGCGACGCTCGCGCTCGACCCCAACGACTACCTGCGTCAGCACCTCACGCAGGACGCACTGGATGCCGGTGCGACCCGTGCCGGCGCCGTCGGCCACGTGCACCTCCAGGTGGGCGACGTCGACGTCGCCCGTGCCTTCTACGTGGACGCACTGGGGTTCGAAGCCACGCAGGCCACGTACCCGGGTGCGCTCTTCGCCGCCGCAGGCGGCTACCACCACCACGTCGCGATGAACAGCTGGAACAGCCGCGGCGCCGGCCCCCGGGCAGCGGCGCTCGGTCTCGGCGACGTGTCGGTCACCGTCCCGGGGCGCGACGACCTCGACGCGCTCATCGCGCGGCTGCGCGCACGCGGCATCGCCCACGACGCCGACGGCCGGTCGGTGCGGGTGACCGACCCGTGGGGGACGCAGGTCACCGTCGCCCTCCCCGACCTCTCCCCCGACGAGTTGCTCGCGCGCTGAGCGCGCCGGGCTTTCCCCGGCCGATGCGCTGACGTCGCGGCGGCCCGAGGCCTAGCGTGGGGGCATGGCCCTCACCACTGCGCTGCGCGTCGACCGCCGCCTGCCCTTGCTGCAGGTGGCGAAATCCGCGCTCGCCACGGTGCTTGCGTGGCTCGTCGCGGCGTGGCTGCTGCCGGGCCCGCCCCCGGTCTTCGCCGCCATCGCCGCGCTGCTCGTGGTACAGCCGAGCATCAACCAGTCGGCATCCAAGGCCATCGAACGCACCGTCGGGGTCATCGCGGGCGTCGCCATCGCCTCGGCGCTGGGTCTCGCGTTCGGTGCGGCCACGTGGGTCGCGCTCACCGCGATCGTGGTGTCGCTGGTGTTCGCGTGGGCGCTGCGGATGACCACCGGCGTGAGCAACCAGATGGTCATCAGCGCACTGCTCGTGCTCGCCCTGGGTGTCAGCACCCCCGGTTACGCCCTCGCCCGCATCGTGGAGACGATCATCGGCGCCGCCGTGGGTCTGGTGATCAGCGCGCTGCTGGCACCACCCGTGCTGGTGGCCCCGGCACGGCAGCGGGTGGACGCCCTCGGCATCGAGACCGCCGCAACCCTCGACCGGCTCGCGGACGCGTTCGTGGAGCCGCGCACGCGCCCCGAGCTGGAGGAGCTGCTGCTGACCGCGCGGCTGCTGCGTCCCATGCGCGACGCGGCCGAGACGGCGCTGACGGCCTCGAACGACTCGCTCGCGCTCAATCCGCGCGCGCCCCGCTACCGTCCGCAGATCGACGAGCTGAGCAAGCGGCTGGACCGCTTCGGCGGCATCGTCACGCAGGTGATCGGCATGACGCGCGCGGTGCACGACTACGGCACCGACGAGCTCATCGACGAGCCGACGGCGCGCGAGATCGCCGAACAGCTCCGCCGAGCCGCGCACGACCTGCGGCTGCTCACGGCGGCGAGCACCGGAGACGGGCCGGTCGACGACGAGCCGGCGCTCACGAGACCGCTGGAGATCCACACACCGTCGTCGATGAACTGGATGCTGATCGGCTCGATCCTGGTCGATCTGCGGCGCGTGCACGAAGCCATCACCGAGCCGATGTGACCTCCGGGTCGATCACGCCGTCGAGGTACCACCAGCGGTCGCTCTGACGCACGAACCGGCTGCGCTCGTGCAGCACGCCCCAGGTGCGGCCGTCGGTCCAGTGCGCGCGGAACTCCACCGTGCCGCGCTTCGGGCCCGCCTCCGCCGCCACGATCTCGAGACCCGTCCACCGCAGATCCGGCTCGAGGTCGAGGTGCTCGGGGCGGGTCCCCGGATGCCACGTCTGCTCGAGATATCGCGCGTCGCCCCGCGCGAACGCGGTGTACCGCGAGCGCATGAGCGCCTCGGGGGTGGGCGCCGGGATGCCGGCGAGGTGCACACCGCAGCAGGCGGCGAGCGGCGACGCGCTCCCGCAGGGGCAGGTGGGGTCATCGGCCATGGTCATCCCAGTCTTCCACCGCTTTGACACCGCCCCGGCGCCCATCTAGCGTTCAGGGGCCGCGAGAGAGGAACCGAGATGGCCGCCGCACCCCGTGCCCGCGTCGCCGCCACCGTGCAGTTCTGGTGGCGCGTCGCGATCGTCGTCGTGTGCGTGCTGGGGCTGGTCAGCGGCAACCACCGGCTCATCTTCTTCACGACGCAGAGCAACGTGATCGTCTTCGCGTACTTCGCCGGCGCGCTGTACTGGATGCTCCGCCGCGGCACCACCGATGCCCCTGCTCCGCGACTGCGCGGTGCCGTGACGGCCTGGATCCTCACGACGGCACTCGTGTCGCACGTGCTGCTCAACTACGGCGCGAGTCCGCTGCCGGGCCTGGTCGTCTCGGATCCCGCGGAGGCGCTGGCCAACCGGTCGCTGTTCATCCTGCATTACGTCGTCCCCGGCATGGTGCTCGTCGACTGGCTGGCCTTCGGCCCGCGACGGATGGTGCGCTGGCGCGATGGGCTGCTGTGGCTCGTGTATCCGCTCGTCTACGGCATCATCACCCTCGCCCGCGCCGTCGCCTTCCCCACGATCGCCGACCGGTTCCCGTATCCCTTCCTCAACATCGACTACCTCGGCATCGGTGGCGCGCTCCTGGGGCTGCTCCAGGTGGTCGCGGCGATCGCCGTGGTCGCGGCCATCGTGATCGGCCTCGACCGAGCCGTCGCGGCTCTGGCCGATCGTCGCCACGAACGGCGGCGGACACCGCGCTGAGCCCCTGCCGCACGGGCGGCTGTGGATAACCGGGTGCCGCACGGATGCCGCGCGGTAGCGTGTGCGCATGATGCCACGGCGGGCGGTCGCGGCCGCCGCGGCGGCGCTGCTCCTCACTGCGACCCTCGGCGTGACCGGCTGCATGCCTGAACCGGAGCCCACGCCGACGCCGACCGGCTTCGCCTCGGAAGCGGAGGCGTTCGCCGCCGCCGAGGAGACCTACCGTGCCTACGTCGACGCGCTGAACCAGGTGGACCTCAGCGACCCCGACACGTTCGAGCCCGTCTTCGCGTGGACCACGGGTGAGGCGAATGCCGCAGCTCGCGAGTCGTTCTCGCAGATGCACGCCGACGGCTGGACGGTGGGAGGCCAGAGCACCCCCACCGTGGTGGCCCCGCTCGACCCGGTACCTGGAATCGAGGAGATTGACGTGGCCGTCTGCGTCGATGTGTCCTCGGTGACGCTCGTGAATGCCTCCGGGGCTTCTGTCGTCGCACCAGACCGCAGAGATGTGCAATCCATGCGATTCAACCTCGTGGCGGGTGAGACTCCTACCGGATGGATCATCGAGCGGATATCTGGGAGAGATGGAGAGCCGGAATGCGTCTAGGTGGACTCGCCATGGCGCTTCTCGCCGCACTGGGAGCCGTCGTTTCAAATGCGCCGGACCCATGTCAGATCGGCAGTTGGGGCGGCAACTGCGACATCGGCAACACCGGCTCATCCATCGAGATCGGCGCGGGGACCACGGTCCCCGGCGGCAGCGGTGGCGGGAGCGACCGGGGCTCGGGCCGCGGCCCGCAGCTCGACCTGCCCCTCCCGGGCGCGGACGAGGAATGCAACCCGGTCGTCGGCTGTCGTGGCAATTACGAGGTGTGGATGCTGCCGGAGGTCACCCTCGCCGACCTCGCCTCCTTCACACCCGCGCGTCCGAGCATCACGGGTGAGCCCGACGGCGTGGCCGTCGTCGGGATGCCGGCGAACTTCGTCGCCGCGGCGACCGAGCAGCACATCGCGGGCGAGCTGTTCGGCCTTCCGGTGGTGGTGCGGTTCACCCCCGCCCAGTACGTCTTCCACTACGGCGACGGCGCCGGCCGCACATCCACGACGGGCGGCGCCACCTGGCCCGCGCTCGGCCAGGCGCAGTTCACCCCCACCCCGACGAGCCACGCCTACGGCGAGCGGGGCACCTACGGCGCCGCGGTCACGGTGCGCTACGCGGCATCCGTCGACTTCGGCACCGGCGCGTGGCGGGACGTCCCCGGTTTCGTCGAGGCCACCGCGGGCGGCTACGGCGTGCGCGTGGTCGAAGTGCACACGGCGCTCGTCGACCGCACCTGCCTCGAAGACCCGACCGGACCGGGCTGCTGATCGCTCCGAGTGGCAGGATGAACGCGTGACCGACCGCCTCATGCTCCTGGACACCGCTTCGCTGTACTTCCGCGCCTTCTACGGCGTGCCCGACAGTGTGCGCTCCCCCGACGGCACGCCGGTCAACGCCGTGCGCGGGCTGCTCGACATCATCGCCAAGCTCGTCACGACCTACGAGCCGAGCGATCTGATCGCGTGCTGGGACGACGACTGGCGCCCGCAGTGGCGGGTCGATCTCATCCCCACCTACAAGACCCACCGTGTCGCGGAGGTCGTGCCCGGCGGCTCCGACGTCGAGGTGGTTCCCGAGCCGCTCCAGGCGCAGATCCCCGTCATCCGCGAGGCGCTCGCGCTGCTCGACATCGCCGTCGTGGGCCGTGCCGACCACGAGGCGGACGACGTCATCGGCACCCTCGCGACGCGCGCGACGGTGCCCGTCGACATCGTCACGGGCGACCGCGACCTGTTCCAGCTCGTCGACGACGCGCGCGACGTGCGCGTGATCTACACGGCGCGCGGCATGAGCAACCTCGATGTCGTGACCGATGCCACCGTCGTCGCCAAGTACGGGGTGCTGCCCGCGCAGTACGCCGACTTCGCCACGATGCGCGGTGACACCTCCGACGGCCTGCCGGGGGTCCTCGGTGTCGGCGAGAAGACCGCGGCCTCGCTGCTGGCGACGCACGGCGACCTCGCCGGCATCCTCGCCGCCGCGGAATCCGGCGAGGGCATCGCCGCGTCGGCGCGTGCCAAGATCCTCGCCGCCCGCGACTACCTCGCCGTCGCGCCGACCGTCGTGGCCGTGGTCACCGACCTCGACATCGCGCCGCCGGCGTCCCGACTGCGAGCACCGGATGCCGCTGCGCGCACCGCCGCGGAAGAGTTCGCCGAGCGCTGGGGACTGGGGACATCGATGAAGCGGGCACTGGACGCGCTGACCGCCCGCGGCTGAGAAACCACTTCCCGGTCCAGACGCACCGCAACGCGTGGTGTCCCAACCGGAAAGGTGTGTGTGATGCCCGCGCGGGTCAGCGCCGGCGCCCCGTCCACTCCCGCAGCCGCGCGAGCGGCCAGGTCGTCACGATCCGCTCCGGCGGCACTCCCGCCCGCTCCGCGCGTGCGGCGCCGTGGTCCAGCAGCGACAGCTGCCCCGGCGCGTGCGCATCGGAGTCGATGGCGAACAGGCATCCGGCCTCGAGGGCGAGCGCGATGAGTTCATCGGGCGGATCCTGTCGCTCTGGCCGCGAATTGATCTCCACCGCCACCCCGTGCTGCGCGCAGGCGGCGAAGACGTCGGCGGCGTCGAACTGCGACGGCGGGCGGGTGCCGCGCGAGCCTTCGACCAGCCGCCCGGTCACGTGTCCCAGCACGTCCACGTGCGGGTTCGACACGGCTGTCACGAGCCGGCGGGTCATGGGCCGGCGTTCCATGCGCAGCTTCGAGTGCGCCGATGCCACGACGACGTCGAGCCGCGCGAGCAGGTCTTCCTCCTGGTCGAGGGCGCCGTCGTCGAGGATGTCGGCCTCGATGCCACTGAGGAGCGTGAAGCCGTCGCCGGAGAATCCGGGGACCAGCTCGAGCTGCTCCCGCAGCCGCTCGGGCGAGAGGCCTCGGGCCACCCGCAGCCGCGGCGAGTGATCGGTCAGGGCGAGGTACTCGTGGCCGAGGGCGCGGGCCGCCGCCACCATCAGGTCGATGGGGGTGTAGCCGTCGGACCAGTCCGAGTGGCTGTGCAGATCGCCGCGCAGCTGCGCCCGGAGTGTCGAGCCCACGAGGGCGACACCCGCGCTCTCACGCAGCTCGGCGAGGTAGGCCGGGACGTCGCCGGCCAGCGCCTGCTGGATGACGGCGAAGGTCGAGTCGCCGATGCCCTTTCGGCGTCGCAGCGCCGCGGCATCGCGCAGTTCGGAATCGGAAAGGCCCTCGATCGCCGCCGCGGCGGCGCGGAAGGCCTTGGACCGGTATCGCGAGGCGCGCTCCCGCTCCAGCAGGGTCGCGATCTCGCTGAGGGCGTCGAGGGGATGCATGGGCATGAGAAAGAACAGGCCCGCACCGTAGTGGTGCGGGCCTGTTCTATCAGGAGGTGGTGATCGTCGACCGCTTCACGACGACCGGCACCGAGGCGAGCCGGTGGATCGCCCATCCGAAGACGATCGAGAGGATGCCGACGCCCATCGCGAAGGCGGCGACGCCGAACGAGACGACCGAGGTGAACAGCGACGCCCGGAGGAACGACGCGTTCATCATGGTGGCGCGCACCGGGTCTTCCTTGTCCAGCTCGGCGTACGTCTTGCCGTCGGACGAGGCCAGCGCGTGCTCCTGGATGATGTCCGCCTGCACGAACGCGGTGAAGGGGCCGGCGACGGTCTGACCCTGGAAGGCCATGGCGTCATCGGGGACGGTGATGTTCTCGGCGCGCAGCTGCGACGAAACCATCACCCAGACCACGATTCCGACGATGATCAGGGCGATGCCGCCGAGGATGCCGATGATGCCGGCAGCCTTGATGAGGCCCACCTTGCGTACGGGGGGTTCAATGGTGTCGGCCGTGGTGGCCGGTGCTTCCGACATGAGATGTCGCTCCTTGAGATCGCTGATAGTGGTCTCAACCTAGCGCGGAGCACTCCCGGCGCAGCAGTGGCCCGCCGTGAATAACAATCGCGCGGAAGATCAGCCGCCCAGCTGCTGGGTCGCCTCAACCCACGAGGCCAGCGTCGCCGCCGCCGCGCCGCGGTCGATCGTCGCCGCCGCGGCATCCTTCGCTTCGGCGAGGCGCTCCAGGATGGGGCGCTGCGCCTGCGCCGGATCCTGCGACAACCGGTAGGCGACGATCCCGGCTGCCGTGTTCAGCAGCACGATGTCGCGCACCGGCCCGGTCTCGCCGTCCAGCACCCGCCGTACGATCTCCGCGTTGTGCTCGGGCTCACCGCCCAGCAGATCCCCGATATCGGCGAAGGGGATGCCGAGGTCGCGCGGATCGATGTCGTGCTCGTGCATGTCGCCCAGGCTGATCTCCCACATCCGGCTGTGGCCGGTCGTGGTGAGCTCGTCCAGCCCGTCGTCGCCGCGGAACACCAGCGCCGTCGCGCCCCGCGTCCGGAACACCCCGGTGATGAGCGGGACGCGGTCGAGGTGGGCGACTCCGACGGCGTTGGCCTCGGCACGGGCCGGGTTGCAGAGCGGGCCGAGGAAATTGAAGACCGTCGGAACGCCCAGTTCGCCGCGCGTGGGCCCCGCGTGGCGGAAACCCGGGTGGAACGCCGATGCGAACGCGAACGTGATGCCGGTGCGCCGCAGCGTCTCGGCCACAGCCTCGGGCGAGAGCGCGAGATCGACCCCGAGGGCGCGGAGCACATCGGACGAGCCCGACTTGGAGCTGGCGGCCTTGTTGCCGTGCTTGACGACCGGGACCCCGGATGCCGCAGCGACGATGGCCGACATCGTCGAGACGTTGACCGTGCCGAAGCGGTCGCCTCCCGTGCCGACGATGTCGAGGACGTCCGCCGGCACCGGCAGCGGAACGGCGGCCTCGAGGATGGCGTCGCGGAACCCGACGATCTCGTCGATCGTCTCCCCCTTGGCGCGCAGCGCGACCAGGAATCCGGCGAGTTGCGAGGGGGTGGCGGAGCCCGACATCACCTGCCGCATCGCCCAGGTCGACTCCGACACGCTGAGATCGCGCGCATCGAGGAGTGTCGTGAGGATTTCGGGCCACGAAGTGAGCTCAGCCATGACGAACGATCCTATCGCTGGCCAACCTGCAGATTCTCGACCAGCACTTAGGGTGCCCTAACCAACATGAAGGCGATTACCGGCGGCCTGATGCGAAAATCACGGCCAACTTTCAGCCATAATGAATGTGTGACGAGCTCTCCAACGACCTATCCCCAGGCCATGCGGTCGGTCAAGCGACCGGACCCCGTCGCTGTCGGCACCATCGTCTGGCTCGGCAGCGAAGTCATGTTCTTCGCCGGCCTGTTCGCGATCTTCTTCACGCTGCGCAGCACCTCTCCTGAGCTGTTCGCGGAGCGTTCCGAGCTGCTGAACGTGCCCTTCGCGACGATCAACACGCTGATCCTGATCCTGTCCTCCGTGACCTGCCAGGCCGGTGTCTTCGCCGCAGAGCGGTTCCAGCCGTACCGCACCGGAAGCATCTGGAACGTGCGCAAGTGGGGCATGGTCGAGTGGCTCTTCCTCACCTTCTTCATGGGCGCCGTGTTCGTCTCGGGCCAGGTCTGGGAGTACGCAACGCTCGTCGCCGAGGGCCTGCCGATCAGCGCCGACTCGTACGCTTCCGCGTTCTACATCACCACCGGTTTCCACGCCCTGCACGTGACCGGCGGCCTCATCGCGTTCCTCATGGTCATCGGCCGCGCCTTCGCGGTCAAGAACTTCGGCCGCAAGGAGATGACCACGGCGATCGTGGTCTCGTACTACTGGCACTTCGTCGACGTCGTCTGGATCGTGCTGTTCGCCGTCATCTACCTGCTGCCCTTCGTTAGCTGAGAGCGGAGCTGAAACCCGACATGGCACGACACACCCCCCGCCGCTCGAACGGACGCCGTAGCCCCTGGGCCGCGGCCGCCCTGATCGGCATCGGACTGCTGGTGACCGGCGGCGTCTACGCCGGCGCCTCCGCCGCCGTTGCCGCCTCCGAGCCCCAGACGGTCGCTTCGGCACTCACCGTCGAAGACGGCAAGAAGCTCTTCCAGGCCAACTGCGCCACCTGCCACGGTCTCGACCTGCAGGGCACCGAGAACGGCCCGTCGCTCTACGGCGTCGGCGAGCTCTCGGTCGAGTTCCAGGTCTCCACCGGCCGCATGCCGCTGCAGATGCAGGGACCCCAGGCACCGCAGAAGCCCGTGCAGTTCACGCAGGAGCAGATCGACGCGCTCGCGGCCTTCACCCAGTCGGTGTCCCCCGGCCCGTCGTTCCCCGACGCCCACGTGCTCGACGGCGAGGGCGATGTCTCCGCCGGTGCCGAGCTCTTCCGCATCAACTGCGCGATGTGCCACAACGTGGCCGCCGCCGGTGGTGCCCTCACCGAAGGCAAGTACGCCCCGGCTCTGACCAACACCAGCGCGCTGCACATGTACGCCGCGATGGTCACCGGCCCGCAGAACATGCCCGTCTTCAACGACTTGACCCTCACCACCGAAGAGAAGCGCGACATCATCTCCGCGCTGCTCTACATGCAGAACACCGAGTCGCCCGGCGGATTCTCGCTCGGCTCCCTCGGCCCGGTTTCGGAGGGTCTGTTCATCTGGATCTTCGGTATCGGCAGCCTCATCGCCCTCACCGTGTGGATCACGGCGAAGTCGAACTGATCGATCACTGACACAGCATTACGGAACGTACGAGGAGCACCATGACACACGAGGACGACGCGCTCGAGCACGAGAGGGCTTCATGGAAGCCTTCCCCGGGGCTCGCAGTCGCGGTATCCGACCCCGTGAAGAATCCGGGTCTGCCGCCGCATCGCGCGCGTGTGACGGATTCGGACCCGGCGGCGATGAAGCGCGCCGTGCGTACGGTCTACACGCTGTTCTACCTGTCGCTCGCGGGAAGCATCTGGGCGGTCGCCGCCTACATGATCTTCCCGATCGAGAGCGGGCGGATCGTCGACATCCGCAACAACAACATGTTCATCGGACTCGGCATCGCGCTCGCGTTGCTGGCCATCGGCATCGGTGCGATCCACTGGTCGAAGGCCATCATGTCCGACAAGGAGTTCATCGAGCCCCGCCACGCGACCCGCGGTCGTGACGCGACTCGTGAGGCCGCTGTGCAGGGCTTCCGCGACGCGAACGAGGAGTCCGGTTTCGGGCGCCGCACGATGATCCGCAACTCGCTGTTCGCCGCGCTCGTGGCATCGGTGATCCCCGGCGTCACGCTGTTCCGCGGCCTGGCACCGGAGAGCACGCCGGAGCACCCGCACGCCGGCGACCCGGTGTACCTCCTCAGCCACACCATGTGGAAGGAAGGCGAGCGTCTCGCGCACGACCCCAGCGGTCTGCCGATCCGTGCCGCCGACCTCACCCTCGGCTCGGTCGTGCAGGTCATCCCCGAGTCGCTCGCCTCGCTCAGCCACCACGACGGCTACCTCGAGGAGAAGGCGAAGGCGATCGTGCTGGCCGTGCGGCTGCTCCCCGAGCAGCTGAAGGAAGCCGAGGACCGCAAGGACTGGTCGTACGACGGCATCGTCGCGTACTCCAAGGTCTGCACGCACGTCGGCTGCCCGGTGGCTCTTTACGAGCAGCAGACGCACCACCTGCTGTGCCCCTGCCACCAGTCGCAGTTCGACGTCTCGGACGGCGCCGCGGTCATCTTCGGACCCGCAGCCCGCCCGCTGCCTCAGCTGCCCATCACCGTTGATGACGAGGGCTACCTCGTCGCACGCAGCGACTTCACCGAGCCGGTCGGCCCGAGTTTCTGGGAGCGCCATTGAGCACCGCAACTGTCAACGAGGCGACGACCGAGGAATCGAAGTCGTCGTCCAACGAGAAGCCGCTCGGCGGGAAGTTCGTCGCGGGTGCGGCCAACTACATCGATGAGCGCACCAGCATCTCGGGCTTCGTCAAGGAGCTCGGACGCAAGATCTTCCCCGACCACTGGTCGTTCATGCTCGGTGAGATCGCCCTGTGGAGCTTCGTCGTCGTGCTGCTGTCCGGCACGTTCCTGACGTTCTTCTTCCAGGCGTCGATGGTCGAGACGCACTACTACGGCGCTTACGAGCCCATGCGCGGCATCCCGATGTCCGCGGCCATGGAATCCACGCTGCGGATCTCGTTCGACATCCGCGGTGGCCTGCTGGTTCGTCAGATCCACCACTGGGCGGCGCTGGTGTTCGTCGCCGGCATCGGCGTGCACATGCTGCGCGTGTTCTTCACCGGCGCATTCCGCAAGCCGCGTGAGCTGAACTGGGTGATCGGCTTCGTGCTGTTCATCCTCGCGATGGGTGAGGGCTTCACCGGCTACTCGCTCCCCGACGACCTGCTCTCCGGCAACGGTCTTCGCATCATCGACGGCATGGTCAAGGGCATCCCCCTTGTGGGCACGTGGATCTCGTTCCTCCTCTTCGGCGGCGAGTTCCCCGGCACCGACATCGTCGGGCGCCTCTACACCCTGCACATCCTGCTACTGCCCGCGATCCTCGTGGCACTGCTGGTCGTGCACCTCATGCTCATGATCGTCAACAAGCACACGCAGTTCGCCGGCCCCGGCCGCACGAACAGCAACGTCGTGGGCTACCCGATGATGCCGGTCTACATGTCGAAGATGGGTGGCTTCTTCTTCATCACCTTCGGCGTGCTCGTGCTGATCGCGTCGCTGTTCACGATCAACCCGATCTGGAACTACGGCCCCTACGACCCGTCGCCGGTGTCGGCGGGCACCCAGCCCGACTGGTACATCGGCTTCGCCGACGGCGCGCTGCGCCTGGTCCCCCCGCACCTGGAGACGGTCTTCCTCGACCACACCTGGTCGTGGAACATCCTGCTGCCCCTGGGCGTCATCGGTGTGTTCATCGTGCTCGTCCTGATCTACCCGTTCATCGAGGCGTGGATCACCGGCGACAAGCGCGAGCACCACATCGCTCAGCGTCCGCGCAACGCCGCCACCCGCACCGCCATCGGCGCGGCCGGCGTCACGTTCTACGCGGTGCTGTGGGCCGCGGCTTCGTCCGACATCATCGCCACGCACTTCTGGCTCACCATGGAGGGTGTCATCCACGCCCTGCAGGCGCTGCTGATCCTGGGCCCCGTGATCGCCTACTTCGTCACGAAGCGCATCTGCATCGCGCTCCAGAAGAAGGACCGCGAGATCGTGCTGCACGGCTACGAGTCCGGTCGCATCGTCCGCCTCCCCGGCGGCGAATACATCGAGGTCCACCAGCCGGTCGACGAGTACGAGCGCGTCAAGCTCATCCCGACCGAGACCGAGGCCCCCCTCGTGGTCCGCCCCAACGCCAAGGGACGCATCCCGTGGCACCAGAACCTGCGGGCTTCGCTGTCGCGCTGGTTCTTCGAGGACCGCCTCACCCCGCTCACGCAGACGGAGCTCGACGCCGCCCTGGCGCACCAGCACCACTCGCTGGAGCACATGGCCGAGGAGGAGGCAGCCGAGCTGCGCGGCGCGCACGAGCGTGCCGGCGTTCCGGATGCTCCGCTGCACCCGATCGACGACGGTCACCGCACCGAGACGGCCAACCGCCCCTCGAACGTGATCATCCCCGACGAGGGCGACGAGAAGAAGACCTCGAAGGACTGAGTCCTTCCTGCATGACGAAGGCCCCGGCGGATTCCGCCGGGGCCTTCGTCATGTCCGCTCGGCAGGATTCCGCCGCTGCGTGACCGCTGCCGCCTCGCCGAGGCACCACTCCCCCTTCTAGCGTGACGTCATGACCGATGCGCTCGACTTCTTCACCGCCAAGCTCCGCCACGAGACCGACCCCGCAGACGTGTACGCCGCGCAGCAGGCCGGCGACGCCTTCGTGCTCGTCGACGTGAGAGGCGTCGGAGCATGGGCGCAGGGACGCATCCCGGGCGCCGTGCACATCCCGCACCGCGACATCGCCCACCGCGCACCGGCGGAGCTCGACCCTGCCGTGCCCGTGGTGGTCTACTGCTGGAGCCCTGGATGCAACGGCGGCGCGAGGGGTGCGCGTGAATTCGCCGCGGCCGGCTTCACAGTGCGGGAGATGATCGGCGGGTACGAGTACTGGGGTCGTGAGGGGCAGCCGCTGGAGAACGACGACGGCCCGCTCCCCCGCACCTTCGACCCGTCGGTGATGGTGGTGCGCTGAGTCGACCGGGAGCCGTCTCAGGCGCTCTCGAGCCCCTCGACGAAGCGTTCGGCCGCGGCGCCGGCGAACATCGGCAGGTCGGCGAGCAGCTCGCCCTCGACGATGTCGCAGACCACGGCGGTGGCGTTGTCACGCGTGCCGGCGTCGAGCGCGACACGCACGACCCAATCGGCGGCCCGCTCGGGTGACGGAGCGAGCTGCAGCAGCCGCTCGAGCTCGTCATGCGGCACGTAATCGCTGATGCCGTCGCTGCACAGCAGCCACCGGTCACCGAGGCGGGGTTGCAGCTCGGCGACGGCCACGCCGTCTTCCTCGTGCCCACCCAGCGACGCGGTGATGACATTGCGGCGCGGGTGTACGGCGGCCTCTTCGGGACTCAACAGGCCCTGGTCCACCATCGCCTGCACCAGCGAATCGTCGCGGGTCTGGCGGCTCAGCACGCCGTCGCGCAGCAGGTAGGCACGCGAGTCGCCGGTGTGGGCGAGCAGGAGCATCCCGGCCTGGGTGAACCAGAGTCCGGTGTACGTCGTCGCCATGCCCTCCAGCGCGGGATCCCGTCGGGTGTGGGCGGCGAGATCCCAGTTTGCCCAGCGGAGGCGAGCGCCCAGCTGCTCGGCGTCGCGCATCGCGGGGCGGCCGGAGGTCACCCGGTGCACGAGTGCTGCCGAGGCCAGATCTCCGGCCGGGCCGCCGCCGACACCGTCGGCGACGCCCGCAGCCCAGGATGCCGCGAACGCGGCATCCTGGTTGATCCTGCGGAACTCGCCGACGTTCGAAACGGCGGCGGCTCTCAAGCGAGCCGGCATCGGATCAGCGGGCGAAGTATCCGCGGTAGTACTCGAACACCCAGCCGACGATCGCGATGACGAACACGCCCAGGCCGATCGGGATCATGAACGTGCCGACCGCGAGGCCGATGATGGCCAGAGCCGCGGAGAAGGCCAGCACGAGCGGCCACCACGACCACGGGCTGAACTCGCCCATCTCGGGGTCGCCGTCGTCGATGTCCGCCGTCAGGATGTCCTCGGGGAGCTCCCCGCCCTGCGCCTTGTGCACGCGGTCGACGTAGAAGCCGATGAGGCCGGACATGAACACCGAGAAGAACAGGGCGACGGTGCCGACCCACTCGATCGCGTGGACCCACTCCAGTTCGGGGTGGGCGATGATGTTCCACCACGTGTAGACGACCGCGACGATCAGGAAGAAGACGCCGAGGATCCACCACAGGTTGACGTTGGTCTTCAACTTACTTCACCTCTCCTTCGGCGACGTCGACGACCGGGGCATCGGGAGCGTCCTTGGCCGGCCCGACACCCACGGGCACGGCGGCCTCGGGGTGGTTCAGGTCGAAGGCAGGGCGCTCACTGCGGATGCGCGGGATCGACGTGAAGTTGTGACGCGGCGGCGGGCAGCTGGTCGCCCACTCGAGCGAGCCGCCGTAGCCCCACGGGTCGTTGACCATGACGGTCGCAGCCTTGCGGGAGGTGATCCAGACGTTCAGGAAGAACGGCAGCATCGAGGCGCCGAGGATGATCGCACCCACGGTGGAGAGCTGGTTGCCCCAGGTCCATCCGTCGGCTTCGGAGTAGTCGGCGTAGCGGCGCACCATGCCGTCGACACCCAGCCAGTGCTGGACGAGGAAGGTCATGTGGAAGCCGATGAACAGCATCCAGAAGTGCACGTAGCCGAGCCGCTCGTTCAGCATCCGCCCCGTCCACTTCGGCCACCAGAAGTAGAAGCCGGCGAACATCGCGAACACGACGGTGCCGAACACCACGTAGTGGAAGTGCGCCACCACGAAGTACGAGTCGGACAGGTGGAAGTCCAGCGGCGGCGACGCGAGGATCACGCCGGTGAGACCACCGAAGACGAACGAGACGAGGAAGCCGAGGGCGAAGACCATCGGGGTCTCGAACGTGATCGACCCTCGCCACATCGTGCCGATCCAGTTGAAGATCTTCACCCCTGTCGGCACGGCGATGAGCATGGTCATCAGGGCGAAGAAGGGCAGCAGCACGGCACCCGTGACGTACATGTGGTGCGCCCACACCGCCACCGACAGCGCAGCGATCGCGATGGTCGCGTACACGAGGGTCTTGTACCCGAAGATCGGCTTGCGGCTGAACACCGGGAAGATCTCGGACACGATGCCGAAGAACGGCAGCGCGATGATGTACACCTCGGGGTGACCGAAGAACCAGAACAGGTGCTGCCACAGCAGCACGCCGCCGTTCTGCGGGTCGAAGATGTGCGAGCCCAGCACGCGGTCGGAGGCGGCCGAGAGGATCGCGGCGGCGAGCACGGGGAACGCCATCAGGATCAGGATGCTCGTGATGAGCGTGTTCCAGGTGAAGATCGGCATGCGCCACATCGTCATACCCGGGGCACGCATCGTGATGATGGTGGTGATGAAGTTCACCGCACCGAGGATGGTGCCGAAACCGCTCATGCCGAGGCCGAGCATCCAGAGGTTGCCACCGGCGCCGGGTGAGAACGTCGCGTTGGCCAGCGGCTGATACGCGAACCAGCCGAAGGCGGCCGCGCCCTGCGGGGTGAGGAAGCCGGAGATCGCGATGAGCGAGCCGAACAGGAACAGCCAGAAGGCGAACGCGTTCAGACGCGGGAACGCCACGTCGGGGGCGCCGATCTGCAGCGGCAGGATCGCGTTGGCGAAGCCGGCGAACAGCGGCGTCGCGAACATCAGCAGCATGATCGTGCCGTGCATCGTGAACAGCTGGTTGTACTGCTCCTTGGTGGGCACCACCTGCATGCCGGGCTCGAAGAGCTCCGCACGGATGATCAGCGCCATCACACCGCCGAGCAGGAAGAACAGCACCGACGCGATCAGGTACATGTACCCGATGGTCTTGTGGTCAGTGGAGGTGATCCACTTGACGATCAGGTTGCCCTTCTGCTCGACGCGGGAAGAGCTCATGAGCGCTGCCTGCCGCGGCGGAAGGGTGGTGGGGCGCGGTGCGCCTTCCAACGTGCTCGTCATTTTCAGCGGTCTCCCTCAGACTCGGCCGCACCGGTTCCCGGCAGGTTCTGCAGCCGGTCGTAAGCGTCGTTGATGTCACCCGTCTGGCCGGCGTCGCGCAGCGTCTCGAGGTACTCCTCGTACTCCGCCTCGCTGACGACCTCGACGTTGAAGAGCATCATCGAGTGGTACTCGCCGCACAGCTCGGCGCACTTGCCGGCGTACGTGCCCTCACGGGTGGGGGTGAAGGACCAGTAGTTGTCCTTACCGATGTACATGTCCTTCTTGTACAGGAAGTCGATGATCCAGAAGGAGTGGATGACATCGCGCGACTGCAGCTGGATCTTCACCGTCTGGTCGACGGGGAGCACCAGGGTGGGCAGCTCCGCCTGGTCGACGTCGCCATTGGCCGCAGGCTGAGCCTGGATGCCCATGGTCCAGACGGTGTCGTCCTCGTCCTCGGCGTTGTACTGGAAGTCCCAGGCCCACTGCTTGCCGATCGCGGTGATCGACACGTCGGGGTCGTCGTACTGCGTCTCGAGGATCGACTGGTCACGCGCGGTGAAGGCGAAGAAGCCGATCACGAGGATCAGCGGCACGACCGTGTAGAAGATCTCGATCGGCATGTTGTAGCGCATCTGCACCGGCAGGCCGGTCTGGCCGCGACGGCGGCGGTAGACGATGGCCGCCCAGCCCATCAGGCCCCACGTGATGACGCCGACGGCGAGCAACACGATCCACGAGTTGACCCAGAGGCCCGACACCATTTCGGTGCGGTTGGTCGTCGGGGTTCCATCCTCGACGAAGCCGGGGAGAAAGCCGTTCAATTCCGTGGGGGTGCAGGCGGCAAGGGTGGCTGCCGTGGCGATCCCCAGAGGGATGATTGCCCAGCGGATGCGGCGTTTCGATCGCACGGTGGACCTTTCCGGGACGCGGATATGACAACCGCCAGTCTAGGGCAAGGTCACACCGCATTCAGGCCATCTACTCAGCTATGAAAACGCGACGTCCGGCGGTTTTCCAGTGCTGATCAGCACTGGAGCCGCCGGACGATGAACCGCGAAACCTTCAGATCAGTGGAAGCTGTCTCCGCACGCGCAGCTGCCCGCGGCGTTGGGATTGTCGATCGTGAAGCCCTGCTCCGAGATGGTGTCCTTGAAGTCGATCTTCGCGCCGTCGAGGTAGGGAACGCTCATGTCGTCGACGATCACTTCGACGCCGTCGAAGTCGACGGCCTTGTCGCCGTCGAGGAAGCGCTCGTCGAAGTAGAGCTGGTAGATCAGGCCCGAGCATCCGCCGGGCTGCACCGCGACGCGCAGGCGCAGGTCATCGCGCCCCTCCTGCTCGAGCAGGCTCTTCACCTTGGCGGCGGCCGCGTCGCTGAGCGCGACGCCGTGCTCGCGGACGCTCTCGGTGACGGGCAGTGCGGTGTCGGTCATGGAGTCTCCCGTGGTTCGGGCCGCCATCGGACGGCTGGATGCCACGATTCTACGCGCGGCACCTGCGAAGCGGCTCGGTTCAGAGCGTTCTCGCGTCCAGTCGCTCCAGCAGCAGGGCCTCGGAGACGAGCGCATTGCGGAACGTCGCGATGTGCAGCGACTCGTTCGGGCTGTGGGCGCGGGCGTGCGGGTCCTCGACGCCGGTCACCAGGATCTGCGCGCCGGGGAACTCGTCCACGAGGTCGGCGATGAACGGGATCGAGCCGCCGACGCCGATGTCCACCGGGTCGACGCCGTAACCGTCGGCGAGAGCCGCACGGGCCTCGGTCACCGCCCAACCGCTGGTGTCCACGAGGAAGCCGTCGCCGCAGTCGACGGCGGAGAAGGTGAGCTCGGCGCCGAACGGCGCGTGCGCCCGCAGGTGCGCCTCGACCACTTCGTAGGCTTCACGGGCGGACTGACCGGGGGCGACGCGCGCGCTGATGACGACGGAGACCTCCGGGCTGAGCGTGTTCGACGCATTCGCGACGCTGGGGGCATCGATGCCGGTGACGGTGATCGACGGCTTGTTCCAGATGCGGCTGAGGATCGTGCCGGTGCCCACGGGGGTGACGTCGGCGGGAAGCCCGGCCTCGTCGCGCAGCGTCTCCTCGCTGTACGGCGGCGTGTCGGCGTCGCGCTGGGCGAGTCCGGCGACCGCGGGTGCACCGTCGGCATCCCACAGCGTCGCCAGGAGCTTGATCGTGGCCATCATCGCGTCGGGCACGGCGCCGCCGAACATACCGGAGTGCGAGGCGTGCTCGAGGGTGCGCACCGTCAGCGTGAACCGCGCGTTGCCGCGCAGCGACACCGTGACGGCGGGAGTCGTGGCATCCCAGTTGCCGGAGTCGGCGACGACGATCACGTCCGCGCGCAGGGCATCGGCGTTCTCGTGGAGGAACGGGGCGAACGAGCGGGAACCCGCCTCCTCCTCCCCCTCGATGAACATCGCCACACCGAGGTCGAAGTCGGGGCCGAGCGCCTCGGTGAGCGCGCGCAATGCGCCGATGTGGGCCATCACGCCCGCCTTGTCGTCCGCGGCGCCGCGACCGTAGATGCGGCCGTCCCGCACAGTGGGCTCGAACGGCGGCGAGTCCCACAGCGCTTCGTCGCCGACCGGCTGCACGTCGTGGTGGGCGTACAGCAGGATCGTCGGGCGGCCGTTGCGGGCGGCCCGGGTGGCGAGCACGGCGGGCATGCCCCGCTCGGTGTCGTCGATCGCCGCGTCGCGGATCTCGACGCGGTCGAAGATGCCGAGCCCTTCGGCCAGCTCCTTCACCGCGGCGGCGCTGCGCGCGACTTCGGCGGGGTCGAAGTCGGGGAAGGCGATCGAGGGGATGCGCACGAGGGTGCCCAGATCGGCGAGGGCGGCGGGGACGACGGCGAGGGCGGCGGCGCGCACCGTCTGGGGGCGGGACAGCTCGGAGGTCATGCGGGTAATCTTATGAGGTACCCGATTTTGCCGATTCAGAGGATCCAGCCGTGGCACACACCCCCACCCCCGCGCCGAAGGACGCGTCGACCGAGACGCCCAGCGAGCAGGCGGTGCAGGGCAAAGGCCGTCCGACCCCCTCGCGGGCCGAGCGCGAAGCCGCCCGCAAGCGTCCCCTCGTCGCCGACACCAAGGAGGCCCGCGCCCGCGCGAAGGCCGAGCTGGCCAGTGCCCGCGAGAAGGCCCGCATCGGCATGGCCAACGGCGATGAGCGCTACCTCCCGGCGCGCGACAAGGGCCCGCAGCGCAAGTTCGCCCGCGACTTCGTCGACGCCGGCTGGCACCTCGGCGAGGTCGTCATGCCGATGATGCTGCTGGTGATCGTCCTCACGTTCGTGCCGATCCCCGCGATCACCTACTGGTCGTTCATCGGTCTGTGGATCTTCATCCTGTTCGTCATCGGCGACATGATCCTCACCTCGATCCGCGTGAAGCAGGCGGCCAAGGCGCGATTCGGCGCCACCCGCATGGAGAAGGGCCTCGGCTGGTACGCGGCCATGCGCACCATCCAGATGCGCTTCATGCGTCTGCCCAAGCCCCAGGTCAAGCGCGGCCAGCACCCCTGAGCCCGCGACACCGCGAACCACCGCTCGCCTGTCACGACCGTCGCCCTCGGGCGGCATCGTGGCAGGCGAGCGTCGTTTCGTGGCGAGAGATTCGTCGCGCGAGCGCGTCGCCCGTCCCGCTCGCCTGTCGCGCATCGCGGGTTGGCGGGTGCGGATGCCACACCGCGCGACAGGCGAAGGGCGGGGACCGCGCGGGGTCAGCGTCGGGAGGCGAGGCCCCGGTTGATCTGGCGCGCCCACATCGGCCCACGGTAGAGGAACGCGGTGTAGCCCTGCACGAGGTCGGCGCCGGCATCCAGGCGCTCCTGCACGTCGGACGCGGTCTCCACTCCCCCGGCCGAGACGACGCAGAACTGCGGCGGCACGACGGCGCGGAGGATGCGCAGCACCTGCAGCGACCGCGCCTTCAGCGGCGCGCCCGAGAGCCCGCCGTCGCCGGCGGCCGCGACGACCGCGGCATCCGTCACGAGACCCTCACGCGAAATGGTCGTGTTCGTCGCGACGATGCCGGCCAGGCCCGCGTCGACCGCGAGCCGGGCGACGGCCTCGATCTCGTCGTCGGCGAGATCAGGCGCGATCTTCACCAGCAGCGGCGTGGCGCCCGCGGCGTCACGCACGGCCTCCAGCAGCGGGCGGAGGGTCTCCACGGCCTGCAGGCCCCGCAGTCCCGGCGTATTGGGCGAGGAGACGTTGACGACGAGGTAGTCCGCCAGCGGCGCGAGCAGCCGCGTGCTGGTGACGTAGTCGGCGGTGGCGTCGGCCACGTCCACGACGCGGCTCTTGCCGATGTTCACGCCCACGACCGGCCGCGTCTTCCGACGCCGCACGGCCCGGAGGCGCTCTGCCGCGGCGGCGGCGCCGCGGTTGTTGAACCCCATGCGGTTGATGACGGCGCGGTCGGGCACGAGCCGGAACAGGCGCGGGCGAGGATTGCCGTCCTGCGGGATCGCGGTGAGCGTGCCGACCTCCACGTGGCCGAAGCCGAGCGCGCGCAGACCGGCGACGCCGATGACGTCCTTGTCGAAGCCGGCGGCCACACCGAAGGGCGAGTCGAACGTCAGCCCGAGCGCGCGGGTGCGCAGCGACGGGTCGGGTCGGGTGAACCGGCGGACGAGGGGCGCGAGGGGCCGCACGCCGAGGCCGCGGATCACGAGCATCGCCGCGTGGTGCGCGGTCTCGGGATCCATGCGGGTGAGCACGGTGCGGAAGAGGAAGGGATACATCCCCTCCAGCCTAGGACGGTGCGCCGGAGTTCTCAGTCGGCGTCGGCCGCCACGGGCGCTGCGGCGTGGTCGGCGCGCAGCTGCGCGATCGCGGCGTCGAAGTCGTCGAGGGAGTCGAAGGCCTGATACACGCTCGCGAAGCGCAGGTACGCGACCTCGTCGAGGTGGCGCAGGGGTCCCAGGATCGCCAGTCCGATGTCGTTCGTGTCGATCTGCGATGAGCCCGTCTGGCGGATGGATTCTTCGACCGACTGCGCGAGCATCGCGAGGTCGCCCTCGGTGACGGGCCGCCCCTGGCAGGCCTTGCGCACGCCCGACATGACCTTCTCGCGGCTGAACGGCTCGATGACGCCCGACCGCTTGATGACGTTGAGGCTCGCGGTCTCGATCGTGGAGAACCGCCCCCCGCACTGCGGACACTGCCGCCGACGGCGGATGCTCAGACCGTCGTCGCTCGTGCGCGAGTCGACGACGCGGGAATCGGGATGACGACAGAAAGGACAGTGCATGACCCCGCCAGACTAACGCGCGAAGCGCGCGGTGACCGCTTCACCGTGCGCGGGCAGCACCTCGGCGTTCGCGAGGGCGACGATGTCGTCGGCGACGGCGGCCAGGGCGTCGCGATCGTACGCGATGACCTGCTGCGGGCGCAGGAACGTCGACGCCGACAGCCCGGCGGCGTAGCGCGCTTGGCCACCCGTGGGCAGCACATGGTTGCTGCCGGCCAGATAGTCGCCCAGGCTCACCGGCGACGAGTCGCCCACGAACACGGCACCGGCGTTGACGAAGTCGTCGACGCGCGGGTCGGCGAGGTGCAGCTCCAGATGCTCGGGGGCGTACGCGTTGCTGAAGGCGGTGGCCTGCGCGATGTCGTCGACCAGCACGATGGCCGACTGGGGGCCTGCCAGCGCCTGCGCGATGCGCTCGGCGTGGAGGGTGTGCGCCGCGCGGTCGGCCACCGCGTGGGCGACGGCGTCGGCAAGGGATGCCGAGGGCGTGACGAGCACGGCGGATGCCTGTTCGTCGTGCTCGGCCTGGCTGATGAGGTCGGCGGCCACGAGCACCGGGTCGGCCCCGGCGTCGGCGACGATGAGGATCTCGGTCGCGCCTGCCTCGGAGTCGGTGCCCACGACGCCGGCGACGGCGCGCTTGGCAGCGGCGACGAAGTTGTTGCCGGGCCCGGTGACGACGTCGACGGGCGCGAGGTCGATCGACGGCACCCCGTAGGCGAGCGCGCCGATCGCGCCGGCACCGCCCATCGCGTAGACCTCGGTCACCCCCACGAGCCGCGCGGCGGCGAGGATCACGGGGTGCACCCGGCCACCGTGCTCACGCTGCGGCGGCGAGGCCAGTGCCACCTCGTCGACACCGGCGACCTGCGCGGGCACGACGTTCATCACGACGCTGGAGGGATACACGGCCTTGCCGCCGGGCACATACACCCCGGCGCGACGCACGGGACGCCAGCGCTGCTCCACGCGGGCGCCGGGCGCGAGCTCGACGACGGCGGGCGGGGGCACCTGCGCGGCGGAGGCTTCGCGGACACGCCGGATCGCCTCTTCCAGCGCCGCCCGCACGGTCGGGTCGAGACCGGCGAGGGCCTCGTCGAGGTGTGCGTCGGGGACCCGGATGGCGTGGTCGGTGGCGCCGTCGAAGCGCGTCGCCTGCTCGCGCAGCGCGTCTTCACCTCGAGCGGCGACGTCCTGCACCAGCTGCGCGGCGGTGGCCAGCGCCTCGGCGCGCGCCGCCTGGGCGCGGGGCACGGATGCCAGCAGTTCTGCCGCGGAGAGCGCGCGGCCGCGCAGGTCGATCGTGCGGAGCATGCTCCCAGATTACCGCCCGCGGGCCTCCCGGCCGTCCGAAGACGGCCGGGAGGACGTCAGCCGCGGGTGACGCCGGAGACGTCGTTGAGGTAGCCGACGCGGCCGTCCTCGTGACGCACGACGAAGACGTCGACACGGTCCTCGATCACCAGCGCCCACGCGTCGGGGCCGACACGGAACAGCGGCACGCCGTACTCGTCGACGACGTCGCGCTCCACCGGCACGAGTGCCCAGAAGGCCTGGCTGGCGACCGGGGCGGCCGTCGTGGTGGCATCCGTCTGCTCGGCGGGGGTCGACTCGATCACGCCGGTCTCGGCGAACGGCTGGTCATCGAGCGAGCGCTCCACGTCGGGGTTCTCACCGAAGGCGGCGTCGTCGGAGACCGGTGCACCGTAGGCGGAGTCGACGCCGGCGGCGCCGTACACGGGTGCGCCGTGTGCGGGTGCGCCATAGGCGGCACCGTAGCCGGGAGCGGCGGGGGCGGGGGCGTCGGCGGGCGCGGTGTCGGCCTCCGCCGCCGGAGCGGGACGCGGGCTGGCGGGACGGGCGGTCACCGGGCGCAGCGGCCGGGCATTGCGGTGGGCCACCACTTCGCGGCGGTGCTGGAAGTCCTCGGACAGCGGCGGGATGACGGGGGCGAAGACCGTGAGCACGACGCCGACGAGCATGAGGAAGAACTCGACCCAGACGACCCAGCTGCTCACCCAGATGCCGGTCTGCGCGCCGCGGGCGACGTTGGTCCACAGCACCGAGAGCCACACGACGGCCGAGACCGAGAAGGCGACGGAGGCGAACTGGTCGATGCCGAGCGATCCGACCCGGCGGATGCCGTCGGGCGAGAACCGGCGCAGAACCACGAGGAACACCGCGACCGTCGGAACGCCGATGGTGAGCACCCAGTCCAGCCCCGAGCTCCACACCGAGGCGCCGAGGCCGAGGGCTGCGCCGATGCGCCCGTCGTTGTAGAGGGAGAAGAAGGAGACCACGAACGCGACCACCCAGACGCCGATGAGCGCCACTTCCCGCACGGAGAAGGGGCCCACGCCGTACTGCGGGGGCACCGCTGCGTCGTCGGTCGGACGTGCGTCGGTGCGACCCGTGGCGGTGCCCGCGTCGGTGTCGGTGGTGACGCCGGCGGCCGTGGCATCCGTCTCAAGCTGATCGCCTGCGGTGTTCACCGCGTTGTCGTCGATTCGATCGTCGGTCACGTTGCTCCCTTCGTCGTCGCGCCGGGGCGCGTGGTCCGATGCTACCCGCCTCACCCGAGGCAGTGTGGGCCGAGCAGCCCTTTCAACTCGCCGTAGAGGTCCGCGGTGACCTGCACGTGCAGCGGCACGTCGAACACCTTCGCCACACCGCCCTTGTGCACCTTCAGCGTCACTTCGGTGTCGCCGCGGTGGCGCGTGAGCACCTGTGCGAGCTCGCCGATGAGGCTTTCGGTCGCGCGATGCTCGGGCAGGGTGAGCGTGAGGGGGCCGGCGACGTCGGTGGTGCCGAGATCGGGCGAGAACGCCGTCTGACCGTGCAGGTTCAGTCCGTCGTCGCGGCGCGACACGCGGCCGCGGACGACGAGGATCGAGTCGGCGACGAGCATCGACTGGAACTCGGTGTAGGTCTTGCCCATGAACATCACGGTGACCTCGCCGTTGAAGTCCTCGATGGTGATCATGCCGTACGGGTTGCCGCTCTGCTTGGCCACGCGGTGCTGCACGCTCGTGACGAGGCCGGCCACCGTGACCTGATCGCCGTCCTGGATGTCCTCGGACGCCAGCAGATCGTGGATCGAGATCGACGCGTGCTTGGCGAGCGGGATCTCGAGCCCGGCCAGCGGGTGGTCCGAGACATAGAGACCGAGCATCTCGCGCTCGAAGGCCAGCTTGTCCTTCTTGGTCCACTCCGGGCGCTCCGGCACCTTGGCCGGCATGATCTCCTCGGCCTCGTCGTACAGACTGTCGAAGTCGAAGCCGATGGCGCCGGTCGCGGCCTTGCGCTTGGCGTCGACGGCGGCCTCGGTGGCATCCTCGTGGATCTCCATGAGCGCGCGCCGCGTGGAGCCGAGCGAATCGAACGCCCCCGCCTTGATGAGCGATTCCACGGTGCGCTTGTTCGCCACGTGCATCGGCACCTTGGTGAGGAAGTCGTGGAAGCTGACGAAGTTGTCGTCGGCTCGCGCGGTGACGATGCCGTCGACCACGTTGGTGCCGACGTTGCGCACCGCGCCGAGGCCGAAGCGGATGTCATCCCCGACGGCGGCGAAGTAGCGGATCGACTCGCGCACGTCCGGCGGCAGCACCTTGATGCCCATGCGGCGGCACTCGTTGAGGTAGACGGCGAGCTTGTCCTTCGCGTCGCCGACGCTCGTCAGCAGCGCCGCCATGTACTCGGCCGGGTAGTGGGCCTTGAGGTACGCCGTCCAATACGAGACCATGCCGTACGCCGCGGAGTGGGCCTTGTTGAAGGCGTAGTCCGAGAACGGCAGCAGGATCTCCCACAGCTTCTGCACCGCCGCGTCGGAGAACCCGTTGGCGTGCATGCCGGCCTGGAAGCCGGCGTACTGCTTGTCGAGCTCGGATTTCTTCTTCTTGCCCATCGCGCGGCGGAGGATGTCGGCCTGTCCGAGGCTGAACCCGGCCACGCGCTGGGCGATGGCCATCACCTGCTCCTGGTAGATGATCAGGCCGTAGCTGGTGCTGAGGATGTCGGCGAGGGGCTCTTCGAGCTCGGGGTGGATCGGGGTGATCTCCTGCAGCCCGTTCTTGCGCAGCGCGTAGTTCGTGTGCGAGTTGGCGCCCATGGGGCCCGGACGGTACAGCGCGATGACGGCCGAGATGTCTTCGAAGTTGTCGGGCTTCATGAGGCGCAGCAGCGACCGCATGGGCCCGCCGTCGAGCTGGAACACGCCGAGCGTGTCACCGCGGGACAGCAGGTCGTAGGCGTCCTGGTCGTCGAGGGTGAGGTCTTCGAGCACGACCTTCTCGCCGCGGTTGGCCTCGATGTTGTCCAGCGCATCGTCGATGATCGTGAGGTTGCGCAGCCCCAGGAAGTCCATCTTGATGAGGCCGAGCGATTCGCACGCCGGGTAGTCGAACTGCGTGACGATCTGGCCGTCCTGCTCCCGCTTCATGATCGGGATGATGTCGATCAGCGGCTCGCTGGACATGATGACGCCGGCGGCGTGCACGCCCCACTGACGCTTCAGGTTCTCCAGCCCCACGGCCGTGTCGAACACGGTCTTGGCCTCGGGATCGCTCTCGATGACGGTGCGGAACTCGGATGCCTCTTTGTAGCGGGGGTGCTGCGGGTCGAACATCCCGCCCAGCGGCATGTCCTTGCCCATCACCGCGGGGGGCATCGCCTTGGTGAGCTTCTCCCCCATGCTGAACGGGAATCCCAGCACGCGGCCGGCATCCTTCAGCGCCTGCTTGGCCTTGATGGTGCCGTAGGTGACGATCTGCGCGACACGCTCGTCGCCGTACTTCTCGGTCACGTACTGGATGACCTCGCCGCGGCGCCGGTCGTCGAAGTCGACGTCGAAGTCGGGCATGGAGACGCGGTCGGGGTTGAGGAACCGCTCGAAGATGAGACCGTGCTGCAGCGGGTCGAGGTCGGTGATCTTCATGGCGTAGGCGGCCATGGAGCCGGCGCCCGAGCCACGGCCGGGACCGACGCGGATGCCGTTGCGCTTGGCCCAGTTGATGAAGTCGGCGACGACGAGGAAGTAGCCGGGGAACCCCATCTGCAGGATGACGCCAGTCTCGTACTCGGCCTGCTTGCGCACGGCATCGGGGATGCCGGCCGGGTAGCGCTCCTGCAGGCCGTTCTCGACCTCTTTGACGAACCAGCTCTCCTCGGTCTCGCCGTCGGGAACCGGGTAGCGGGGCATGTAGTTGGCCGACGTGTTGAACTCCACGTCGCAGCGCTCGGCGATGAGCAGCGTGTTGTCGCACGCGATCTCGTGGTCGCGGAAGATCTGGCGCATCTCGGCCGGGGTCTTCACGTAGTAGCCGTCGCCGTCGAACTTGAACCGGTTGGGGTCGTCGAGGGTGGACCCCGACTGCACGCACAGCAGCGCCGCGTGGCTGGTGGCGTCGTGCTGGTGGGTGTAGTGCAGGTCGTTGGTGGCCAGCAGCGGAATGCCGAGGTCCTTGGCCAGGCGATGCAGGTCGGTCATGACCCGCCGCTCGATCGAGAGGCCGTGGTCCATGATCTCGGCGAAGTAGTTGTCCTTGCCGAAGATGTCCTGGAACTCGGCCGCGGCGGCGCGTGCCGCGTCGTACTGGCCCAGCCGCAGGCGGGTCTGCACCTCGCCGGACGGGCAGCCGGTGGTCGCGATGAGGCCCTTCGAGTAGGTCTGCAGCAGCTCGCGGTCCATGCGCGGCTTGAAGTAGTAGCCCTCGATCGACGCCTTGCTCGAGAGGCGGAAGAGGTTGTGCATGCCCTCGGTCGTCTCCGACAGCAGGGTCATGTGGGTGTAGGCGCCCGAACCCGACACGTCGTCGCTGTTCTGGTCGGGGGTGCCCCAGCGCACGCGGGACTTGTCGCTGCGGTGGGTGCCGGGCGTGACGTACGCCTCGATGCCGATGATCGGCTTGATGCCGGCATCCTTCGCCGTCTTGTAGAACTCGTATGCGGCGAAGGTGTTGCCGTGGTCGGTGACGGCGATGGCCGGCATCTCGAGGCGGGCCGCCTCTTGCACCATGGCTCCGATGCGGGCCGCACCGTCGAGCATCGAGTACTCGCTGTGCACGTGAAGATGAGCGAAGGAATCGGATGCCACGGGCTCCAGTCTACGAGGGGCTCCCGACATCGCCCGTCGACGGCGGGGCGCGCCGCCTAGGCTGGAGGCATGGCCACACCCGAGTTCGTCCTGGCGCTGCGCGAGCAGATCGGACACGCCCCACTCCCCCTCGTCGGGGTCACCGCGATCGTCTTCCGCGACGAGAAGGTGCTGCTGGGAAAGCGTGCCGACAACGGCTCCTGGCAGGCGGTGTCGGGCATCGTCGACCCCGGGGAGGAGCCGGCGGATGCCGCCGTGCGCGAGTGCCTCGAGGAGGCCGGAGTCGTGGTGAAGGCCACGCGCCTGGCCCTCGTGCAGCAGGTCCCCCGCATCACCTACGACAACGGCGACCAGGTCGATTATCTCGACCTGGTATTCCGCTGTGAGTGGGTGTCGGGCGATCCGCACCCCGCCGACGGCGAGCTCACCGAGGTCGGGTTCTACGGCCTGGGCGAGCTGACCGACGTCGCGCCCGAGCACGTGCGCAAGATCGCCCTGGCGATGGCCGAGGACGATCCGGCCACCTTCCGCGGCGGTCGCTAGAAGTCCAGCCGCATCAGCACGCGGGGGAACCCGCCGGAGATGGCATCCGTGTCGGCGGCCTTGCGAAACCCGGCCCGCTCGAACACCTGCCGGGTGCCGACGTATGCCATGGTCAGGTCGACCTTCTCGCCGCGATTGTCGACCGGATAGCCCTCGATCGCCGCGGCGCCCTGCTCCCTGGCGTGCGCCACGGCGCCCTCGACGAGCGCATGCACGATGCCCTGGCCGCGGTGCCCCGGCCGCACCCGGAGGCACCACAGCGACCACACGTCGGCGTCGTCGATGTGCGGGATCCTGCGGTTGCGTGCGAACGACGTCCCCGCGCGCGGATACACCGCCGCCCAGCCGACCGGCTCGGCGCCGTCGTAGGCGACGACGCCCGGAGGCGGCTTTTCGGCACAGAGTTCACGCACCCGCTCGCCGCGCGCGGGTCCCCGCAGCGCGGTGTTCTCGCGCGATCCGATGCGGTAACTCAGGCAGAAGCACACGTTCGAGGCCGGATTCTTGGGGCCGACGATCGCCGCGACGTCTGCGAACACCGTGGCGGGACGCACGTCGATGACCATGACGCCATCCTGCCGCCTCCCGGAAACAGGAGGAATCCCCCCAACAGGTGGTCTCCGGCCCACAGTGTCCTGTTCCGGGGATCTCTCCTGTCGCGGGGATGCCGGGGACGGATGCCGCGCGGCGGTCAGTCGCCGCGGAGGATGTCCAGCGCGTGCTGCAGGTCGGCGGGGTATGCCGAGGTGAACGTCACCCAGTCGGTCGTCGCGGGGTGAGTGAACGACAGCTCACGCGCGTGCAGCCACTGGCGGGTGAGCCCGAGCCGCGCCGACATCGTGGGGTCGGCGCCGTACAGCGGATCCCCCACGCACGGATGCCGGTGCGCGGCCATGTGCACGCGGATCTGGTGCGTGCGCCCCGTTTCGAGGTGGATCTCCAGGAGCGACGCCCCGGGGAACGCCTCGATCGTCTCGTAATGGGTGATGGAGTCCT
Organism: Microbacterium sp. NPDC058021; assembly: GCF_042885955.1. Classification (NCBI taxonomy): domain Bacteria; kingdom Bacillati; phylum Actinomycetota; class Actinomycetes; order Micrococcales; family Microbacteriaceae; genus Microbacterium; species Microbacterium sp. NPDC058021. The sequence goes on from NZ_JBHVRF010000005.1 coordinate 302,145, forward strand.
TGCCGTCGGGGACGACGGCGAACTTCCACGAGTGCGACGGATGCCGCCCGATCGGGGCGTCGATGGTGCCGACCAGCGGGTCGGGGTGGCCCTGCACGACCGCGTGGTAGATCTTCTCCACGGTGCGCTCTTTGAACGCACGCTTGAGCGCCGTGTAAGCGGACTCGGTCTTGGCGACGACCATGAGCCCGCTCGTGCCGACGTCGAGGCGATGCACGATGCCCTGGCGCTCGGCCGCACCGGTCGTGGCTACGCGGAAGCCTGCTGCAGCCAGGGCGCCGAGCACGGTCGGCCCCTCCCACCCGACGGAGGGGTGGGCGGCGACGCCGACCGGCTTGTCGACGACGATGATGTCGTCGTCGTCGTACACGATGCCGAGATCGGGAACGGCGACCGGCACGACGCGCGGCGGCTCCTTCTCGGCCCACGAGACCTCGAGCCAGCCTCCGGCGCGCAGCTTGTCGGACTTGCCGAGCGTGCGGCCGTCCAGCACGACGCCACCGGCTTCGGCGACCTCCGCGGCGAAGGTGCGCGAGAAACCGAGGAGCTTGGCGAGGGCGGCATCCACCCGCACTCCGTCCAGCCCGTCGGGAACGGGAACCGATCGACTGTCCATGTCAGGCCTTCGCGGCCTCGTCGGGCGCGGCCGGCGTGCCGTCGTCGACGGCGGGGGCCTTCACGTGATCCTTCTCCCGCGTGCCGTCGAAGCGCAGGCCGACGAGCACCAGGATCGCGACGGTGATCATCATCGTCACGATGAACATGTCGGCGACGTTGTAGATCGCCGGCCGCATCCCGAGCCACAGCCACGGGGTGTTGATGAAGTCGATGACGTGCCCGATGAGGAAGCCGGGCTCACGCAGCAGTCGGTCGGTGAGGTTGCCGAGGATGCCGCCGAGGAGGAGTCCGAGGACCACGGCCCACAGGCGCGAGCGCACGACGCGCAGCGTGAGCACGACGATCGTCACCGCGGCTGCGGCGAGCACGATCGTGAAGATCCACGTGACGCCCTCGCCGAGCGAGAACGCCGCCCCGGGGTTGCGGGTCAGGTAGAACTGCAGCACATCCCCGAACACGGGAACCGGCTCCTGATAGGGCAGGTTCTCGAGCGCGAGATGCTTGGTGAACTGGTCGGCGGCCAGCACCAAAGCCGCGAGGATCGCGGTGATGGTGCCGGCCGCCGCCGTACGCAGGGGGGTCCGGCCGGTCAAGAACCGGGCCTAGTGGCCGACAGCCGAGACGGGCGTCGAGCCGGACGTGGTGCCCGTGCTGTCGAGGTCGCGCAGGTGGCTCTCGATGTAGGTGCGCAGCTGCGAGCGGTAGTCGCGCTCAAACTGACGCAGCTCCGAGATGCGGGACTCGAGCGAGCCGCGCTCCTTCTCGAGGCGGGCGATCTCATCGCGACCACGGGCCTCGGCCTCGGCGACGATCGACGCGGCCTGCGACTGGGCCTCGGCGATGAGCTTGTCGCGCTGGGCGATGCCCTCGGCGACGTGCTCGTCGTGCAGACGCTGAGCGAGCTCGATGATGCCGGCGCTGGCGGCGGCAGGAGCGCCTGCGTCAGCGGCGGGAGCCGCGGCGACGACCTCGACTGCTTCGACCTCGACCTCGGCGGGAGCCTCGGCAGCAGGTGCGGCGGGGGTCTCACCCGACTCGTAGGCGGCGAGCTTGACCTTCAGCTCGTCGTTCTCAGCAATCGTCTTGCGCCACTCGACGACGATCTCGTCCAGGAAGTCATCGACCTCGTCCGGGTCGAATCCCTCCTTGAATCGCACGTGCTGGAACTGCTTGGTGACGACGTCATCGGGGGTCAAAGCCATTGTCTGGTCCTCTTTCGGAGCTCACGTCGCGGGCCGATCGGGAGCGGCCCGCAGGTGCGGGCCGACCCTCTCAGCATAGTGCGACCCGTCACGGGCCGCGAGGCAAGGGTTCAGGGTCCTGCGATGGACCGGGTGATCGACAGCAGCACGAAGCACAGCAGCATCGTGAGCGGGAAGGCGATGTCGATGGCCACGACGCCGAGGCGCAGCGGCGGGATGAAACGGCGGAACAGCTTGATCGGCGGATCGGTGACCGTGTAGACGATCTCCGCCGCGATCAGGCCGGCACCGCGCGGGCGCCACGATCTGTTGAACATCGGGATGTACTCCAGGACCAGCCGCACGAGCAGCAGCAGGACATAGAGGAGTATCAGCGTGTTGAGGATCGAGGCGACGAGCCTGAGCACATCCACGGCGGTTTACTGCGCGAAGGCGGGCGCCTCGGGGTCGGCCTGTGCCACCGCGCCATCACCCGATACCGCAACGTTCTCGGGCGACAGCAGGAAGACCTTGCTGGTGACCCGCTCGATGCGTCCGAAGAGCCCCAGCGACAGACCGCTCGCGAAGTCGATGAGACGGCGCGCGTCGGCGTCGCTCATCTGCGAGAGGTTGATGATCACGGGGATGCCGTCGCGGAAGTTCTCGGCGATGATCTGCGCGTCGCGGTACTGCTTGGGGTGCACCGTGAGGATCTCGCTGATCGCGCTGGGCGCGGGCTGGCGGACCACGGCGGGGCGGTGGATCGGGGTCACGGGCGCCGGCACCTTCTCGATCTGCTTCTCACGGCGCGTCGGCTGCGCGGCGGCCTCTTCGTAGATCTCTTCTTCGTCAGCAAGACCCAGGTACACCATGGTCTTCTTGAGCGGGTTCGACATCGCAATCCTCCGTGGTTCGCTCGTGTGTTCCGAGGCTATCCGTGCACGGGCCTCGGGCCCGTGATTGCCGAGCCGATCCGCAGGTGTGTCGCACCTGCCGCGATCGCCTCGGGAAAGTCGCCGGTCATTCCGGCCGACATCCAGCCGGCATCCGGCACGACGGTGCGTACGCGCTCGCCCGCGGCAGCCAGACGCGCGAAGGCCGACGCCGCCGGCTCGTCCAGCGGCGCGACGCCCATCACGCCGCGCAGGCGCAGGGTGGGGCAGGATGCCGCGATGTGCGCGGCCAGCTGCACGACGTCGGCCGGCCCCACGCCGCCGCGGCCGGCGTCGGCGGTGAGGTTGACCTGAACGAATACGTCCAGCGCCGCGGCATCGGGAGCGCCTGCGGCATCCAGCGCGTCGGCGAGGCGGGCGCGATCCACCGAGTGCACAGCGGATGCCGCGGCGCGGATGGCCCGCGCCTTGTTGGTCTGCGCCTGACCGATGAAGTGCCAGCGCAGATCGTCGAGATCGGTGACCTCGGCGGCCTTGGCGCTGAACTCCTGCTGCCGGTTCTCCCCCATGTCCCGCACGCCGAGGGCGTACAGGTCACGGACGAGGGAGGCGGGGTGGAACTTGGTGACGACGATGCGGGTGATCTCCGTCGGTGCGCGACCCGCCGACACTGCGGCATCGGCGATGCGCGCGTCGATGTCGGCGAGCCGCGACTGCAGGTCCACCGTTACTTCAGGAAGTCGGGGATGTCCAGGTCGTCGTCGCCGAAGGCCGACTCGTAGGAGTCGGTCGACGAGGCGGCCGTGACCGACACCGACTCGCGCTCGCGGGCGGGCTCGGCGGGCGCCGCCGGCACGTCGCGGGCAGCGTCGGCGGCGGGGATCGCCGGCAGCACCGGCGCGGGGGCCGACGTGGCTCGCAGCGTGCTCACCGGGTCGAGCCGCAGCGACGGCTCGCCGCCGTCGAAACCGGCGGCGATCACCGTGACGCGCACCTCGTCGCCGAGGGTGTCGTCGATGACCGTACCGAAGATGATGTTCGCCTCCGGGTGGGCGGCTTCCTTCACCAGCTGCGCGGCGTCGTTGATCTCGAAGATGCCGAGGTTCGACCCACCCTGGATGGACAGCAGCACACCGTGCGCACCCTCGATGGAGGCCTCGAGCAGCGGCGACTCGACGGCCAGCTCGGCGGCCTTGATGGCACGGTCGGCGCCGCGGGCGGAGCCGATGCCCATGAGCGCGGAGCCGGCGCCCTGCATGACCGACTTGACGTCGGCGAAGTCGAGGTTGATGAGACCGGGCGTCGTGATGAGGTCGGTGATGCCCTGCACACCGGCGAGCAGCACCTGGTCGGCCGTGGCGAACGCCTCGATCATCGAGATGCCGCGGTCGCTGATCTCCAGCAGGCGGTCGTTGGGGACGACGATGAGGGTGTCGACCTCTTCCTTCAGCTTCGACACGCCCGACTCCGCCTGGCTCTGCCGGCGGCGGCCCTCGAAGGAGAAGGGCTTCGTGACGACACCGATGGTCAGGGCGCCGATCGACTTCGCGATGCGGGCGACGACGGGCGCGCCACCGGTTCCGGTGCCACCACCTTCGCCTGCGGTGACGAAGACCATGTCGGCGCCGGTGAGGGCCTCTTCGATCTCTTCGGCGTGGTCCTCGGCGGCGCGACGGCCGACCTCGGGGTCGGCACCTGCGCCGAGCCCACGGGTGAGCTCGCGGCCCACATCGAGTTTGACGTCTGCGTCGCTCATCAGCAGCGCCTGGGCGTCGGTGTTCACCGCGATGAACTCCACGCCGCGCAGGCCCAGATCGATCATGCGGTTGACGGCGTTCACGCCGCCGCCTCCCACACCCACGACCTTGATCACCGCGAGGTAGTTCTGGTTCTGGCTCATTGCGCCGGCCTCCGTATCGTCCCGAACCCTAAACCTTCAACCTCATGTAGAGGTTTAAAGAATTGCTGGGTATGCAATTCCCGCTGAGTCCGAAGGTATGCGGATGCCCGCCTGCGACGTGCAGCGGCGCGGGCGTGTCGCGAGATGCGCCGGGCAGTTCGGGCGCGTCGCGTCAGCGGACGACGATCGCGTTCGGCGAGGACACGTCGTACGCACCGACGGTCTCGGGCGGGCGCGTCCGCATGATCGACTCCAGCGCGAGCGCCTTCATGGCCGATTCGTCGGCGCCGCCCCACACGATCTGCGTTCCGGTACCGCCGAGGGTCAGCGTGACGTCGTTGGGGGTGGTCGCGGTGACGGTCGTGACCTGCGGGCGGATCGCGGCGGGAAGCGAGCGCACGACGTGGCCCACGGCTTCGAACGCGTCGGAGGCGACACCACCGGCGACCTCCAGCACGGGCTCCCCCGGCGGCGGCGTGCTCGTCGTCGACAGTCCCACGCCCGCGGCATCCACGAGCGTGAAGCCGGCGGCGGAGGACACGACGCCGATCGGCGTGCGCTCCACGATGCGCACGACCAGGTCGTGCGGCGGACGCGCCTCCAGCGCATACGTCTCCACGAGCGGGAAGGCGACCAGCGCCGCCTTGACCTCGTTGGAGTCGATGAGCGGCATGGGCGTGCCCAGCTGCTCCGCGAGCGCTTCCTCGACGAGGGCGGCATCGAGCCGGGTGGTTCCCTCCACGGTGATGGTCTCGACCGCGAACAGCGGGCTGTAGGCCGCACCGAGCGTGCCGAGCACGAGCAGCAGCACGGCGGACGCGACGCCGATCCAGGTCATGCGGCGGCGGCGCTGCCTGGCGGTGAAGCGGCGCACCTCGGCGCGCAGCGCGCGGCGCCGGGCGCGGGCGGCGCGCAGCACGTCGCCGAATCCGACGGCGGCGCCGGAGCCGTCGCCTGCGGTCGGGGATTCCGCCTCGGGCGCGTCAGGGTGGCGCGGTGCAGCAGGGGCGGTGGGTGCGGCCGGTGCGGCAGCGGCCGCGTGGTCGTCGCGGAAGTGGAACGGGATCACCGGGGCCAGCGGCGTCGTCTCGGCGTCGTCGGGCGCCACGGGAGCGGTGGCGTCGTCGGGCGCGGCGGTCGCCGCGGCATCCGGTGCGATCAGCGCGTCCTGGTGCGCGGTCTCGTCGGCCGGCGCCTCCTCGCGGCGCCGCGGCGGGTCGACCGACCGCGGCGGGTCGACCGCGCGCCGCGTGACCGCGTCGTCGTCCCCGCCGTTGTCGGGGCGCGACCGGCTCGGCGGCGGCAGCGGGTTCGGCCGACGCACTCCGGCTACTCCCCCGACCCGGCGGGCGTGGCGGCGAGGGCGTCGAGCACCTGCGGGATGATGAGGTTCACGTTGCCGCAGCCGAGGGTCACGATGAAGTCGCCGTCGCGGGCGACCGAGGCGGTGTAGTCGGCGGCCTGCTGCCAGTCGGCGACGAAGTGCACGTGCTGCGGGTCGGCGAACGCTCCGCTGACGAGCTCGCCCGTGACACCGGGCACGGGGTCTTCGCGCGCACCGTAGACGTCGAGCACGACGGTGTGGTCGGCCAGCCGCTCGAGCACCTCGGCGAACTCGCGGAACATCTCCTGCGTGCGCGAATAGGTGTGCGGCTGGTGCAGGGCGATGATGCGGCCGGAGCCGACGACCGTGCGTGCGGCCGACAGCGCCGCGGCCACCTCGGTGGGGTGGTGCGCGTAGTCGTCGTAGACGCTCACCCCGCGCTGCACGCCGTGCAGTTCGAACCGTCGCGCCGTCCCGCCGAAGCCCTCGACGGCCCGCAGCGACTCCTCGAGCCCGTACCCGAGCGTCAGCAGCACCGCGACCGCACCGGCGGCGTTGACCGCGTTGTGGGCGCCGGGCACCGTGAGCCGGCCCTCGACCGAGACGCCCTCGTGGGTCAGCGTGAAGGCGACCGGCCCATCGGTGCGGATGCCGGTGACCCGCACGTCGGCATCCGGGTGCTCACCGAACGTCACGACGTTCGGGTGGGTGAGCGCGGATGCCACCCGCTGGGCGCCCGCGTCGTCGCTGGAGATGACGACCGCTTCGCGGGCCTCGTTGGCGAAGCGCGCGAACCCGTCGTAGAACGCCTCGCGGGTTCCCCAGTGGTCGAGGTGATCGGGGTCGACGTTCGTGATGAGCGCGACGGCGGTGTCGTAGAGCAGGAAGGTGCCGTCGGATTCGTCGGCCTCGATCACGACGAGGTCGTCCGAGCCGGTGCCGCTGGAGACGCCGAGCTGGGCGATGACGCCGCCGTTGACGAAGGTGGGGTCGGCGTGCAGCGCCTGCAGCGCCGTGACGATCATGCCGGTCGAGGTGGTCTTGCCGTGCGCGCCGGCGACGGCGACCAGGCGGCGCGAGCCGATGAGCCAGTGCAGCGCCTGCGAACGGTGGATGACGTGCAGGCCGCGTTCCTTCGCGAGCAGGAACTCGGGGTTCTCGGGCCAGATCGCGCCGGTGTGCACGACGGTGTCGACGTCGTCGGCGAGATTCGCGGCGTCATGTCCGACGTACACGGTCGCACCGCGCGCGGCGAGGGCACGCAGCCCCGGGCTGTCGGCGCGGTCGGATCCGGACACGCGGATGCCGCGGTCCAGGAACATTCCGGCGAGTCCGGACATGCCCGACCCACCGATGCCGATGAAGTGCGCGGCGGTGATGTCGGCGGGGAGGGGAAGGCTCAGGTCGGGTCGGATCATGGCCCGACAAGTCTAGGTCGGGTGCACCGTGGGTCGGCTGTGCGGCGCGCGGCGTCAGCGACCGAGCGCGGCGTCGATCATCGCGATGACGTCCTCGGTGCCGGTGCGGCTGCCCACGGTCGCCGCGGCCTCCCGCATGCGTGCCAGCGCGTCCTCATCCCCGAGCAGCGGCACGATCTCGCTGCGCACGCGGTCGGGGGTGAACTCGGCGTCCGGGATGAGTCTGGCGGCTCCCGCGCGCACCGCGGATGCGGCGTTGAGGGCCTGCTCGCCGTTGCCGACGGCGTACGGCACGTACACGGCAGGGATGCCGAGTGCGCTGATCTCGCTCACCGTCGCCGCTCCGGCCCGCGAGACGATCGCGTCGGCCAGCGCGAGGGCGAGGTCCATGCGATCGATGTAGGGCAGCACCGTATAGCCGGCGACGCCGGGGTCGGCGACGTCGTTCTTCTCCCCCACCGCGTGCAGCAGCTGCCAGCCGGCATCCAGAACGTCCTGCCAGGCACCGGCGAACGCCTCGTTCAGGCGGCGCGCGCCGAGCGACCCGCCGAAGACGAGCAGTGTCGGCCGGGCGGGATCGAGGCCGAAACGGGCGGCGGCCTCGTCGCGCAGCGCGTCGCGGTCGAGCTCGACGATCTCACGGCGCAGCGGCATGCCCACGACGCGTGAGCGCTTGAGCGGCGTGCCGGCGAAGGCCACGCCCACGCCTGCCGCCCGGCGGGTGCCCAGCACGTTGGCCAGCCCCGGGCGGGCGTTGGCCTCGTGCACGACGAAGGGGATGCGCTCGCGCGCGGCGGCGACGTAGGCGGGTGCCGACGCGTAGCCGCCGAAGCCCACCACCGCATCGACGTGGTGCTGCCGCAGGTGCGCGCGCACCTGCGAGACGGCGCGGAGGAACCGGGGCGGGAAGGCCACGGCGGCGCCGTCGGGGCGGCGCGGGAACGGCACCTTGTCCACGAACAGCAGCTCGTACCCGCGCGCGGGCACCAGGCGGGTCTCCAGGCCTTCGCGGGTGCCGAGGACCAGCACACTCGCCTCGGGATCGCGGGCGCGGAGGCCGTCGGCCACGGCCAGCAGCGGGTTGACATGCCCGGCGGTGCCACCGCCGGCGAGGAGGTACGTCGTCACCAGACGACCCTAACCCGCGGGGTCAGGGCAGTACGTATGCGGCCGGTTTGACCGGCAGCGTGCGCGCGAACGACAGCAGCACGCCGCACGCGATGAGCACCGACAGCAGCGCCGTGCCCCCCTGTGACATGAACGGCAGCGGGACACCGAGGACGGGGAAGACGCGCAGCACGACGCCGATGTTGATGAGCGCCTGGCCGACGATCCAGACCGTGATGGCGCCGGCGGCGATGCGCACGAACGCGTCGTCGGTCTTGCGCACGACGTGGAACGCGCCGACGGCGAACAGCGCGAACAGCCCCAGCGCCACGGCACAGCCGATGAGCCCGAGCTCCTCGCCGACGATCGCGAAGATGTAGTCGTGCGCGGCGGCGGGCAGCCACGCGTACTTCTCGCGCGAGTTGCCGAGCCCGAGCCCGAACACGCCGCCGGCGGCGAGGCCCCACACCCCGTGCATCGGCTGGTAGCAGGTCTCGAGGTAGTCGGCGAGGCAGTCCGCGTCGAGGAAGCTCATGATGCGGCGCATACGGTTCGGGCTGGCGACGGCCAGCGCCGCGACGGCGGCCACGGCGCCGATCAAGGGGATGATGAACAGCCGCAGCTTCACGCCGGAGAAGAACAGCGCCGCCAGCAGGATCAGCACGAGGATCATGGAGGTGCCGAGGTCCTCACCCGCCAGGACCGTCGCGATCACGAGACCGCCGACCGGGACCACGGGGATGAACACGTGCTGCCACTTCGTCAGCAGCGACCGCTTGCGGTACAGGACGAGCCCGAGCCACAGCGCCAGGGTGACCTTGAGGAACTCCGACGGCTGCGCCTGCACGCCGGCGATGCCGATCCAGTTGCGGTTGCCGTCGTTCTCGATGCCGATGCCGGGGACGAACACGAGCAGCTGCAGCGCGGTCGCGCCGATGAGCGCCGGCCACGCGATGCGCTTCCAGAAGGTCACCGGGAAGCGGCTGAGCACGAACATCAACGGGATGCCGACGGCGGCGAACACCGACTGCTTGATGAGGGTGTCGAAGGGGCCGAGGCCCGCCGCGGTGGAGGTCGCGGACGTCGCGGCGAGCACCATGACCAGCCCGAAGGCGGTCAGCAGCAGCGCGGCCGAGGAGATCAGGACGAATTCGCTCGGCACCGGTGCGAACACCTTGCCGAGCGAGACGCGTGCGGCCAGACCCCGGCGGGGCTCGCCGTCAGGCTCGGTCGTCGGGGGTGTCGTGCGGCTGTGCGTCGTGCCGGCCATCCGTCCCCCTCCCGAGTCGTGCCCGCACCGCTTCGGCGAAGCGGTGGCCACGGTCCTCGTACGAAGCGAACTGATCGAAGGATGCCGCGGCGGGGGCGAGCAGCACGACGTCCCCGTCACGGGCGATCCCCGCCGCCAGTTCGACGACGCGCGCCATGACCTCTTCAGTGTCCGTGTCGTCCACCTCGAACACCGGCACCGCCGGCGCGTGTCGCTCGAACGCCTCGAGGATCGCGGTGCGGTCGGTGCCGATGACGATCGCCGCCTTGGCGCGGGCGCCGCGCCCGGCGACGAGATCGGTGATGTCCACGCCCTTGAACAGTCCCCCGACGACCCAGACGGCACCGGGGTACGCGGCCAGCGACGAGGCGGCGGCGTGGGGGTTCGTGGCCTTGGAGTCGTCGACCCAGGTGATGCCGCCGGCGACGGCGACGACCTCGATGCGGTGCGGATCGAGCCGGAAGTGCTCCAGCGCCGCGGCGATCGCCGTCGGCGGCACGCCGAGGGCACGGGCGAGGGCGGCGGCGGCGAGGATGTTGGCCACGACGTGGGGCGCGGCCAGGCCCCGCTCGGCCAGCGCGGCGACGGTCGTCAGCTCCAGCGCGCTGGTGTGGCGCTCCTCGAGGAACGCGCGGTCGACGAGGATGCCGTCGACGACGCCGAGGTCGCTCGGGCCGGGGACCCCCAGGTCGAACCCGATCGCGCGGCATCCCTCGACGACCTCGGCCTGCTCCACCATCTCGCGGGTCGCGACGTCGGCCTTGTTGTAGACGCATGCGATGCGCGTGTGCGCGTACACGACGGCCTTCGCGTCGCGATAGGCCTGGAAGGAGCCGTGCCACTGCAGGTGGTCGTCGGCGAGGTTGAGGCACACGGCGGCCGCGGGCGAGAGCGGCTCGGGGCTCTGCTGCAGGCCCAGGTACCAGAGCTGGTGGCTGGAGAGCTCCACGACGAGCACGTCGAATCCGGCGGGATCGCGCACGGCGTCCAGCACCGGCACGCCGATGTTGCCGCAGGGCGCGGCACGCAGCCCGGCCTCGGCCATCATGGTCGCCGTCAGCCGGGTCGTCGTGGTCTTGCCGTTCGTGCCCGTGATCAGCACCCAGTCGGCGGGGCGGCCGTCGGGACGCACGACCTTGTCGCGCACCCGCCAGGCCAGCTCGACATCGCCCCACAGCGCGATGCCGGCATCCTGCGCCCAGCGGATGACCGGGTGGTGGGGCGCGAAACCCGGCGAGGCGACGATGACGTCGGGGGCGAAGGCGGCGAGGTCGGCCGGCACCTCGTCGAGCGGACCCGTCCACAGATCCGCGCCGATGACGGGCAGCAGCCGGGCGTACTCCTCGGCGGCCGTCTCGGTCACCACGAGCACCCGGGCACCGAGTTCGGCGAGCGTGTCGGCGACGGAGAAGCCCGTGACCGACAGCCCGAGCACCGCCACGCGCAGGCCGCGCCAGTCGGCGTGCCAGCTGGTCAGGGTGTCGAGGCGCACGTTCATTGCGCCGCGAGCCACTCGACGTAGAAGAGGCCGACGCCGGTGACGGCGAGCATGCCCGCGATGATCCACATGCGCACGACGATCGTGATCTCCGGCCAGCCGCGCAGCTCCAGGTGATGGTGGAACGGGCTCATGAGGAAGATGCGCTTGCCGCCGGTCGCCTTGAAGTAGTACCGCTGGAGCACGACCGAGCCGGGGGCGATCACGAAGACGCCGGCGATGAGCAGCGACAGCAGTTCGGTGTGGGTGAGCACGGCCATCGCCACGACGACGCCGCCGATGGCCATGGAGCCGACGTCGCCCATGAAGATCTTCGCCTTGGGGGCGTTCCACCAGAGGAACCCGACGAGGGCGCCGACGAACGAGGCCGCCACGATCGTGAGGTCCAGCGGATCGCGGGTGTTGTAGCAGGCCTCGGCGTAGGCGGGCACGAGCGCGCCGCTGGTGCAGCGCTGCTGGAACTGCCAGAACGCCACGAGGCTGTAGGCGGAGATCGTGAAGATCCCGGCGCCGGTGGCGAGGCCGTCGAGGCCGTCGGTGAGGTTGGTGGCGTTGGACCACGCGACCGACAGGAACGACACCCAGGCCAGGTACAGGATCCAGCCGACGATCGCGCCGACGGCCATGAACGACAGCACCGGGATGTCCCGGAACAGCGAGATGTAGGCCGACCCGGGCGTGAGGCCGTGGGAGTTGGGGAAGTTCAGCGCGAGCACGGCGAACGGCACGGCCACGATGACCTGGCCGAGCACCTTGCGCCACCCCGACAGGCCGAGGCTGCGCTGGCTGCGCACCTTCATCATGTCGTCGATGAGGCCGACGACGCCCAGGCCCACCATCATCCACAGCACCAGCAGACCCGACGGGGTGGGCGGGCTGCCGCCGGTGTAGGTGCCGGCGAAGTAGCCGATGACGGCTCCGAGGATGAAGATGATGCCGCCCATCGTGGGCGTGCCGCGCTTGGCGGCGTGCTGCGGGTTGTTGCCGTCCTCGGGGGTGCGGATGACCTGGCCCCAGCCCAGCTTGTCGAACAGCCGGATGAACAGGGGCGTGAGGAACAGCGTGAACGCGAGTGAGATCGTCGCGGCTACCAGGAGTGATCTCACGAGAACGATTCTCCCAGACGATCGCCCAGATGCCGAAGACCGGCGGCGTTGGAGGACTTCACCAGCACGCGGTCGCCGTCGCGCAGCTCGGAGGCGAGGTAGTCGTAGGCCTCGTCGGCGGTGGCGAAGAACACCGCCTCGCCGTCCCACGATCCCTCGGAGATCACCGAGATGAACAGTCGCCGGGCCTCGGGACCGACCACGACGATGCGCCGGATGTTCAGGCGCACCGCCAGCAGGCCGATGCGGTCGTGCTCCTCGCCGGAGAACTCGCCCAGCTCGCTCATGGCGCCCAGCACCGCGACGGTGCGCTCGCCGGGGCCGACGATCTGCGCGAGGGTGCGCAGCGCCGCGGCCATCGAGTCGGGGCTGGCGTTGTAGGCGTCGTTGATGATGCGCACGCGCGAGGAGCCCATCGGCTGCATGCGCCACCGTTCGGCCAGCTCCAGCGTCTCCAGCCGGGCGATCGCGATGTCGGCGGCGACGCCGAGCGCGGTCGCCGCCGCTATGGCGGCGAGGGCGTTCATCACGTGGTGCTCCCCCAGCACCCGCAGGCGCAGCGGCAGCCGCGCGCCGTCGACGACGACGGCGCACGTGGTGCCGTCGGCATCGACCTCGACGTCTTCGGCACGGACGGCTGCGGTCGGGCCACGGCCGAACCAGCGCACCGACTGGTCGCGCTCCTGGGCGATCCGGGCCATGGTCGCCACGCGCGCGTCGTCGGCGTTGAGCACCGCGATGCCACCGCGGCGCACCGCGTGGATCAGCTCCGACTTGGCGCGGAGGGTCTCCTCCACACCGCCGAAGCCGCCCGCGTGGGCCATGCCCACCATCAGCACGACGCCGAGGTCGGGTTCGACCAGGCCCGCCAGACGGGCGATCTCGCCCGGCCCGCTCGCACCGAACTCGCTCACGAGGAACCGGGTGCCTTCGGTGACGCGCAGCATCGTCAGCGGTGCGCCGACCTCGTTGTTGAACGACGCGCGGGGGGCGACGGTCTCGCCCTCCCCCTCGAGGATGCGCGCCAGCATGTTCTTGGTCGTGGTCTTGCCGTTGGAGCCGGTGATGCCGACGATGCGCAGGTCGCCCCGCGCGCGCACGCGGGCGACCACCTCGCGCGCGAGGTCGGCGAGGGCGGTCACGGCATCGGCCACGACGATCTGCGAGACATCGGCGGAGACGGGCCGCTCGACGATCGCGAGCACGGCGCCGCGTGCGACGGCGGCATCCACGAACTCGTGTCCGTCGGTGCTCTCGCCGGGCTTGGCGACGAAGATGCCCCCGGGTTCGATGAGCCGCGAGTCGGTGTCGACGTCGCCCGACACGACCGTCTCGGCGTCGGCGCCCGCAGCCGGGCGCAGCTCGCCCGCGACTGCTCGGGCGGCCTCGGCGAACGTCAAGGAAATCATGGGTGTCCGTTCTCGATCACGAGCCCGCTCGCCCGCGTCGGGGCGGCGATCACAGCGTCTTGGGAAGAAGAGGCGTCTGCGAATCGGAAGGCAGTACGCGGTAGTTCTTGAGCACCTGCGTCATTGCCTTCTGGAAGGCCTGGCGGTTGGCGGCAGACGATTTAATGGTAGTCGGCTCGTCGAGGGTGGTGAGCACGATGTACTGCGGGTCATCGGCAGGAAGGATGCCGATGAGCGACGTGAAGTACACGCCCGCCTTGTAGCCGCCGTTCCCCGCCACCTGCGCGGTTCCGGTCTTGGCGGCGATGCGGTAGCCGTCGACGGCGATGTACTCGGCCATCTGCGCCTGGACGGCGACGTTCTCGAGCATGAGCGTCACGGCATCCGCCGCTTCCTTCGACACGACCTGCTCAGGCTCGGGCAGGTCGGGCTCGACGACCGTGCCGTCGGCGAGGGTGCAGGACTCCACGAGCGACAGCGGCATCTTCAGGCCGTCGTTGGCGAGGGCCTGGTAGGCGCTGGCGACCTGCGGGGAGGTCATCGTGTAGCCCTGGCCGAACGTCGTGGCGTAGAAGGTCTGGTTGTCCCACTCGGATGCCGGGTAGAGCACCCCCTGGGGCTCGCTCGGCCACCCGATGGCCGTGCCCTGGCCCACGCCGAAGCGCTCGAGGTAGTCGTGACGCATGTCGGCCGACAGCATCTCGCCGAATTTCGACAGCGCGACGTTGGACGAGTCGATGAGCGCACCGGTGAGGGTGTAGTTGAGCACCGGGTGCGATTCGAAGTCGCCGACTCGCGCGCCGTTGGGGAAGGTCTCGTAGTCGCCCGCCGTCACCGTCGTGTCGGGGGTGGCGACGCCGGCATCGATGACGCTCGCGGCCGTGATGGCCTTGAGGGTCGAGCCCGGTTCGTAGGACGCGAGGAACAGTCGCGAGCCGCGGTCCGCCTCGGCGGATGCCTCGACGTTGTTGGGGTCGACGGTGGGGTACTCCGCGGCGGCCCGGATCTTGCCGGTGGCGACCTCGACGACGAGGATCGCGCCGCTGTTGGCCCGCTTGTTCTGCACCTCTTCGGCGATGAGCTGCTGCAGGTACCACTGCAGGTCGCGGTCGATGGTCAGCTGCAGCGTGCCACCGTCGACGGCGGGCGTCTCGACCTCGGTGCCGGGGATCACGACGCCGTCGGCACCGCGCATGTAGGTCACCTGGCCGTTCGCGGAGGCGAGGCAGGTGTTCTCGATCTGCTCGATGCCGGCCAGCGGTTGGCCGTCGGAGCCGACGAAGCCGACCACGTTGCCGGCGACCGCGCCGTCGGGGTAGGTGCGCTGCGGGTGCATGTCGAAGGTGAGGAACGGCGCGCGGAGGTCGGCGAGGGCGCGGTACTGCTCGGTGGTGAGCCCGCGCTTCAGGTAGGCGAACCGGCTGCCGGCATCCGCTGCCAGCGCATCGTCGACGATCTGCATGATCTCGTCCGCGGTCTGGCCGGTGATCGCGCCCATCTCCGCCGCCACCTGGTCCCAGGGCACCTCGACCTCGACACCGTCGACCTCGCGCTCGATCGGGCCGACGTGGGCGGGGTCGAGCTTGCCGTCGTACATCAGGATGCTGGTGGCCAGCGCCTCTCCGTCGGCGTCGACGATCTCGCCGCGCGTGCCGTAGAGGTCGGTCTTGGCGCCGAACGCGAGCTCCTGCGAGTCGGCGATGTGCCCTTCGGCATTGACGACCTGGATGTCGACGAGACGGATGATGAACCCGCAGAGCACCGCCAGCACGACGGCGAGAGCGGCCACGGTGCGCCGGCGCGGGCTGCGGGAGGCTCGTGTCGTCATGTCTTCTAGTGTGTCCGGGGTACGGGCAGACCGTCGGTCACCGGCGGGGGCGTCGGCGTGTCGGTCCCGGCACCGGGGGTCGCGGCATCGGCGGCGGGCGGTTCGGCGACGACGGGAACGCCCTCGATCGTCGCGGTGGGCGCGGTGACCAGGGGCGCGTCGGCGATGAGCGCGTTGGGGACGGACGGGCGGCCGAGTGCGTCGATCGTGGAGGCGCCGGGCGCGGCCTCACCGGTGCCGAGGACCACGCCGTCGCTCAGTCGCAGGTAGTTCGGCGACTCGGCGATGACCATGCCCAGCGCCGAGGCGTTGGCGGCGAGGAACTGCGGGGAGTTCAGCCCCGCGACGTCGTCGATGAGGATCTGCTTCTGGTAGGTCAGATCGCGCTGCTCACGCGTGAGCTGCGAGACCTCGTACGAGCCCTGCGTGGTGAGGATCGACAGCCCCATCTGGGCGGCGCCGATCGTGAGGGCGCCGGTGACCGCGACGATGCCGTACAGCAGCCGAGGACGGCGGCGCGGCTTCGGTGCCGCGACCACCTCGAGGCGGCGCGAGGGGCGCTCAGCGGGCCGGGGCAGTGCGGCGGCGGTCGCCGCGGCGGAGGTCAAGGGCAGCGCGCTCATGCGTTCTCCCGCAGTCGTTCGGCGGCGCGCAGGCGCACGGGAGTGGCACGCGGGTTGACGGCGCGCTCCTCGTCGGATGCCAGTTCGGCGCCGCGCACCAGGAGCTTGAACCGCGGGGCGTGCTCGGGAAGCTCCACGGGGAGCCCCGCGGGGGCGGTGGAGGCGGCGGCGGCGGCCAGCTCGCGCTTGACCAGGCGGTCTTCGAGGGACTGATACGACAGCACGACGATGCGCCCGCCGACGGGGAGGAGTCCCAGGGCGGCGGGGATGGCGCGCTCAAGGGCGGCCAGTTCCGCGTTGACCTCGACGCGCAGCGCCTGGAAGACGCGCTTGGCGGGGTGCCCGGCGGCCTTGAGCGCGGCGGGCGTGGCGTCCTGGAGGATGTCCACGAGACGCCCGGAGCGCTCGATCGGCTCGGTGCGGCGCGCCTCGATGATGGCGCGGGCGTAGCGGCCGGCGAGCTTCTCCTCGCCGTAGCGCTCGAAGATGCGGCGCAGGTCGCCCTCGCCGTAGGTCGCGAGGATGTCGGCGGCGGTCGTGCCCGCGCTCTGGTCCATGCGCATGTCCAGCGGGGCATCCTTGGCGTACGCGAAACCGCGGTCCGCCTCGTCGAGCTGCAGCGAGGACACCCCGAGGTCGAACAGGATCGCGTCGGCCTTCGTGGCGCCGGTGGAGGCGACCGCCTCGGCGATGCCGTCGTACACGGTGTGCACGAGCGTGACGCGGTCGCCGAAGCGTGCGAGCCGCTCCCCCGCGATGCGCAGCGCGTCGAGGTCGCGGTCCAGGCCGATCAGCCGCGCCCGGGGGAACCGGTCCAGCAGCGCTTCGGAGTGACCGCCCATGCCGAGGGTGGCGTCGACGTAGACGGCGCCCTCGTGCTGCAGGGCGGGGCCGAGCAGGTCGAGGCAGCGCTCGAGCATGACGGGGGTGTGGATGTCGCGGGCTTCCATGATGTGAGGGCCGTGGCCCTCGATCCTGATCCCCATCCGCTCCGACCTGGCACCGGGGAAGTGCGCCAGGGCAAGCGGCTGGGAGTCACGATCGAGGGTCAGAAGAGTCCCGGGATCACCTCCTGTTCCATGTCCGAGTAGCTGTCTTCGTTTCCTTCGGCGTACGCGTTCCACGCATCCGCATCCCAGATCTCCGCGTGTGCGCCGACGCCGGTGACCACGAGCTCCCGCCCGAGGCTGGCGTAGGTGCGCAGCGGCGGCGGGATGGTGATGCGGTTCTGGCTGTCGGGCTTCTCGGCGCTGGCTCCGGAGAGGAACATGCGCTGGAAGTCGCGGGCCTGCTTGTTGGTGAGGGGTGCTTCCCGGATGCGCTCGTACACGCGCTCGAACTCGGCGGTGCTGAACACGTACAGGCAGCGCTCCTGACCACGGGTGATCACGACGCCGCTTCCGAGGTCGTCACGGAACTTCGCCGGCAGGATCACCCGCCCCTTGTCGTCGAGCTTGGGAGTGTGCGTGCCCAAGAGCATCGCCACCACCCCCTTCGTCCGGCCCCGTCAGGTAGCGCCACTTTACTCCACTTCCCTCCACTTCACTACAGGATTGGGTAAATACCCTCCCCCCGCGCTCCCCCGGGCCCCGAGAGCACGAAAAAAGAGCACCGACCCGGAGGTCGGTGCTCTTGTCTTCTTGCGGGTCAGCGCCCGTCTTGGCGGCGATCCCAGCGATCGTTCATGCGATCCATGAAGGAAGTGGAGGACGGTGGAGTGCTCGAGTGGGGACGACGATCGTCGACCGGCGTGCGAGCGGCTCCGCGGGTCGGGGTGACGGCCAGCATCACTCCACCCAGCATCACGACGAACGCGATGACGCCGATCACCACGAGTCCCGTCGAGACACCGGCGATGAGGCCGCCGATGCCGAGAAGCACGAGGATCGTGCCGTAGACGATATTGCGGTAGCTCAGCGTCCGCCCATCACGAGGTGCGCTGACCACGTCGGCGTCGTTCCGCATGAGATGGCGCTCCATCTCATCGAGCAGGCGCTGCTCCTGTTCGGACAGTGGCATGCATCCCCCCTTTTCCCGTGGTCCCGATAGGGGACGATTCTACCCGTCCCGGTCAGAACTAGGCTAGGCCCGTGCCGCCCATCCCGGATCCCATCGAGGCTGTTTCACAGCGACTGATCTCATTCTTCGCAGACCGCCGTCTCGCCGCGGAGGCCGAGGGCCCGGAAGCGGTGTCGTTCGTCGACGCGGCCGTCGGTGCGGTGGGCGGCGGAAAGCGCCTGCGGGCGCGGTTCTGCCTCACCGGATGGCGCGCCGTGGCCGAAGCCGGCGGGCGCCGTCCCGGCGCGGTTCCGGACGAGGTGATCGCAGCCGCTGCGGCGCTGGAGGTCTTCCAGGCGGCGGCCCTCGTGCACGACGACCTCATCGACAACTCCGACACCCGCCGCGGCAGGCCCGCCGCCCACCGCGCACTGGAGGCGTCGCATCGCGATGCCGGGTGGCTCGGCGACGCCGCGGCCTTCGGGCGGTCGGCTGCGATCCTCCTCGGTGACTTGCTGGTGGCGTGGAGCGACGACCTGCTCGAAGAAGGGCTCGCCACCGCGACCCACGCCCCCGCCGCGCGTCGGGAGTACGCCCTCATGCGCCGCGACGTGACGGTCGGTCAGTTCCTCGACATCGCCGAGGAGGCCGCCTTCCGGCAGTCGCCCGACGACGAGCACGCCGCACGGGCGCTGCGGGTGGCATCCCTGAAGTCCGCGCGCTACAGCGTGCAGCAGCCCCTGCTCGTGGGCGCGGCGCTCGCGGGCGCCGATGCCGCCCAGCGCGCGTCGCTCGCCGGCTTCGGGCACCCGGTCGGCCTGGCTTTCCAGCTGCGCGACGATGTGCTCGGCGTGTTCGGTGACGCCGCCGTCACCGGCAAGCCCTCGGGCGACGACCTGCGGGAGGGCAAGCGCACGGTTCTCATCGCCTACGCCCGGGAGGCACTGCCCCCCGGCGCACGCCGCACCCTCGACGAGCTCCTCGGCGACCCACTGCTGGATGGCGAGCAGGTCGCTGCCCTGCAGCGGACCATCGTCGACTCCGGTGCGCTCGCGCGCGTGGAGGACCTCATCGCCGGCTACGCCGCGGAAGCCGATCGGGCGCTGCGTGGCGCGGGACTGGGCGATGCGGCGGTGGGCGAGCTGCGCGATCTCACGCGCGCCGCCATCAGCCGCTCGTCCTGATCAGGCGAGGGTCTGCGCGACGCGGCGCACTTCGCTCTTGCGCCCCTGGCGCAGTGCCTCGATGGGCGGCATGCCGATCGAGGCATCGTGCTCGAGCAGCCAGTCGATGGCCTCGTCATCGCTGAATCCGGCATCGTGGAGCACGATCGCGGTGCCCCGCAGCGACGACAGCGGGTGGCCGTCGACGAGGAAGACCTCCGGCACCGCGAGCTTGCCGGTGCGGCGGGAAGCGATGAGGTGGCTCTCGTCGAGCAGACGCCGCACCCGACCCAACGGTTCGCCGAGCACCTCGACGAGGTCGGGCAGGGTCAGCCAAGTGGTCTCGATACGCGCAGGGGTGGTCTCGCCGGTCACCTTTCCATGATGACACCCGCATCACGGCCTGCCGACCGCTTCATGAGAATCTCATCATTCACATGGGTCACTTCAGTCACTCGCGTTGACGCCTGTCTCGCATCCATGACAGCGTTGCTGAGGTCGAGAGGGAGGCACCGTCATGCGACGACACCGCGCACTCGCGCCGGCATCAGCCGCCGCCACCGCCCTCGCGCCCGCCACGGCGAGGCTCGGGACGACCATCGCGAAGAACTGGCCGGCCGCCGTCGCCGGCTCGCTCGCACTGATGCTGACGTCGGCCCCGGCCGCGCACGCAGTCGAACCTTTGCAGGGCACGCGTGACGGGCTGCGGCCGCAGGCTCACCCTGCGGGCACGACGACAGGCCGCGTCGCGCCGGCATCCACCGCCGCCGCGACACACGTCGTGCAGCCCGGCGACACGATCAGCGCCATCGCGGCCGCGTACGGCCTGCGTGTGACCGAGGTGCTCGCCCTGAACGGACTGGGCTGGTCGTCGGTCATCCAGCCGGGTCAGACGATCCAGCTCGCCGCCGCCGCTCCCGCGGCGCCCGCCCCGGCACCGGCCCCCGCGCCGGCCGCAGGCGTGTACACGATCGTCGCGGGCGACACCATGAGCGCCGTCGCGTCGCGGCACGGGGTGTCCACCGACGCCCTGCTCGCCGCCAACGGCATGGACCGCTCCTCGATCATCTACCCCGGCCAGACCGTCGTCCTCCCCGGTGCGGGCATGGAGCTCGCGGCATCCGTCGCTCCGGTCGCGCCGGCTGCGGCCCCCGCAGCGCCCGCCCCCGCCGCATCCGCCGCCGGCTCGTACGTCATCGCCACAGGCGACACCATGACCGCCGTCGCCGCCCGCCACGACCTGTCGCTGGACGCGCTGCTGGCCGCCAACGGCATGGACCGTTCCTCGATCATCTACCCGGGCCAGACCATCGCAATCCCGCTCGCGACGGTCGCCGGGCTCGATGCCGAGCAGGTGGGCAACGCCCGCACCATCATCCGCGTCGGGCGCGAGCTCGGCGTCTCCGAGCGCGGCATCGCCATCGCGCTCGCGACCGGCATGGTCGAGTCGTGGCTGCGCAACCTCGACTGGGGTGACCGCGATTCGCTCGGCGTCTTCCAGCAGCGGCCCAGCCAGGGCTGGGGCACGCCCGAGCAGGTGCGCGACGTCGACCGCGCGACCCGTGTGTTCTTCGGCGGTGCGGGCGACCCCAACGGCGCAGCCTCCCGCGGCCTGCTCGACGTCGGCGGCTGGGAGTCGCTCGGCTTCAGCGAGGCGGCGCAGGCCGTGCAGATCTCGGCCTACCCCGACCGCTACGGCGAGTGGGAAGAAGAGGCCTACGCGTGGCTCGCCGCGCTCGGCTGAGCGCACTCCGATGGCGGTGGGGGTGAGCCGCTACCCGGACAGTCGCGGCGGCGTCCGTAGACTCTCAGCGTGAGCACGAGCCAGCAGACGGACCCGCTGATCGGCCGTCTGGTCGACGGCCGGTACCGCGTGCGTGCTCGCATCGCCCGTGGCGGGATGGCGACGGTGTACGTCGCGACCGATCTGCGACTCGAGCGGCGCATCGCCCTCAAGGTGATGCACGGGCATCTGTCGGACGACTCGATCTTCCAGAGCCGGTTCATCCAGGAGGCCCGCGCGGCCGCCCGGCTGGCCGATCCGCACGTGGTCAACGTGTTCGATCAGGGCCAGGACGGCGACATGGCCTACCTCGTCATGGAGTACCTGCCCGGCATCACGCTGCGCGAGCTCCTGCGCGAGCAGCGCCGCCTGACGGTGCCCCAGACCATCACGATCATGGATGCCGTGCTGTCGGGGCTCGCCGCCGCGCACCGCGCGCACATCGTGCACCGCGACGTGAAACCCGAGAACGTGCTGCTGGCCGAGGACGGCCGCATCAAGATCGGCGACTTCGGCCTCGCCCGCGCGACCACGGCCAACACCGCCACCGGCCAGATGCTGCTGGGCACCATCGCCTACCTCGCGCCGGAGCTCGTCACGCGCGGCAGCGCCGATGCCCGCAGCGACATCTACGCGCTCGGCATCATGCTCTACGAGATGCTCACCGGCGAGCAGCCCTACAAGGGCGAGCAGCCGATGCAGATCGCCTACCAGCACGCGACGGATTCCGTCCCCCGCCCCAGCGCGAAGAACCCCGGGGTCCCCGAGCCGCTGGATGAACTCGTGCTCTGGGCCACCGAGCGCGACCCCGACGAGCGCCCCGCCGACGCGAAGGTCATGCTCGACCGGCTGCGCGAGATCGAGCGCGAGCTCGGGGTCAGCCCGCAGGTCGTGCGCACGGCGCCCATCGGCATCGTCCCGGAGGACGAGGGCATGGATTCCGGGGAGATGACCAAGGTCCTCCCCGGCGCCTTCACCGCCCCCACCGTCACGCCGCCGGTCGACAACACCACGCGGCTGCGTCGCCGCACCAAGCGCAACGCCGCCAAGGGCGGCTGGCTCATCGCGCTCGTGCTGCTGCTGGCAGGGCTCGCCGGCGGTGCCGGCTGGTGGTTCGGCTCCGGCCCCGGTTCGCAGGTGGCCGTCGCCGACGTCTCGGGCATGACGTTCGCGGACGCCCAGGCGGAGCTCGCCGTGCAGTCGCTGCAAGCCGTCGAGCAGGGCGAGAACAACCTCGAGGTGCCGGCGGGGACCGTCATCCGCACCGACCCGTCCTCGGGCACCCGCGTCGACCAGGATGCGACCGTCACGGTGTTCGTGTCGCTCGGCCCGGCCGAGGTGTCGATCACGGCGCTGGCGGGCATGTCCGAGGCACAGGCCCGCGAGTACCTCGAGCAGAACATCGTCAACGTGCAGGACGATGCCGCGCGCGAGTTCCGCGACGACATCGAGCGGGACGTCGTGATCTCGGCATCCGTCACCCCCCGCGACGGCGGCGACGCCATCGACTGCACGAACGGCTGCACGGCGCGGCAGGACGACGACGCCGCCCTGCTGGTCTCCGCCGGCGCCGTCCCCGATGTGAGCGGGCGCGGCGTGGACAGCGCGACGTCGGAGCTCAACGCCGTGGACCTCCAGGTCGCCGGCGAGACGATCCAGGAGTACAGCAGCGACTTCTCCAACGGCGAGGTCATCGGCATCGCGGCGCGCGGCGAGGGCGGCAACTGGCGGCCCGGCGAGACCGTGACGCTCATCGTGTCCAAGGGTCCCGCGCCGATCCAGGTGCCCGATGTCGAAGGCCTCACGGTGGCCGAGGCGATGACGGTGCTCTCGGAGGCCGGGTTCGAGCCCGGCACGGCGCTCCCCCAGATCGTCTGGAGCATCTTCACCGTGAGCAGCACCTCGCCCGGGGCGGGTTCGTGGGAGCTTCCCGGAACCCAGGTGACGGTCCGCTCCACCGGCTGAGCCGCGCGGCGCGGCATCCGGTTCGGTCGGCGCAAAACGCCCTCACCGCACGCCGAAGCGCGCATTCGCGGCGACCGAAACCCGCGCCACCGCGCGGCACCCGGTTCGGTCGGCGCAAAACACCCTCACCGCACGCCGAAGCGCGCATTCGCGGCGACCGAAACCCGCGCCGCCGCGCGGCATCCGGTTCGGTCGGCGCATAACGCCCTCACCGCGCGCCGAAGCGCGCATTCGCGACGACCGAAGCCGGCGCGGACGCAAGCCGGGTCAGCGCTTCTCGAGCTCCTCGGCCACGAGGAACGCCAGCTCCAGGCTCTGCATGTG
Organism: Microbacterium sp. NPDC058021; assembly: GCF_042885955.1. NCBI lineage: Bacteria > Bacillati > Actinomycetota > Actinomycetes > Micrococcales > Microbacteriaceae > Microbacterium > Microbacterium sp. NPDC058021. The sequence goes on from NZ_JBHVRF010000005.1 coordinate 325,553, forward strand.
GTTCAGGCGCGGGTCGCACAGCGACTCGTATCGCGTGGCCAGCGTGGCCTCGTCGATCATCTCCGACCCGCCCAGGCACTCCGTGACGTCGTCACCGGTGAGCTCGACGTGGATGCCGCCGGGGAACGTGCCCGCGGCACGGTGCGCCTCGAAGAAGCCGCGCACCTCGTCCACGACATCGTCGAAGCGACGCGTCTTGTAGCCGGTGGGCGTCGTGATGCCGTTGCCGTGCATCGGGTCGGTGACCCATAGCGGCGTCGCGCCGGAGTCCCTGACGGCCTCCAGCAGCGGCGGCAGCGCGTCGCGGATCTTGCCCGCACCCATGCGCGTGATGAAGGTGAGGCGGCCAGGCTCGCGCTCGGGGTCGAGCTTGTCGATGAGCTTCAGCGCGGTGTCGGTCGACGTCGAGGGTCCGAGCTTCACCCCGATGGGGTTGCGGATCTTGGAGAAGTAGTCGATGTGCGCGCCGTCGAGGTCACGCGTGCGCTCCCCCACCCACAGGAAGTGTGCCGAGGTGTTGTACGGAGTGCCGGTGCGCGAGTCGATGCGCGTCATGGGCCGCTCGTAGTCCATCAGCAGGCCCTCGTGGCCGGTGTAGAACTCCACGCGACGCAGCTCGTCGAAGTCGGCGCCCGCGGCCTCCATGAAGCGGATGGCACGGTCGATCTCCCCCGCCATCCGCTCGTAGCGCTGGTTGGCCGGGTTCGAGGCGAAGCCCTTGTTCCAGCTGTGCACCTCGCGGAGATCCGCGAAGCCGCCCTGCGTGAACGCACGGATGAGGTTCAGGGTGGATGCCGCCGTGTGGTATCCCTTCAGCAGGCGCTGCGGGTCGGGCTGGCGCGACAGCTCGGTGAAGTCGTAGCCGTTGACGATGTCGCCGCGGTAGGCCGGCAGCGTCACCTCGCCACGGGTCTCGGTGTCGCTGGAGCGGGGCTTGGCGAACTGGCCCGCCATGCGCCCCATCTTCACGACCGGCATCGAGGCGCCGTAGGTGAGCACGACGGCCATCTGCAGCACCGTCTTGATGCGGTTGCGGATCTGGTCGGCGGTCGCGCCGGCGAACGTCTCGGCGCAGTCGCCGCCCTGCAGCAGGAACGCCTGACCGGATGCCGCGCGAGCGAGACGCTCACGCAGGTTGTCCACCTCGCCGGCGAACACCAGCGGGGGCATCGACGCGATCTCGGCGGAGACGGCGGCGACGGCATCCGCGTCGGTCCAGATGGGCTGCTGCTTGATGGGCAGGGCACGCCATGCGTCGAGGGGGTCGGTCTGCTGGAGCATCCCGCCAGTCTATCGACGCTGCGGGACCCCTTCGCGCCGCATGACGGCGGGCGAGGCGGCGGACTCAGGATGCCGCGGCGCGGTCCTTCACCGTCGAGGCGTAGACGTCGTCGTACTGCTGCTCGCCGAGGCGCTGCAGGGCCACCATGATCTCGTCGGTGACCGACCGCAGCACGTAGCGGTCGCTCTCCATCCCGCGGAAGCGGGAGAAGTCCAGCGGCTCGCCGATGACCATGCCCACCCGCCCCACGCGGGGGATCGTGCGGCCGATCGGCATGACGGCATCGGTGTCGACCATGACCACCGGCACGACCGGCACGTGCGCCTCCAGCGCCATGCGCGCGATGCCGGTGCGGCCGCGGTACAGCTTGCCGTCGGGGCTGCGGGTGCCCTCGGGGTAGATGCCCAGCAGGTCACCGCGGCCGAGCACCTGCAGGCCGGTGTTGAGGGATGCCTCGGACGCCTTGCCGCCGGTGCGGTCGATCGCGATCTGACCGGTGCCCTTCATGAACATGCGGGTCGCCCAGCCCTTGATGCCCTTGCCGGTGAAGTAGTCGCTCTTGGCCAGGAACGACATGCGGCGGTCGATCATGAGCGGTAGGAACACCGAGTCGCTCACCGACAAGTGGTTGCTCGCGAGGATCGCGGCGCCCTCGGCAGGGATGTTGGCTCGGCCCACGATCCACGGCCGGAAGATCGCCTTCACGATCGGTCCGACGACGATGTACTTCATGAGCCAGTAGAACACCGCTACAGTCTCCTGCCGGCGAGGTCGGCGACGCCGATGAGGCCCGCGTCGTTGCCGAGTTGCGCGATGGCGAACTCGGCGATGGGTCGGTCGCCGAAGCCGGGCAGCGATGTCTCGTACGCGATGCGCACCGGCTCGAGCAGCGTCTCGCCCAGCTGGGCGACGCCGCCGCCGATGACGAAGAGCTCGGGGTCGAGCACCGCCTGGAATCCGCCGCACGCTTCGCCCAGGGCGGTCGCCACGCGGCGCAGCGCCTCGACGGCGCCGGGGTCGCCGGAGAGGATGAGGCGCGAGATGGCGGGCCCGGCGATCTCGCCCTTCTCGGCACGCACCTGCGCGAGGGCCGCGCCGATGCCGCCGCCGTCGGCGATCTCGCCTGCTTCGCGCTGAAGGGCGCGGCCGGACGCGTACTGCTCGAGGCATCCGCTCTGCCCGCAGCCGCACAGGCGCCCATCGCGCGTGAAGCGGGTGTGGCCGAGCTCCGCGGCGATGCCGTGACCGCCGTGGGCGAGCTCGCCCGAGGTGACGATCGCCCCGCCGACGCCGGTGCCGAGGGTGAGCATGACCATGTCGCCGACGCCGCGGCCGGCGCCGAAGCGATACTCGCCCCAGCCGGCGGCGTTGGCGTCGTTCTCGATCGCCACGGGGCGGCCGATGCGCGCTTCGAGGTTGGCGCGCAGCGGCTCGTTGCGCCACGCGATGTTCGGGGCGTGGATGACGACCGAGCGCGACTTGTCGATGAAGCCCGCTGCCGCGACACCCACGGCGGCGATGTCGTGCGACTCGGCGAAGTGGCGGGCCATGTCGGCGACGGCATCCGCCAGCTCGCCGGTGTCGACGGGGGTGTCCACCCGCAGCTTCTCCAGGACCGTGCCGTCGTCGTCGACGACGCCTCCGGCGATCTTCGTTCCGCCGATATCGATTCCGACCTTGAGCACGCGGCATCCTTCCCGCCGCTGCGAGGCGCAGGGCCGCATTGAAGTCTAGTGCGACCGCTGCCCGGCGACGGGTGGCGGCGTCGTGTTCGCTACACTCGGTTTCGACGCAATAACCCGATTTCCCGTTCGGTACCAAAGGAGTTGCCGTGGTCCAATTCGAAGTACCCGCGATCGTCCCCGCCGATCCGCAGGCCAACATCAGCGATCTGCTGGCCGAGCGGGTCAAGCAGACCCCGAATCTGGCACTGTTCGCCGTGCCCGATAGCTCCGGCGGATGGCGCGACATCACCGCCGCCGATTTCGAGCGTGAGGTCATCCGCCTCGCCAAGGGGTTCGCCGCCGCCGGCATCGAGCCCGGCGACAAGGTGGCATTCCTCGCCCGCACGACCTATGAGTGGTCGCTCGTCGACTTCGCGCTGTTCTATGCCGGCGCGATCATGGTGCCGGTCTACGAGACCAGCTCGCCCAAGCAGATCCAGTGGATCCTCTCCGACTCGGGGGCCATCGCATGCCTCGTCGAATCGGAGGAGCACGTCGCTCGCCTCGACGAGGTGCGCGACGAGGTCCCGCTCGTGCGCAAGACCTGGTCGATGGCCGCCGGTGACCTCGAGACGCTCCGCGCCGAGGGCGCGTCGGTGTCGGACGAGGAGATCCAGCGCCGCCGCAACCTCGCGAACGGCGCCGACATCGCCACCCTCATCTACACGTCGGGGTCGACCGGCCGCCCGAAGGGGTGCGTGCTCACGCACAGCAACTTCGTCGAGCTGAGCCGCAACTCCGCCAAGGCGCTGAGCGAGGTCGTCGCAGAGCCCGGCGCGTCGACGCTGCTGTTCATCACGACGGCGCACGTGTTCGCGCGGTTCATCTCGATCCTCAACGTGCACGCCGGTGTGAAGACCGGGCACGAGCCCGACACGCGCCAGCTGCTGCCGGCGCTGGGGAGCTTCAAGCCCACCTACCTGCTGGCCGTGCCGCGCGTGTTCGAGAAGGTCTACAACTCCGCCGAGCAGAAGGCCGAGGCCGGCGGCAAGGGCAAGATCTTCCGCGCCGCCGCGCACGCGGCCGTGGAGCACTCCACCCTGCTGCAGGACGGCAAGAAGGTGCCGCTGGGCCTCAAGCTCAAGTTCCGCCTGTTCGACAAGCTCGTCTACGGCAAGCTGCGCGCCGCCATGGGCGGCAACGTCAAGTACGCCGTCTCGGGCTCCGCACCGCTCGGCCCGCGTCTGGGTCACTTCTTCCACAGCCTGGGCGTGACGATCCTCGAGGGCTACGGCCTCACCGAGACGACGGCGCCCGCGACGGTGAACCTCGCCACGAAGTCGAAGATCGGCACCGTCGGTCCCGTGCTGCCCGGTGTCGGCATCCGTCTGGGCGAAGACGGCGAGATCGAGGTGCGCGGCATCAACGTCTTCAAGGAGTACTGGCGCAACCCCGAGGCCACGGCCGAAGCGTTCCACGACGGCTGGTTCAAGACGGGCGACATCGGCTCGTTCGACAGCGAGGGCTTCCTCACGATCACCGGTCGCAAGAAGGAGATCCTCGTCACCGCCGGTGGCAAGAACGTCGCCCCGGCGGCGCTGGAGGACCCGATCCGCGCGAACCCGATCGTGGGTCAGGTCGTCGTCGTCGGTGACAAGAAGCCGTTCATCGCGGCGCTGATCACCCTCGACTCCGAGATGCTGCCGACGTGGCTCGCGAACAACGACATGCCTGCGGACCTCTCGCTCACCGATGCGGCGAAGGACCCGAAGGTGCGTGCCGAGATCCAGAAGGCGATCGACACCGCGAACACGCACGTGTCGCGCGCCGAGTCGATCCGCAAGTTCACGATCCTCGCGACCGAGTGGACCGAGGCCAGCGGTCACCTGACGCCCAAGATGTCGATCAAGCGAAACGTCATCCTCGACGACTTCTCGGTGCACATCGATGAGCTGTACGCGGTGCCCGTGACGACGACGAACGTCCCGCTGGGCGGCTGACGCCGCCCGCACGCACGCAGAAGGCCCGCAGCTCCCGCTCCGGGCCTTCTGCGTCGTCGTGCCCTGCGGCATCCGCCCCGTGAAGCCACAGCTGGCGGCCGAGACAACGGTCGTTTCCCACGGTCTCGGCCGTCAGCTGTGGTCTCAGCGAAATCGGGAGGGAGGGAAGGAGGGAGGGAGGGAAGGGCGCGGCGGGTCAGAACCAGGCGGACTCGCGGACCTCGCGCATCGCGGTGCGACGGTCCTCGGGCGAGAGACGGTCGAGGAACAGCCGCCCCTCGAGGTGGTCGGTCTCGTGCTGCAGCGCCTGCGCGAGCAGGCCGTCGCCCTCGAGCACGACCTGGTTGCCGTCGAGGTCGAGGCCGATGACCTTGGCGTGCGGATGGCGGATGGCGTCGTGCCAGAGGCCGGGAACCGACAGGCATCCCTCCCCCATCGGCACGGGGTCGCCCGAGACCTCCACCAGCTGCGGGTTGAGGATGTAGCCGATGTCGCCGTCGATGTTGTAGCTGAAGGCGCGCACGCCCACACCGATCTGGTTGGCGGCGACGCCGGCGCGGCCGGGCAGCTCCACCGTGTCGAGCAGATCGCGCACGAGCGCGCGCACACCGTCGTCGATCTCGACGATCGGGGCGCACGCCGAGCGCAGCACGGGGTCGCCGAAGAGGCGGATGTCGCGGACGCTCATCAGGCCACCGACGCCTGACCGCGCAGACCCTCGACGACCATCGCGGCCAGTTCACGGGCCGCCTGACGCGTCTCGGGTTGGAGTTCGCGGAACGAGATGGCGCTGCCGGTGGCGATGTGCGGGTCGTACGGCATGCGCACGACGGCGCGCACGCGCGTCTTGAAGTGCGCCTCGAGCTCCTCGGGACGCACCAGCGGCGCGCCGGGGCGGCTCGCGTTGAGCACGACGATGGCGTTGTGCGCCTTGTCGGCGTAGCCGTTGGACTCGAGCCACGTGAGGGTCTCGGATGCCAGTCGCGCCTCGTCGACGCTGAGGCCCGTGACCACCACGAGCTCGTCGGCGAGTTCGAGCGTCGCCCCCATGACGGAGTGGACGATGCCGGTGCCGGTGTCGGTGAGCACCACGGAGTAGTAGTGCGCGGCGAACTGCGCGACGTCGCGGTAGTCGTCGTCGCTGAAGGCCTCGGACACGTGCGGGTCGGCGTCGGACGCGAGCACGTCCAGGCGCGTCTCGTCGCGCGCGACGATGGCCGACAGGTCGTGGTAGCCGGAGATCTCGCCGCGGCGGCGCACGAGGTCGCGCACCGTCCGGCCGCTGACGCTGCCGATGCGCTCGGCCAGCGTGCCGCGGTCGGGGTTGGCGTCGACGGCGATGACACGGTCGTCGCGGGCGTCGGCCAGCGCCATGCCCAGCAGCGTCGTGATCGTCGTCTTGCCGACGCCGCCCTTGCGGGACAGGATCGGCACGAACTTCGCGCTGCCGCTCAGCGATGCCGCGATGCGGCGATCCAGCGACTTGCGCTCGCGGGCGCGACGGTTGTCGCCGAGGTTGATGCGGCGTCCCGTGACGGTGTAGACGAAGTGCTGCCACGCACCCTCGGGCTCGGGCTTGACGACGTGGTGGGGGTCGAGCAGGCGGTCGGCGGTGAGCAGGTCGGCCGTCTCACGCCCCGACTCGAAGTCGTCGAGGCGGCGCGGAGCCAGCTCACCCGCGTGAGCGCGACCGCGCTCGGTGGCGCGAGGGTGCAGGTCCGCGGCGGCGGGAGCCGTGCGGGCGGCACCGGTCACGGCGACGGCAGCAGCGGGCGCGGCGGTAGGAGCCGGCGTGGTGGCGGGCTCTGCGGGCGTGGCGCTGCTCTCGGGCGCGGCGGGCTCGACCTCGTCGTGCGCGGCCTGGGCAGCGGCATCCGCCACCTGCTCGTCGTCGTGGGGCATCTCTGCGACCTCCTCCGCGAACTCCTCACCGTGAGCCAGTTCGCCGGTGATGTGCGGCACCTCACCGGTCTCATCATCCACGGTCACGTCCTCCGCGGCCACGACCTCCACGCCACCGGTCGGCGCGGCGAAGCCGAGCGGCACGAAGTCCACGCCCACGACGCCGTCGTCGACGGCCTCGTCGTGCGTGTCGTCATCGTCCTCGGATACCAGCGACGGCAGGGCGACATCGACCTGCGCGGTGACACCGCCGAGGATGCCGATGCCGGTCGTGTCGAGGCTTCCGCCGTCGGCGAGCACGCCGTTTTCGGGCTCGTCGTTGGTCGGTTCGTTGCGATCGGGCGTCACAGGGTTCACTCCACCTAGGTTCCGGGCGCCGCGCGCCCATCCCTTCAGGCTACTCGGAGGGGCGCACGACGGCCAAAAGGTCGCCGGCCTCCACCTGCTGCGTCCCGGTCACGGCGAGCCGCTCGACGACGCCGTCCACCGACGACGTGATGGCTGCTTCCATCTTCATGGCCTCGATCGACGCGACCGGCTGACCGGCGCTGACGGTGTCACCCACCTCGACCTTGACGGTCACGACGCCCGAGAAGGGAGCCGCCACCTGGCCGGGCTTGGACGTGTCGGCCTTCTCCGCCTGACGGTGTGCGACGTCGATCGCGCGGTCCCGCACGAACACCGGTCGCAGCTGACCGTTGAGGGTCGTCATGACGGTGCGCATGCCCTTGTCATCGGCCTCGCCGATGGCCTCGAGCCCGACGTACAGCTGCACGCCCCGCTCGATCTCGACGACATGCTCGGTGCCCGACGCCAGGCCGTAGAGGTAGTCGACGGTGTCGAGCACGCTGAGGTCACCGTACGTGTCGCGCACCTCCTGGAACGCGCGGGTCGGCGCGGGGAAGAGCAAGTGGTTGAGCGTGCGGCGGCGGGTCTGCGAGTCGCCCTCGAGGGCGGCGGCATCGTCCTCCGCCAGCTCCGTCACCCCGACGCGCACCTCTCGGCCCTGCAGCACCTTCGTGCGGAAGGGCTCGGGCCATCCGCCGGGCAGGTCGCCCAGTTCGCCCGCCATGAAGCCGACGACCGAGTCGGGCACGTCGTACTTGTGCGGGTTGGCCTCGAAGTCCGCCGGGTCGGCCTTGACCGCCGCGAGGTGGAGGGCGAGATCGCCGACGACCTTGGACGACGGCGTCACCTTGGGGACGCGGCCGAGGATGGCATCCGCGGCGGCGTACATGTCCTCGATGAGCTCGAAGTCGTCGGCCAGGCCCAGAGCGATGGCCTGCTGACGCAGGTTCGACAGCTGGCCACCGGGGATCTCATGACGGTAGACGCGACCTGTGGGGCCCGGCAGGCCCGACTCGAACGGACGGTACAGCGCGCGCACCGCCTCCCAGTAGGGCTCCAGATCCGACACGGCGGCCAGGTCCAGGCCGGTGTCGCGGTCGGTGTGCGCCATCGCCGCCACGAGCGCCGACAGCGACGGCTGGCTCGTGGTGCCCGACATCGGCGCGGCCGCGGCGTCCACGGCATCCGCCCCTGCGGCACTGGCGGCCAGCAGGGTGGCCAGCTGACCACCGGCGGTGTCATGCGTGTGCACGTGCACCGGCAGGTCGAACCGGTCTCGCAGCGCCGAGACGAGACGCGCGGCGGCGGCGGGGCGCAGCAGCCCCGCCATGTCCTTGATCGCGAGCACGTGCGCACCGGCGTCGACGATCTGCTCCGCCAGCCGCAGGTAGTAGTCCAGCGTGTAGAGGTCTTCGGCGGGGTTCAGCAGGTCGCCGGTGTAGCACAGCGCCACCTCCGCGACGGCGGTGCCGGTGCCCAGCACCGCGTCGATCGCGGGACGCATCTGCGCCACGTCGTTGAGCGCGTCGAAGATGCGGAAGATGTCGACGCCGGAGGCGGCGGCCTCGCGCACGAACGCGTCGGTGACCTGCGTGGGGTACGGCGTGTAGCCGACCGTGTTGCGCCCGCGCAGCAGCATCTGGATCGCGACGTTCGGCAGCGCGGTGCGCAGGGAATCCAGCCGCTCCCACGGGTCCTCACCGAGGAAGCGCAGCGCGACGTCGTAGGTCGCACCGCCCCACGCCTCGACCGACAGCAGCTGCGGGGTCAGCCGCGCGACGTACGGGGCCACGGTGACGAGGTCCTTCGTGCGCACGCGGGTGGCCAGCAGCGACTGGTGGGCGTCACGGAAGGTGGTCTCGGTGACCGCGAGGGCGCTCTGCTCGCGCAGCGCCCGGGCGAAGCCGGCGGGACCGAGCTCCTGCAGCCGCTGCCGGGAGCCTGCCGGCGGTGCGGCGCTGAGGTCGATCTCGGGCAGCTTGGATGCCGGGTCGACGGTCACCGGATTGTCGCCGTTCGGGCGGTTGACGGTCGTGTCGGCCAGCCAGCCGAGGATCTTCGAACCGCGGTCCTTCGACTCGCGACCGTTCGCGAGCTCCGGGCGCTCGTCGATGAACGCGGTCGACAGGTCGCCGGCGATGAACGCCGGGTCGTCGAGCACCTTCTGCAGGAACGGGATGTTGGTGGAGACGCCGCGGATGCGGAACTCCGCCAGGGCGCGGCGGGAGCGCACGACCGCCGCCTGGAAGTCCCGGCCTCGGCAGGTGAGCTTGGCGAGCATCGAGTCGAAGTGCGGGCTGATCTGCGAGCCCGCCGCCGTCGTGCCGCCGTCGAGGCGGATGCCGGCACCGCCGGGCGAACGGTAGGTGGTGATCTTGCCGGTGTCGGGGCGGAAGCCCTGCGACGGGTCCTCGGTCGTGATGCGGCACTGCAGCGCCGCGCCGCGCAGGTGGATGTTCTCCTGCTGCAGTCCGAGGTCCTCGAGGGTCTCCCCCGCGGCGATGCGCATCTGCGACTGCACGAGGTCGACGTCGGTGACCTCTTCGGTCACGGTGTGCTCCACCTGGATGCGCGGGTTCATCTCGATGAAGACGACCTCACCGGTGCGGGGACCGGCGGTCTCGAGGAGGAACTCCACGGTGCCGGCGTTCTGGTAGCCGATCGACTCGGCGAACGCGACGGCGTACCGGTGCAGCGCATTGCGGAGGTCCTCGTCGAGGTTCGGCGCCGGGGCGATCTCGATCACCTTCTGGTGGCGGCGCTGCACCGAGCAGTCGCGCTCGAACAGGTGCACCGTGTGCCCGGCCTTGTCGGCGAGGATCTGCACCTCGATGTGGCGCGGCCGCTGCACGGCCTGCTCGAGGAAGACGCGGGCGTCGCCGAAGGCACTGGCGGCCTCGCGCATGGCCTCGGCCAGTGCCGGGGCGAGCTCTTCGGGGCGCTCAACGCGCCGCATCCCGCGTCCGCCGCCGCCGGCGACGGCCTTGACGAAGATCGGGAAGCCGATGTCCTCGGCCTCCGCGACGAGCGCGTCGACGTCGTCGGATGCCTCGGTGGACCGCAGCACCGGCACGCCGGCCGCCTCGGCGTGGTGCTTCGCGGTGACCTTGTTGCCGGCCATCTCGAGCACCTCGGCGGGCGGGCCGATGAAGGCGATCCCGGCGGCGGCCGCCTTGGCCGCGAGCTCCGGGTTCTCCGAGAGGAAGCCGTAGCCGGGGTAAATGGCATCCGCCCCGCTCTCGGTGGCGACCCGGATGATCTCGTCCACGTCGAGGTATGCACGCACCGGGTGGCCCTCGGTGCCGATGCGGTACGCCTCGTCGGCCTTCAGACGGTGCAGCGAGTACCGGTCTTCGTACGGGAAGACCGCGACCGTTCGCGCGCCGAGTTCGAATGCGGCGCGGAAAGCCCGAATGGCGATTTCGCCTCGGTTCGCGACCAGGATCTTGCGGAACATGCTCACCTCACGTGGATGACCGGGGCGTGCATCTGCGGACGCCGGAAGTGCCTGAGTGTGCTCACAGCCTAGGGGACGGTAACGTAGACCTCTGTGCACGTACTCTCCGTCAGCTCGCTCAAGGGCGGGGTCGGCAAGACAACGGTCACACTGGGGCTCGCATCCGCTGCGTTCGCTCGCGGTGTCCGCACCCTCGTCGTCGATCTCGACCCGCAGTCCGACGTGTCGACGGGGATGGATATCCAAGTCGCCGGCAGGTTGAACGTCGCGGACGTGCTGGCCAATCCGAAGGAGAAGGTCGTCCGTCAGGCGATCACCTCCAGCGGCTGGGCGAAGGTGCACCCGGGCACGATCGACGTCATGATCGGCAGCCCCTCGGCCATCAACTTCGACGGACCGCACCCGAGCGTGCGCGACGTCTGGAAGCTCGAAGAGGCCCTCGCCACGATCGAGGCGGACTACGACCTCGTGCTCATCGACTGCGCACCGTCGCTGAACGCACTCACGCGTACCGCATGGGCGGCGTCGGACCGCGTCATCGTGGTCACCGAGCCCGGCCTGTTCTCGGTCGCCGCGGCCGACCGCGCGCTGCGGGCGATCGAGGAGATCCGTCGCGGCCTGTCGCCGCGCCTGCAGCCACTGGGCATCGTCGTCAACCGCGTGCGCCCGCAGTCGATCGAGCACCAGTTCCGCATCAAGGAGCTGCGCGACATGTTCGGCCCGCTTGTGCTGTCGCCCCAGCTGCCGGAGCGCACGTCGCTGCAGCAGGCGCAGGGTGCCGCGAAGCCGCTGCACATCTGGCCTGGGGACTCGGCGCAGGAGCTGGCCGCCGACTTCGACGCCCTGCTGGATCGCGTCATGCGCACCGGTCGCATTCCCGACCCGGCCGAATCCCGCGCCTGACCCACCCCGCCCCCCGCTCGCGAAGCCGCTCGCGAGTGAGCATTCGTCGCGCCGAGTGAGTATTCGCCGCGCCGAGTGAGCGCTCAGAAGCTACGAGGCGCACGCGCGCGGCATCCGCTTCCTACGACAGAACGAAGCCGCGAGTACTCACTCGAGAAGACGAATGCTCACTCGCGAACGCAAGTACTCACTCGACAGCGCGAATGCTCACTCGGCGGCGTGCGGGCGGGTCAGGCGGTGCGCTTGGCGCGGTGGGCGGCGAGGTCGTCGACCGACTCGGGCGCCTGCGCGTCGAAGTCCACCAGCGTCGACTCGACCTCGCGCAGAACCTTGCCCACCGCGATGCCGAAGACGCCCTGACCGCGGCTCACGAGATCGATGACCTCGTCGTTCGACGTGCACAGGTACACCGATGCCCCGTCGCTCATGAGCGTCGTACCGGCCAGATCCCGGATGCCGGCAGCACGCAGCTGGTCCACGGCGGTGCGGATCTGCTGCAGCGAGATGCCGGTGTCGAGCAGCCGCTTCACGAGCTTCAGCACGAGGATGTCGCGGAAGCCGTACAGGCGCTGCGAACCCGACCCTGACGCCCCACGCACGGTCGGCACGACCAGTTCGGTGCGGGCCCAGTAGTCCAGCTGACGGTACGTGATGCCGGCGGCACGAGCGGCCTGGGCGCCGCGGTAGCCCGCTTCGTCGTCCATCTCCGGAAGCCCGTCGGTGAAGAGGAGTTCGGCGGAGAAGGGCTGGCCGTCTGCCGGGTCGCCAGCGATCATGCTCGCCTCCTCACTGTTCGGGTCGTTACGTCAACGCTAGATGAGCAATCGGGCAGCGGCAATGACATCCGCGTCTGCGGTTCGGCGTGTCGCGCTACGGGGCGATGCGCTCGAGCGCGGTCAGCACGAATGCCGTGCGCAGCTCGTCCAGTCGGCGCACGAGTTCGGGTGCGAGCTCGCCCGCCCGCGCCCGTGCGGTGGCGTCGGTGCGTCGCAGCATCGGAGCCAGTGCCGTCTCGACCAGCGCCACATCCCGTTCGGCGCTCTGGCGCAGCGACCGCAGGTGACGGGGCTGGATGCCGTGCTCCGCGAGCCCGGCGAGGGCCCGCAGCAGCGTCAGCGACCGCTCGTCGTACGAGTCGGCGCCCGCCATGAGGCCCGCCGTGATGGCGTCGCCGAGCAGGCTCGCATCGGCGCCGGCGGCGGCGATCAGCTCGTCGCGGCGGTAGCGTCGCGGGGTCGCCATGATCGACGGCGGCATGAGCGCGCCGATCTCGTGTCCGGCGTCGCGCTCGTCGAGCACCTCGCGGATGCGCTGCAGCGGCATGTAGTGGTCACGCTGCAGCGACAGCGCCAGGCGCAGCCGTTCGAGGTCACCGGGCGAGAACTTGCGATACCCCGACTCGGTGCGCGTGGGGGCGACGATGCCCTGCACCTCGAGGAAGCGCAGCTTGCTGCTGGTCAGCGAGGGGAACTCGGGGGCCAGGCGTGCAAGCACCTGGCCGATACTGAGGTAGCCCGCCGGCGTGGAACGCCCGCGGGGTGCAACCTGCGCCATCAAGCCCCTGCCGTGCGATCGAGGGGGGAGACGAAGAAGTTCAGGCGGAACTTGCCGATGCGCACCTCGGCGCCGTCGGTCAGTGCGGCGCGGTCGACGCGCTCACCGTTGACGTAGGTGCCGTTGAGCGAGCGCTGGTCGACGATCTCGAAGGTGAGCCCGGTGCGGGTGACCTCGGCGTGACGGCGCGACACGGTGACGTCGTCGAAGAAGATGTCGGCTTCGGGATGCCGGCCGATCGTCGCCACGTCGTTGTCGAGCAGGTAGCGGGCGCCGGCGGTGGGCCCGGAGCGCACCATCAGCAGCGCGGAGCGCGACGGGAGCGAGGAGATCGCCTCGAGTTCCTGTTCGGTCAGATCACTGCCGAACGGGATGAAGGAGAGATCGGAATCGTGCCCGAACGTCTGCGTCGTGTCCGATCCGCCCGCAGGCGTGTGCGCATCGCTCGCGTCGCGATGGATGCTCCCGTGGTCCCGGCGGCCGTTCTCGTCCACACTTCCTCCTTCGCTTCAGCCTAGTGGATGCGTCGTTGGATGCCAGTGCGGATTGACGATCCGATGCACCGGCATCCGCGTGTTTCGTCGTGTGTCGGGCCGGATGCGACCATCTCGGGTCCCCGCGTACCGTGGCCTCACCGTCTCGCGAAAGGACTCCCCCGTGTCGACCCACCACAGCCGCAGCCAGCCCCTCGAGGTGCGTGGGCAGACGCTGTGCATGTGTGTCCACGGCAAGCCCTGCTCGGTGTTCGCCCCCGGGCACGCCGTTCACCTCGTGCAGGCGCGACTGGCGTCGTCCACCCCGCTGGAGTGGGCCGACGCCATCGTCGCCGACGCGGATGCCGCGACCGGGGAACTCACGCTGCGCACGATCGCCGACGGCGAGACGATCCGGGTGTGGAACGGCGCCGGCGCCGCGGCGGGGGCCCCCGCGGGCACGCCCGTCGCCGTGCACCGCCGCTACCGCGTGCTCGCGGTGGGCACCCGCTGGTTCAACGTCGCGCCGCTGGACGCCGCCGCCGCGTAGACACCCGCACGGCCGGTAGCGCCGCGCCGTCGGCGGCGGCCGTCCTCAGACGGCCATCGACTCCTTCAGCGCCTGGCAGGCATCGGCGCACGCGCGGCACGCCTGCGCGCTCATCTTGCAGACCTCGCTCGTCTCGGCGTGCTGCAGGCACATGTCCTCGCACGTTTCGCACATCGCGATGCAGGCGTCGAGCATCGCCATCATCGACGCCGGGGTCATCCCCTGCATCCGCAGCATCGAGCGCATCATCGTGTTGCACATGTCCGCGCAGTTCATCGACGACGGCGCGCAGTCCATCCCCTGCACGGCGCACACCGTGCACGACTGCTCGCACGCCGCACACGCGTCCATACACGCCTGCATCAGTCCCATGTCCATCGACTGCATGCCCGGCATCGACATCATGTCCGCCGACATGGCATCCATCATCCTCGCGTCCATCCCGCACCTCTCTTCGTCCGAGTCGAGCGGGCAGGTGGCCCGCCTGCCGTCATGCTAGGTCGCCCTCCGCCGCCGCGGTACCCCCGGGTAGGCTCGGACGGGTGTTGTCACAAGGAATTCACGTGCCGCTGACCCGACGCCTGGCCGCCGTCGCCGCCGCGATCGGCCTGGGCCTGGCCGCGGTGCTCGTCACCGCCGTGCCGGCATCCGCCCACGACGAGCTGCTGGTGAGTGACCCGGCCGACGGCGCATCGGTGCAGGCGCTGCCGGAGGAGATCACCCTCACCTTCTCGGCGTTCCCGCTGGACGAGCCCGGCGCGACCCTCGTGGAGGTGACGGATGCCACCGGCGCCGACCTCACCTCCGGCGACCCCGTCATCGACGGCACCGACGTCGTCCAGGCGCTGGAGGGCCCCGCGACCGGAGCCGTCAGCGTGCTGTGGAAGATCGTCTCCAGCGACGGCCACCCGATCGACGGCGAGTTCACGTTCACCGTCGCCGGTGGCGCCCCCTCCCCGTCGGCGAGCGCCCCCGCCGCGCCGCCCGGCGCGAGCGCCAAGCCCACACCCGACGACAGTGCTGCGCCGACCGTGGCGGTGACCGCCACCCCGACCCCCGCCGACGACGGGGGCGACGCCTCCTCCGCCCTCATCTGGACGATCGTCGGCGTCGTGGTGGCCGCACTCGTCGCGGCCGTGGCGTACCTTCTCATCTCCCGTTCCCGTCGCGCCCGTCGCGAACGCGACCTCGCCCAGGCGCGCGAGACCGCCGCCGCAGGCGGGGACCAGCGCCCCGACCAGGACTAGGCTGGTGGTCATGCCTCACTACGACGTCGTCATCCTCGGCGCGGGCCCCGGCGGGTATGTCGCAGCGGTCCGCAGCGCGCAGCTCGGCCTGTCTGTCGCCATCATCGAAGAGAAGTACTGGGGCGGTGTGTGCCTGAACGTCGGCTGCATCCCCTCCAAGGCTCTCCTTCGCAACGCCGACCTCGCGCACACCTTCCTGCACAAGGCCGACCTGTTCGGCATCTCCGGTGACGTGAGCTTCGACTTCGGCACCGCGTGGGACCGCAGCCGCAAGGTCGCGGAGACCCACGTCAAGGGCATCCACTTCTTGATGAAGAAGAACAAGGTCACCGAGTACGAGGGCCGCGGCACGTTCGCCGACGCGCACACGATCGACGTGGCCAAGGCCGACGGCTCCACCGAGCGGATCACCTTCGACAACGCCATCATCTCCACCGGCTCCAAGGTGCGTCTGCTTCCCGGCGTGCAGCTGAGCAAGAACGTCGTGACCTACGAGGAGCAGATCCTCACCCGCGACCTGCCGGGCTCGATCGTGATCGTCGGCGCCGGCGCGATCGGCATGGAGTTCGCCTTCGTGCTGAGCAACTACGGCGTGAAGGTCACCATCATCGAGTTCCTCGACCGGGCACTGCCCAACGAGGACGTCGAGGTCTCGAAGGAGATCCAGAAGCAGTACAAGAAGTACGGCATCGACATCCTCACCTCCACCAAGGTGGAGTCGGTCACCGACGACGGCTCGAAGGTCACCGTCGCCTACAGCGCGAACGCCGACGGCGCGAAGGGCTCGATCGAGGCCGACAAGGTCATGATGTCGATCGGCTTCGCCGCCAACGTCGAGGGCTTCGGCCTGGAGAACACCGGGGTCAAGCTCACCGACCGCGGCGCGATCGACATCGACGACTACATGCGCACGAACGTCGAGGGCATCTACGCCATCGGCGACGTGACCGCGAAGCTGCAGCTGGCCCACGTGGCCGAGGCGCAGGCCGTCGTCGCCGCCGAGACCATCGCCAAGGCCGAGACCCAGACCCTCGGCGACTACCGCATGATGCCGCGGGCGACGTTCTGCTCGCCGCAGGTGGCCTCGTTCGGTCTCACCGAGCAGCAGGCACGCGATGCCGGCTACGACGTGAAGGTCGCGAAGTTCCCGTTCAGCGCGAACGGCAAGGCCAATGGCCTGGGCGAGCCGATCGGCTTCGTCAAGCTCATCGCCGACGCCGAGCACCTCGAGCTGCTGGGTGGCCACCTCATCGGACCCGACGTGTCGGAGCTGCTGCCCGAGCTCACCCTCGCGCAGAAGTGGGACCTCACCGCGCTCGAAGCCGCACGCAACGTGCACACCCACCCGACGCTGTCGGAGGCCCTGCAGGAGGCCTTCCACGGCCTCGCGGGTCACATGATCAACCTCTGACGCCTCGCGTCGACGCACGAACGCCGCCTCCGATCGGGGGCGGCGTTCGTTCGTTCACGGGCGGTGTGCGGGAGTGTCAGGCTCCCAGCGTGCGGGCGAGCTTCGACTCGGATGCCGCGGGGCGCCCGCCCACGGCGGCGACCACATCGTCGGCAGCCGAGAAGAACGCCGCCGGGTCGACGGGCGCGGCGGGACCGAGTTCCAGCTCCCACTCGCGCCACGACGACTCGGTGCCACGCCGTTCGTCGCGGGCGGTCACCTGGTCGTCGACGAACTCGGCCACCAGCGCACCGTCGGCATCGCGCAGGGCGTACGCCGTGCGGTGGTTGCGGATGCGGGCGAGCGCCGTGAACGGCGGCTGCGCCCACTGCGCCAGTGCCGCGACGACCGGCTCGGGCACGGGCACGTCGAGCGCGTCGTCGGCGGGCTCGACGTCCAGCGGCCAGGCCCATTCGTGTTTGCCCTCGGGCGTGGCGATCTTGATGTGCCACCCCTCGTCGGGCCCGCCCGACCGTCGGCGCACGGCGACGCGGGCGCGGGCGAGGTGCGCTGCCGCGGTGTCGAAGTAGCGGGCGTCGAGGTCGCGCGGCTCGGGCTCGCCGACCGCGGCGACACCCGGGAGCACCGTCCAGTCCGGCAGCGGCGTGGCCGCGTCGACGTCGTAGGTGTGCTCGACTTCGAGGGAGCGGGAAGGCTCGGCTGCGGACGGATCGGCGCCCGCTGTCACCACGGGTCGTTCTCGTCGTCGCGCTCGGGAACGATGTCGTCCTCCGCCTCGACGAAGCGGAAGACCGCCTCGGTGGGACCGTCGTCGGAGCCGGTGTTCTCCGGGGCGCCGGCGCGCTCGTAGACGACCTGCGTCTCGCTGTACGGAAGGATGAGCCGGTCCATCTCCGGGTCCTCCAGGGGAAGCAGCTGCCCGTCGAGCGGGCCTCCCTGCATTCGTGCAATAGCCATGAAATGACCTCCTGATCCGACCCTAACGCGCCCCGACGGCACGCCGGACGCCGTTGCCCCGCATGGCGCGGAGTGCTATTCGCGGGGCGCGGGGGTGTAGCCGCGCAGCGTGCCGTCGGGCGAGGCGAACTTCGCCACGAGCGTGCAGTCCTTGCCCCCCAGGCCCTCCGCCGCGAGCTGCTGCAACTGCGAGAGTGCCAGCCGGGCGGCGGGGAGGTGCACCCCGGTCGCCTCCCCCGCCTGCACCGCCAGTCCGCAGTCCTTGCGCGCGAGGTCGGCCGAGAAGGTCGCGTCGAAGTCGTGGTTGGCCGCGGCCGTGGGCACGACCCCCGGCACCGGGTACCAGGTGCGCTGCGCCCAGGACTGGCCGGACGAGGCATCCACCACCTGCCAGAACACGTGCGGATCGAGCCCCAGATGCTCCGCGAGCTGCGAACCCTCCGACATCGCCATGACGCTGATGAACAGCATCATGTTGTTGGCGAGTTTGGCGGCGATGCCGCTGGTGGCCTCGCCGCAGTCGATGACGGCGCGGGCCATCGGCTCGACGACGGTCCGCGCGCGCACGAGGTGGTCGGGGTGCCCGCCGAGCATGACCGCGAGGGTGCCGGCCTCTGCCCCGGCCGTGCCGCCGGAGATCGGCGCGTCGACGAACGCGAGGCCGCGGGCGGCGGCCTCGTCGTGGCACCACCGCGAGGTGCCGACGTCGACGGTGGAGGTGTCCAGGAGCAGGGTGCCGGCGGCCGCATGGGCGAAGACGCCGTCTTGCGCCCCGTACACCTCCCGCACCTGGGCGGGGCCGGGGAGCGAGGTGAGACACGCGTCAGCGCCCTGCAGCGCCTCGGCGACGGAGTCCACGAGCTGGATGCCGCGGGCGGCGGCCGCGTCGCGCGCGGCGGGCACCGGGTCGACGCCCCGCACGGTGTGTCCGGCGGAGACGAGGTGGGCGGCCATGGGCGCACCCATGTGGCCGAGGCCGATCCAGGCGATGGTGGACATGGGGTTCTCCCTGCGACGTCGCTGTCGCGGCCGCGGGGTCTGCGGCCGTCGCTTTCACCCTAGGCCGCGCGGTGCGCGGGATGAAGCATCATCTGCGGGCGGCGCCGTGCGGCCACGCGCATAGACTCGGGCGCGATGAAGCCTTTCCTGCTGCTGGCCACCCGACCCGAAGACGTCCCGGCGGACGAGGAGTATGCGCTCTTCCTCCGGTTCACCGGTCTGGACGAGAGAGACCTCCACCGCGTACGGCTCGAAGCAGGTCCCCTGGGGGATGTCGACCTGGATGCCTACTCGGGGATCTTCGTCGGTGGCGGTCCCTTCAACGCGTCCGACCCGGTCCAGAGCAAGTCCGCTGTGCAGCGTCGCGCCGAGGCCGATTTCGCCCGCCTGCTCGACCAGGTGGTGCCGCGCGACTTCCCGTTCTTCGGGGCCTGCTACGGCATCGGAACGCTCGGCGCGCACGAGGGCGCGGTGATCGACCGCACGTACCGCGAGCCCATCAGCGTCGTGACGGTGTCGCGCACGGCGGCAGGCGCCGCCGACCCGCTGCTGGCCGACCTCCCCGACGAGTTCACCGCTTTCGTCGGCCACAAGGAAGCCATCACCCGCCTGCCGCCGTCGGCGACGCTGCTGGCGACGTCGGCGGCGTGCCCCGTGCAGATGTTCCGGGTGGGCCACAACGTCTACGCCACCCAGTTCCACCCGGAGTGCGACGTCGACGGCATGACCACCCGCATCCGCACGTACGCCCGCCACGGGTACTTCGCCCCCGAGGAGCTCGACCTCACCCTCGCGGCCGTGCGGCGGGAGCCCGTGACGCACACCGGTCGCATCCTGCGGACGTTCGTCGAGCGCTACGCCCGTTGAGTCACATCACCGGCGGGGTGTGCCAGATGCGGTCGATGTAGTCGCGCATCGACCGGTCGGACGAGAAGAACCCGCACCGCGCGACGTTGAGGATCGCCGAGCGCGTCCATGCGTCGCGGTCGGCGTAGGCGGCATCCACCTTCGCCTGCTCGTCGATGTACGACCGGTAGTCGGCGAGCACCATGAAGCGGTCGTCGTAGAGCAGGTTCGACACGACGGGCTCGAACACCGAGCGGTCACCGCCGGAGAACGCCCCCGATGCGATGAGGTCGATGCTGCGACGCAGGTCGTCGTCGGCGGCGTAGAAGTCGCTCGGCCGGTACCCGCGGGCCCACAGCGCCTCGACCTCGGGCTCGGTCATGCCGAACAGGAAGAAGTTCTCGTCGCCGACGAGTTCGCGGATCTCGACGTTCGCGCCGTCGTCGGTGCCGATGGTGAGTGCGCCGTTGAGGGCGAACTTCATGTTGCCGGTGCCCGAGGCCTCCTTGCCGGCGAGCGAGATCTGCTCCGACAGGTCGGCGGCGGGCACGACCCGCTCGGCGAGCGTGACGTTGTAGTTCGGCGGGAACAGCACCTGCAGCCGGCCCTCGACGCGCGGATCGGCGTTGACGACCGAGCCGACGGCGTTGATGAGGTGGATGATGCGCTTGGCCATGACGTAGCCGGGAGCGGCCTTGGCGCCGAAGAGGAACGTGCGCGGCTGCACGTCGGCGGCGGCGACCTTGCCCGACACGATGTTCTCGTACGTCGTGACGATGTGCAGGAGCTTCAGCATCTGACGCTTGTACTCGTGCAGGCGCTTGACCATGACGTCGAGCATGTGACCGTCGCCGACCTCGAAGCCGTCGCGGGCGCGCAGCACGTCGCTGAGGTGTCGCTTGTTGGCGGCCTTCACCTGCGCGAACGCGGAGCGGAAGTCGGCGTCGTCGGCGTACGGCTCGAGCTCCTGCAGACGCTCGAGGTCGGTGACCCACCCCTCGCCGATCGCCTCGGTGATGAGCGCCGACAGGTCGGGGTTCGCCAGCCGCAGGAAGCGGCGGGGCGTCACGCCGTTGGTGACGTTGATGAACCGGCCGGGGAAGAACTCGTCGAAGTCGGGCAGCACCTTCTCGCGCAGCAGCTGCGAGTGCAGCTCCGCGACGCCGTTGACCTTCGCGGCGGCGACGGTCGCGAGGTACGCCATACGCACTGAGCGCTCCGGGAACTCCGCGATGATCGACATGTCGCGGATGCGCATCTCATCGTCGCCGAACCGTTCCCGCACGGCCGCGAGGAACTCCTCGTTGATGCGGTAGATGATCTCCAGATGCCGCGGCAGCAGCCGCCCCATCAGCTCGACCGACCACACTTCGAGGGCTTCGGGCAGCAGCGTGTGGCACGTGTAGGCGAAGCACTGGCGGGTGATGTCCCACGCGGCATCCCACGTCATGCCCTTCTCGTCGACGAGCACGCGCATGAGCTCGGGCACGGCGATGACCGGATGGGTGTCGTTGAGCTGGAAGATGACCTTGTCGGGCAGGTTCGCAAGGTCCGTGCCGTCGGCGAGCTGCGCGTCGATGAAGTCGGCGATGGATGCCGCCACGAAGAAGTACTGCTGCTGCAGGCGCAGCTCCTTGCCCTGCGGTGTGGAGTCCTCGGGGTACAGAACCTTGGAGATGTTCTCGGCGTAGGTCTGCGCGCGCACGGCTTCTTCGTAGTCGCCGGAGTTGAAGATGCGCAGGTCGAACGCGTCGGTGGCCTGGGCGCTCCACAGGCGCAGCGTGTTGACGCGGCCGCTGCGGTAGCCCGGGACCATGTAGTTGTACGGAACGGCCCGCACGCTCCAGCCGGGCACCCAGCGCGAGCGCGTGACGCCCTCGTCGTCTTGGTAGGTCTCGGTGTGGCCGCCGAAGCCGATCGTCTGCGCGGCCTCGGGGTGGGGGAACTCCCACGGCGAACCGAGGGCGAGCCAGGCGTCGGGCTGCTCGCTCTGCTGGCCGTCCTCGAACGTCTGGCGGAAGATGCCGTACTCGTAGCGGATGCCGTAGCCGATGTTGGGCACGCTCATGGTGGCCAGCGAATCGATGAAGCACGCCGCGAGGCGGCCGAGACCGCCGTTGCCGAGGCCGGGCTCTACCTCGAGGTCGCGCAGCTCGTGGAGGTCGATACCGCACTGTGCGAGCGCCTCGGTGGCGATGTCGGTGAGGTCGGTCGCCAGCAGGTTGTTCTCGAGCTGGCGACCCAGCAGGTACTCGGCCGACAGGTAGCAGACGGTCTTGGCCTGGGTCTCCCGCAGGTGCCGGCGGTCTTCGAGCCACCGCGCGATGAGGTAATCCCGCACCGTGTACGCCAGCGCGACGTAGCGGTCATTGGGGCTGGAGGCGGTCAGCGTCACCCCCCGCTCGAGGTTGAGGTTCTGCAGGAACTCCGCCACGAATCCGTCGACCGTGGCGGCGGGGGCCGTCACGGGTGCGAGGGCGAGCGGATGCGTCGCCTGGAGCGGGTGGGAGGCTGCGGTGTCGTTCTCTCGCTGATGGGCCACGATACGACGCTACCGACTGTGAGGGGGTGCCGTTGCCACTCGCACCCGATTCCCACCGTCAGCGCGGAGATGGCAACGTGATCTTCACGCGCCCGTCACGGGTGCCGCAAGAGGTCGACGTCCCCGTCGTCCACCGCCTCGCCGGCGGGAAGATCCAGTCCCAGATCGACCAGCACGACGCGGCCCGCCAGACGCGGGCCGGCGTCGCGCACGAGCCCCGCCTTGAGCGCACCGAAGGTCACCGTGACGGACGCGGGCAGCACGATGTCGTCGGCGACCGTGCCGTCATCGGGCTGCAGGCCGCTCGGGAGATCGACGGCGATCACGCGAATGTCGCCGCGGCGCACGGCGGGCAGGAGGGCGGCCACCGCTTCGCGGGCGCCGCCGCGCAGCGCCGGGTCGCCCGTGGCGCCGATGCCGACGATGCCGTCGACGATGAGCGCGTACGCGGGGTCGGCGGCGGCGGCCTCGTCGAGCGCGATGACGCGTGCGTGCGCCGCCAGGGCGGCATCCAGGCCCTGCGCGTGCGCGGCATCCGTCGTCTGCACGATGTCCACGGCTGTCCCCTCCGCCGCCAGCGCGGCCCCCGCGAACAGCGCGTCGCCGCCGTTGTCGCCGCGGCCGGCCACCACGAGCACGCGGCCGCCGGGCGGCAGCTCCTGACGCAGCACGTCGGCCAGCGCGGCCGCGGCGCGCTGCATGAGCGGCTCCCCCGCCGCCAGCAGCGGCGCCTCGGCGGCGCGCACCTGCGCGGCGGTGTACGCCGGCACTCGGGTCATGCCCGGGCCTTCTCGAGCGCCTTCTCCCGTTCTTCGGCTTCGACCTCCCGTGCCCGCGTGAGCTCGTCGGAGGCGACCATGACGGCATTCTCCGCCCGCCGCACGCGGCGCTGCGCGAACGTCTGGGCACCGTGTCGCGCGCGCACCCGGTCGGCTTCCTCCTCGACGCCGGTGACGATGTAGGCGCTGGCGATGAGGATCACCTGCGCCGAGAGGTTGAACCACAGCAGCAGCGCGATGAGCGAGGCGAACGAGGCCAGCAGCGGGTTCGACGACGCCCCGCCCACGAACAGGCCCGACAGCTGCTGCAGCACCGTGAGGCCCACCGCACCCAGCAGCGCCCCGCTCCAGAGCGCCCGGGCCGATGCCCGCAGCCCCGAGAGCACCCAGAAGGCGCCGGCGATGATGGCGGCGTCGAGGGCGAAGACCGCGACGACCGTGATGATGCGGCCGCCGATGTCGAGCACCGGCGAGTCCTGAGCCAGGCCCAGCCAGTCGCCGACGATGCCGAGGCCGGCCGTTCCCAGGAAGCTGATGGCGGCCGAGGCGCCGAGGCCGACGCCGATGCCGATGGCAAGACCCAGGTTGCGCAGCAGCACCCACACGAACATGACGTCCTCGGTCACGCGGTCGGCGATGATGCGCATGGCGGTGCGGAGGGTGCCGATGGCACCGATCGCGGCACCGACGAGACCGATGAGCGAGAGGATGCCGGCGATGGTGAGCCCGGCCGGGACGGCGACGTCCTGCGGATCCTCGATGATGCCGCCCTCACCGACGATGCCGGGGATGGCGCTGTCGACGCCGGCGATGAGCGCGTCGAAGGCCGCCGGGTTGTCCGCGAGCCAGAGGCCGGCGAGCGAGAAGCCGAGCAGCACGCCCGCGAAGACGCTGAACAGAGTGCGGTAGGTGACACTGTCGGCCAGCACCGGCCCGCGGTGCTCGCTGTAGAGCAGGAAGGCCCGCACCGGTTTGGTCGACAGAGCCCAGGCGATGATGCGCTGCAGGTTCATCGCGCCAGGCTATCGGTCGGGTCCAGCGCAGCTCCGGGGCTTGACAGGGGTGGGCGGCCCTCGGGTCGCCGCCCACCCCGGTCGGTCTCACGACGCCGGCATCAGCACCCACGTCGCGCCGGAGATGACGAGGGAATCGATCTCGCCTCCGGTGAACTGGCTCCCCCCGATCGTGATCACGCGCGCGGAGTTCTGCACGTTCGCGGCGAACGCCTCCAGCGCCGCCCGCTCGCCCTCTGCCGAGAGCGTCAGCGGCACGCCGATGAAGTCGCTGTCCACCCCGACGGCGGCGGTGATGTCTTCGGGGGCGGCGAACGACACCGCGGGATCGAAGGTGAGGGAGCGGATGCTCACCCCCGCGGCGGCGGCCGCGGCATCGATCTGGTTGATCAGCTCCTGCTGCGCACGGGCGGCCGGAATGCGCTGCTGGTTCTCGGCGAGCTCGCGTTTGTAGTCCTCGAGCTTGAGGTGCTCAGCGGCCAGCGCCTGGTTCTTGGCGTGCTGGATGTCGTTGGTCTGCATGAGCGAGGCGGTCTGCACGTTCGCCCGCGACGAGCGGTCGAGCTGTGGCTGCACGCCGACGAACCACCCGCCCACCAGGATGGCGATGGCGAAGACGCCGATGACGATGAGGCTGAGCCGGTGCTTGTCCATGGGTCACTCCCCCGTCTCAGTGGCGTCCGTGCCTTCGGCGCCCTCGGCGGTGGCGGCATCCCCGGTTTCGAGCACCGCCCCGGTCGCGATCGCCTCCATCAGGGTATGCAGGCTCGCGATCATCTCGGGGTCGAGCGCCGCCACCCGTGCGGTACCGCCGAGGGCCTCGGCTCCCAGCTGGATGACACCGGTGACGACGTAGCCGTCCTCGCCCGACGCCGACACGGCGTTGACCGTCGCGCTGACGTAGCCGGTGAGGTCCTTCAGCGAATTCAGCAGCGGGGTCGGCGAATCGAAGCGCGCGGCCGTGGCGGTGAAGGTGATCTCGATCACGCCCGCTGCGTCCAGCCCCGTGCTCTGTGCGACGGCACCGGCGTCGGCGGCGACGCCCTTGACGGTGATCACTTCGGAGGTGAGCGCGAAGTCGTCGGGCAGCGCGTTGTCGAGCTGCGTCATCAGTCGCGCCCAGTCCGCCTCGGAGTACAGCGCCGCCACTTCGGCGATGCTGTGCGCGGCGAGCTGCGACATGACGGTGGAGACCTCGGCGTACTCGCGCTGCTCCAGCACCAGCAGCTGGTTGCGCGTGCGCTCGGCGGCCAGCCGCTGCTCGGCGGCTCCGGCGAGCATCGCCATCGCGACGCCGACCATCGCCACGATGACGAGAAGCCCCACGAGGCCCAAGGCCAGCAGCCGCACGGTCTTGCCCTGGCGCCGGCGGATCTCGACGATCGGCGGCAGCAGGTCCACGCGCGCGACGGACAGCGTCGACCCGGTGGGCCACGTCATCGGCGGCTCGGACTCGCGCCGTTGACGGCGTTCGAGCACTTCTGCGGTCATTTCCGACCCCCCTTCGCGCCGGCCTTCGCGGCTTTGCCCGCCCGTGCCTGCGCCTTGCCTTCAGCGGCGGTCTCGGTGCGGTTCTTGCCGTTCTTGCCATCGGTCTTGGTGGGCGGTTTGCCCTCCGCCTTCACCCGCGGCTTGCCCCCGGCTTTCGCCCGCGCCTGCGCGTCGACCGGCGTGCTGGTCTTGGCGCCGACGGCGACGCCGAGGGAGGCGGCGAGCTCGAGGGCCCAGTTCTCGATGCCCGATTCCCGCAGCTTCGGGGCGACGGTGAACCCGGCGAACGGGTCGCCGTAGCTCGTGGGAACCCCGAGGGCCCGGGTCAGCACCGGCGCGAGACCGGTGAGCCGGCTGCCGCCGCCGGTGAGCACGACGCTCGAGACCGGGTGGTCGGGGTGGGCGTTGTCCCAGAAGTTGAGCGTGTTGCGGATGCTGTCGATGAGGTTGGCGATGTTCTCGCGCAGCACCGTCTCGGCCTCGATGTCGCGTGTCGTGGTGGCGCCGCCTTGCAGCCCGCGGGCGACCTTGTCGAGCTCCGCCTCGGCGAAGCTCACCCCCAGGGCGCGTTCGATGCTGCGCGTGACGTCGTCGCCGCCGCTCGGCACGATGCGCGCGAACTGCGGGGCTGCGGCGGCGGCGATGATGACCGTCGTGCATGAGGCGCCGACGTTCACGATGGCCTGGATGCCGCGCAGCGGTCCCGGCAGCAGCCGGAGCAGCGAGAACCCTGCGAAGTCGATGGCGTCGACGAGCTTGCCGGAGCGCTCGATGGCGTTGACGGTGGACTCGAGGCTGCTGCGCACCGTCGCGACGAGGAGCCCCTCCTGCCGCGGCTCGCCCTTGTCCTCCACGTCGCGCAGCGGCAGGAAGTCGAGGATCGCGTCGTCGAGGTCGATGGGCACCTGACCCTCCACCGCGAAGCGGAGGCTGGTCTTGCGGCGCGGCCCCGTGAATGCCGGCAGCGTCACCTCGCGCACGACGACCTTGCGGTTGCTGACGCCGAACACCACCTTGTTGGTCGTGAAGCGGCCGGCCTTCCACAGCTGTTTGATCGCGACGGTCGCACGCCGCTGATCGATGATCTCGCCGTCGAAGATGGTGCCCTCGGGCACCTCGACCGCGGCGAACCGGGTGAGTTTGGGCCGCGCCGTGTACGGCGCCTCCACCTGCACGCCACGCAGCCCGCCTCTGGAGAGGTCGAGTGCCACTACTGCTGCCATGTGTGTCCTCCGTGGAGTGTCATGCGAGTCCCGTCGCCGCGAGGTAGACATCGGCGATCGCGGGACCGGCGAAGATGCCGATCCACGAGCCGATCAGCATGAAGGGGCCGAACGGCAGCCGCGATTTGCGGCCCGCCCGGCCGATGACCATGAGCGCGATGCCGACGATTCCGCCGACGAGGAAGGCACTGAAGCCGCCGATGACCAGCTGCGGCCATCCCAGCCAGCCGAGCATCATCCCGAGCGAGCCTGCGAGCTTGACATCGCCGAACCCCATGCCGCCGCGGTATCCGAGGGCGAGCACGAGGTAGAAGCCACCGAGGATCGCCAACCCCGCCGCGGCGATGAGCAGCCGGTCGTACTCCCCCGTGAGCACGGACGCCGCCGCCACGAGGGCGCCGGTCACCGCGTAGGCGGGCAGCGTGATGACGTTGGGCAGCCGGTGGTGGTCGATGTCGATGAGGGTGAGGGCGATGCCGATGGCCGCCCAGTACAGCAGCGCGGGCACGGCCGCCGCCGGGAAGCTGCCGGCGATGCCGCCCCACACGACGATCGCGAACGCCAGCCCGGTGCCGAGCTCGACCAGCGGATAACGCACCGAGATGTGGGCGGCGCAGTGGCGGCACCGGCCGCGCAGCACGAGGTAGGAGACGATCGGCACGTTGTCGTACCAGGCGATCGGCCGCCGGCACTCGGGGCACGCGCTGCCGGGCCGCACGATGCTCTCCCCGCGCGGCACCCGCCAGATGACGACATTGAGGAACGAGCCGACCAGCGTGCCGATGATGCCGGCGACGACGACGAGGAACGCGGCCGGGATGAGCGTCAGAATGCCGGTCATCGCGCCGACCCGTCCGCTGCCCAGACGGCGCCGATCTCGATCCAGGTCGTCACGCCGTAGGTCGTGGTCACGGGGTTGAGGAACTTCGGCGGCGCCTGCACCTTGAATCGGTCGTCGTAGACGTAGCTCTTCGCATACCCGTTCGTGATGCTGCCGCTGCTGGAGGTCGCGACGGTGCCACGGAACTTCTGCGCGATGGCCCCCCGGACGTGGAGGGTCCCCTGGGGTCCGCCCTTGTCGTAGTTCTGCACCTGGAACGTGTGCGCGACGGAGAGGATGGCCGCGTGAATCGTGCGGTTGTCCGCCAGGAGCGTCGCGTTGCTGCTGTTGAGCGGGTTCCACACCCAGATCGCGTTGTTCCCGACGATCCCCAGGATGTCCTCCACGATGTCGACATAGGTGATGTCGCCGACGATGAAGACGTAGTTCTCGGCCGCGATGGTCGCGGAGCCGTGGAACCGCCCCTTGACGAAGATGTCCCCCGCCCGGCAGCCGTACGTGGTGGCGGTGGGGGCGACCTCGGTCGTCGATGTGGTCGAGGTCCTGACGGGGTAGCCGCTCTTGGCCGCATCGGTACCGATCGACCAGCCCCGCTCGCCGCTGGCGCCGCTGCTCTTGCAGGTGAAACCGGCCGGATCGGCCGCCCAGTAGTTCGCGTCGCTGCTCACCGCCGGCACGTTCTGCACGTACATCACGTTGTTGTCGGGCACGGTGATCGTCGCCCCGCCGGGCGATTGCAGCTGCGCGATCAGGCCGCACTCCGCCGGTGCCGATGCCGAGGCGGCGTCGGCTGCCTCGTTGCCGATGCGGGTGAACTTGGTGAAGGGCGACTTGATGTTGACGGTGCCGTCGGCGAAGAACTCGAACTGCGTGGGGCCGGTGTACAGGCACCCCGGCCGCGGCACGTCCGCCGTCGTCAGATCGCTGCGGGTCTCCTTCTTCAACTGGGAGTTGGTGGCCGGGAACCCCTTCACCCCGCCGCTGTAGGCCGGATAGCCGGTCGGGAAGTCGGCCGCGCTGCAACTGTCGCCGCTGGAGTTCTTGTTCACGGAGTAGGGAGTGGTGGATTTGGCGGTGGTGACCGGGCCCTCGAAGGCGGAGCCACAGGCACGGATGGTGTCGTTCGAGTGCACCGGCCCCTTCGTCACGTCCGACTCGCCGAAGGCGATCTCGTGGCACGTGGTGCCGACGGGGCGGGTTTCCCAGCTGTACTTGAGCTGCGTCTTCGCGGCATCCTTGAAGCAGCTCGCGTGCGTCGTGCCGGCCAGGCTCGGGTCCCGCACCTCGTAGTCGGTGAAGTACAGGAAGTCGATGAATCCCTCCTGTTTGAGGTCGGCGACGACCGTGCGCGTCGCCTGGCCCACCTTGCCGGTGGAGCGCACGCGGATGCGGCCGGACGCGGCATAGTGCGAGTTGTCGACTTCGTAGCGGAACTCGGCACGGTCGTCGCTCAAGGCGACCGTCGCCCAGCTCCCACCTGCGCCGATTCCGAAAGCGGGATTGGCGGCGGGCGGCGGGTCCAGGTCGCTGGTGCTGCTGAAGGGGGAGGCATCGTTGCCGTAGCGCCAATAGCTCGTGTCGGCGGAGAGCCTGCTCTGGTATTCGTCCACCCCGGCATACGCGGCGGCGAGCGCCGCGTTCCAGTTCGCATCGGCGCTGGCCTGCTTCATCCCGTTGACCGAGACCGTCACGAGCAGGCTCATGAACAGTGCGACCACCGCGCCGACCGCGATGACGATGACCAGGGCGGCGCCCTCGTCGCGCTGCGAACTCTTCGTGATCGACATCATCCGTGCACATCCACCCGTGCGACACCGAGGTTGGGAATCCCGACCATGTTCTGGATCGAGACGGGTTCCACCCGCCCGCTGGCATCCGCCTGCACCCGCATCGTCACCCGCACACTCGCGATGTTGCGGATCTGATCGACCGAGAGGCTGGCGCCCGCCGACGGCGACAGGATCGCGCCGTTCTTGTCGTAGTAGCGGAAGAGTGGTGTTGCTGCTGAGACAGGGGTGAGCGATCGCGCGATCGTGCGCGACGAGGCCGCAGACGGCTGGAAGACCCAGTACGTCGTGCCGACCGGCCAGTGGTACGCGGCCCAGCGGGTCTCGACCAGTTCGTTCCCGGCGTTGCGCGCGAATTCGACTTTCACCGGTGCCGGATCGGCTGAGGTCCCGGCGTCGATGAACGAATGGATGATGATCTTCTCCGCGCCCGCGTACACGAAGACGGGGAGCTTGACGGAGGTTCCGGACACCGGGATCTCGGTGCCCGCGCGGATGATGCGCGTGACCTCGTTCATCGAGGTGGATGCCAGACGGCTGTTGTCGATGGCGCCCTGCTGATCGCTGAACGAGCGCGCCGCGCTGACGAACATCGACACCACCAGCGTGAGCAGGATGCCGAACACGCCCATCGCGACGACGAGCTCGATGAGCGTCATGCCGTCGTCCCGGCCCTGACGCCGGCGCTTCCCACATACCCAGGTCATGGCGCCACCCGAGGGTCGAGCACGACGATCCCCGACGCGACGCTGCCGCCGGCGGGGACCACGATGCCGCTCGTGATCTGCGTTGTCTGCGCCGAGGCGTTGCCGCGGTACAGCTTCCACGTGCCGTAGGGGAGCAGAACGGTGGCGGCATTCCCACTGATGATGTCGCCGAACGTGTAGGTCATCTCGGCCTCACAGCCGGGGTCGCCGGGACCGCCGCCGACGTAGACGGCCTTGAGGTGCGTGCCGCTGCCGCCGTTCGCACTGGAGAGCCGCACCTCGCCCATCGGCACCGCCGCGGTGACGACGCTTCCCGCGGCTCCCGCCACGGCACCAGGACGTTTTCCCACCTTCGCGGGGTCCGGCAGCCATTCACCAGGGTCCGGCGCGAGGCAGCTCGTGGCCGGGTTCTCGGGGGTCTCGGCATACGCTCCCGCCACGATGCTGTATCCCGATGCGACAGGGTAGAGCGAGAACGTCTTCGTCTTCGCGTTGGTGGTGGCCGGCATCTTGAAGGCGCCGTAGGTCGATAGGAACGTGGTGGTGAGGTAGGTCGGAATGCGCACGCCGCTGGGGAGCCCGGAGCCGTAGGACACGCTGTAGGTCGTCGCACGGTCGTAGGCGAAGCTGAGGCGGGACGATCCGCCCGCCGTGACGTCGACGGTCGCCTCGGGCGCGGCGATCTGCTGTTCGTTGACATGGCCGGCCTTCGAGACGGTGACCGTGTAATTGCCCGGCGGCACCTTGAGCAGGTACGCGCAGCCGTCGCTGTCTGTGGTCACCGCGGCGACGCCGGCGGGGGTCAGACTCACCGTGGCCCCGGCGACGGCCGTGCCGGCGGCGTTGACCACGCCCACGAGCACGGTGCCGAGGTCCTTGTCGTTGATCTTGCTGCGGGGGGTGAGGCTCGTGTCGGTGTACACCGGCCGGGCACCTGCGCGCATGTTGTCCCAGGTCACCTCGACCGTCACCCGCTTGTAGGCCAGCGAGGCCACCGCGGCGCCCGCTTCGCAGTTCGCGGCGGAGCCGGTGGTGGTGACCCACTCCGTCAGCACCCTGATGTGGAAGGTGTCGCCGTTGAGCTGAGTGTCGAAACTGTTGTCGTTGACCGCGAAAGGACTGGCGGCGGAGCGCAGCACGTCGATCTGCTGCGAGGCGAGGTTGGCGGCCACCACCCGGGCTCGGGTGTCCCGCGTGGAAGTCAGGCTGGCGGTCATCGTGTAGAGGAAGCCGGTGAGGATGATCGTGAAGATCAGCATGGCGACGATCACCTCGACGAGGGTGAAGCCGTCGTCGCTGTCGGACTGTTGCGTGCGCACCGGCATCCACTCCCCTCCGTTCGGTCGCTGGTGACACGTTGTGCCTGCGCGGAAGCCGCGCAGGCACAACGGTTCGGGTGGTGCTGAACGTGGTTACGGATTGGTAGGGGCGCTGCCAGGGACCCACTCGGAGGCGAGTCCACCTTCCTCACTGTCGTAAAGAAGCGTGTCGTTCCCGCTGTTGATGTTCTCGTTCGCGCCTGTGATCTTGTAGGCGTTGCCGGTGATCTGGAACGTGAGCTCGTTTCCATCGGTGACCGTGATCGTGCCCACGACAGCGCCAGCCGCGCCCTTCGTGATATCGAGGTCATCTCCGTCGGCGTTGGCGGAGTTGGGGATCGTCAGCCCGGTCAGCGAGCCGTTGTTCTCGGTCACGGCCGCTTCGATCGCCAGCGCAGCATTCGACAGGTCGCTCTCGACCGACGACTTCCACGCGCCCTCGCGCATGTTCAGGAAGACCGGGATGGCGACGGCGGCGAGGATGCCGATGATGATGACGACGACGAGAAGCTCGATCAGGGTGAAGCCCTTTTCGCCGTTTTCCTTCTTCGCGAGTGCCCGCGAGACAGACTTGATCATGCTGGATTTCCTTCGTGATCGGGGGGTAGTCAACTCCGGGTCGTCGTCGACGAGGCTGACGCTAGCACTCCACCGAAAAAATGAGAAGACTCTAACTGAGAATTTCCTGAATTCACCTAACGAATCGGCGAACCCTGCCTACATGTTCTGGATCGACTGGAACACCATGAACATCGGCAGGTACAGCGCGAGGATCATGAAGCCCAGCAGACCGCCCATGAACACGATCATCAGCGGCTCGAGCATGGCCGTCAGTTGCGAACTCATCGTCTCGACCTCGTCGTCGTAGAAGTCGGCGGTCTTCTCGAGCATCGTGTCGATGGCGCCCGACTCCTCGCCGATGCCGACCATCTGGATCAGCATCTCGGGGAAGATGTCGACCTCCGCCAGCGACTCCGCGATGGGGCGGCCCTGGCGCACGCCCTCCATGACGCCCTGCAGCGACGAGGTGATGACGTGGTTGCCGCTCGTGGCGCCCACGATCGACAGCGACTGCAGAATGGGCACGCCCGAGCCGAGCATGGTGGCGAAGTTGCGGGTGAAGCGGGTGAGCGCGATCTTGGTGTTCAGCTGACCGAAGACGGGCACCTTGAGCTTGAGCGGGTCGACGACGCGCCGCACTGCCTCGGTGTTCTTGTTGCGCCCCCACCAGATCGCGAACACGACGCCGACGACGAGGATGATGGGGCCGGCGATGGGCATGGCGTTGGACATGTCCACGAGCAGCTGGGTGACGGCGGGCAGTTCGCTGCCGAGGTCGCTGAACATGGCGTCGAACACCGGCACGATGAAGATCAGCATGGCCGCGACCGCCACGAGGGCGATGATGAGCACGACCACCGGGTAGGTCAGCGCCGACTTCACCTTGCTGCGCAGCTTGTTCTCTGACTCGAAGTTGTCGGCGACCATCAGCAGCGACCGGTCGAGGAAGCCGCCGGTCTCGCCGGCGCGGATCAGGTGCACCATGATCGGCGGGATGATGCGGGGGAACTCCTCCAGCGCCGACGACAGCGCGGTGCCGCCTTCCACCTTCGCGGAGATCTCCCCCAGGGTGCGCCGCAGCACGGCGTTGTCGGTCTGCGCCGTCACGATCGACAGCGCCCGCAGGATCGAGACGCCGGCGTTGACCATGGTGGCCAGCTGGCGGGTGAGGAGCGCGAGGTCCTTCAGCGACGGGTTGCGCTCGAGGCCGGGGATCGTGATCTCCTGCTGCAGCCCCGTACCCCCGCCCTTCTGGGTGAGCCGGTCGGGCATGACCCCGCGCGCCTTGAGCTGCTGCATGGCCTGCGCCTCGCTGGAGGCCTCCAGCACGCCCTTGGCGGGCTTGCCGGTGGAATCGAGGCCCTTGTAGGCCCACTGGGCGGGCTTGGTGGTCTTCGCCATCTCAGGCACCCCCGGTGACCTGGCGGGTGCCCTCGGGCACGACGGAATCGGCGGGCGCGGAGGCGAGCCCGCGGTTGCGCACGAGCTGCTCGAACTCGGTGACGTCCTGGGCCAGCTCCACCGCCTGCGAATGCTCGATCTGCCCCGACAGCACGAGTCGGGCAAGGTCCTGATCGAGCGTGTGCATGCCGATCGAGTTGCCCGCCTGGATGGCGGTGCGCAGCTGATGGGTCTTGCCCGCCCGGACGAGCGCCTGGATCGCGGGGGTGGAGAACATCACCTCGGTCGCCACCGCACGCCCCCGCCCGCTCGAGCGCCGGATGAGGGTCTGCACGACGACGGCACGCAGCGTCGCGGCCAGCTGCGTGCGCACCTGCGCCTGCTGGTGCGCGGGATACACGTCGATGATGCGGTCGATGGTCTGACCGGCATCCTGGGTGTGCAGCGTCGCGAAGACGAGGTGGCCGGTCTCGGCGGCGGTGAGCGCGGTCGAGATGGTCTCGAGGTCGCGCATCTCGCCGACGAGGATGATGTCGGGGTCCTGGCGCAGCGAGTGCTTGAGCGCCTCGGAGAAGCTGTGGGTGTCGGCCCCCACCTCGCGCTGGTTGATGATGCCGCGCTTGTGGTGGTGCAGGAACTCGATGGGGTCCTCGACCGTGACGATGTGCGCGGCGCGCGAGGAGTTGGCCTTGTCGATGATCGCGGCGAGCGTCGTGGACTTGCCGGAACCGGTCGGGCCGCACACGAGGACGAGGCCGCGGGGCAGGCGCGCGAGGTCGATGAGCTCGGGCGGAAGGCCGAGCTGGGCGACCGACTTGATCTGGGTGGGGATGAGGCGCAGCGCCGCCCCGAGCCCGCGCTGGTCCTGGAAGATGTTCACGCGGAAGCGGGCGATGTCGCCCACCGCGTAAGCGAGGTCGAGCTCGAGCGCCGTCTCGAACGCCCGCATCTGCTCGTCCGAGACGATGGTCTCCACGACGCGGCGCACGCGCGCGGCATCCCAGATGGTCGAGCCGGCCACCGACTTCAGCTCGCCGTCCACGCGCACGACGGGCGTGGATTCGGCGACCAGGTGCAGGTCGGACGCGCCGAGGTCGAGCACGGCGCGCACGGCGGCCACGAACTCCGGGTCGACGTAGGCGTG
Source organism: Microbacterium sp. NPDC058021 (assembly GCF_042885955.1). NCBI lineage: Bacteria > Bacillati > Actinomycetota > Actinomycetes > Micrococcales > Microbacteriaceae > Microbacterium > Microbacterium sp. NPDC058021. The sequence continues at coordinate 359,954 of NZ_JBHVRF010000005.1, forward strand.
CTGCGCGTGCAGCAGCGGCTCGACGTCGGCCGAGCGCGTCGCCGGGGCGGCCGGGGCGGGTGCCGGGGCGGGTGCCGACGCCGACGCGGGCGCGGCGCGGCGGGTGCTGGGCACGTCGACGGCGGGCGGGTCGAAGTACGACGCGGTGGCGGCCGTGAGGGGCGCCGGCTCGGGGGCCGATGCCACGGGCGCCGCGGGCGCCACGTACGGCGGCGGGGTCGGCGCCGCCACGGGCTCGGCGGCGAACACGGGCGCGGGCGCTGCCACGGGCGCCGCGGCACCGGGGAGGGTGACTCCCGGCACACCGTCGAGGAACGACCGCAGTTCGGGGTCGGCCTCCTCGCCGCGCACCAGCGCGTCGAAGCGCGACCCCATCGCGAACACCGAACCGTCGTCGTTCGTCACTGTCTCTGCCTTCTGTCGTGGTCGTCGGGAGGGGAAGGGATGCCGCTACACGGTGACCCGCAGGATCTCGTCGATCGTCGTGTGTCCCAAGAGCGCCTTGGACCAGCCGTCCATGCGCAGGCGCATCATGCCCTGTGCCTCGGCGTGCGCCGCGATCTGCGCGGTCGGGGCGTTGGCCACCGCGAGCCGCTCGATCTCGTCGTCGACCGCCATCACCTCGTGCAGCGCGATGCGGCCGCGATACCCGGTCTTGGAGCACTGCGAGCAGCCCACAGCGCGATAGACGCGCGGCGGACCGGCGCGGGGGTCGAGGGGAACGCCGAGGATCGCGAGCTCCGTCGCGGTCGCGACCGACTCGGCCTTGCACTTGCCGCAGAGGCGCCGGGCCAGTCGCTGCGCGACCACGGAGTCCAGCGCCGAACCCACGAGGAACGGTTCCACCCCCATCTCGATGAGGCGGGTGACCGAGCTCGGGGCGTCGTTGGTGTGCAGCGTCGAGAGCACGAGGTGACCGGTCAGCGACGACTCGATGGCGATCTTGGCCGTCTCCTCGTCGCGGATCTCACCGATGAGGATGACGTCGGGGTCCGACCGCAGGATCGAGCGCAGGGCCGCGGCGAACGTGAGCCCCGCCTTGCTGTTCACCTGCACCTGGTTGATGCCCGGCATCCGGTACTCGACGGGGTCCTCCACCGTGATGACGTTGACGGTGGGCTTCGAGATCGTCGCGAGCGTCGTGTAGAGGGTCGTGGACTTGCCCGAGCCGGTAGGGCCGGTGACCAGGATCATCCCGTACGGCTTGGAGAAGCTCGCCTGGAAGACGCCCATGTTGCGCTCGAGCATGCCGAGGTCGCTGAGGTTGAGGCTCGCCACCGGCGAGTCCAGCACACGGGCGACGACCTTCTCGCCCCACACCGTAGGCAGTGTCGCGACGCGCAGGTCGACGGTGCGCCCCGAGTGGACGACCGAGATGCGGCCGTCCTGCGGTTTGCGGCGCTCGCCGATGTCGAGCTCGGCCATGACCTTGAGCCGGCTGATCACGCCGGGGATCATCGAGCGGGGCACGCGCTGCACCGTGGCCAGCACCCCGTCGATGCGGTAGCGCACGCGCAGTTCGTCGCGGCCCGGCTCGATGTGGATGTCGGAGGCGCGGTCGATGATTGCCTGGCTGATGAGCACGTTGACGAACCGGATGATCGGGCCCTCGTCGGCGGCGGCGGCGTCACCGACGTCCTGCACCCAGACGTCGTCATCGGCGCCACCCTCGAACGCGGATGCCAGCTCCTCCATCTCGGAGTCCATGCGGTGGTGGCGGTCGATCGCCGCGAGGATCGCCTCGGGCTCGGCGACGGCCGGCACGATCGGCATGCGCACGACGGCGGCGACGTCGTCGAGCACGACGACGTTCGCGGGGTCGGAGACCACCACCATCAGCCGGTCGCCCACCCGCGAGATCGGCAGCACGATGTGCCGGCGGCACATCTGGTCGGGGATGAGACTGACCACCGTCGGGTCGACGGCGAACTCGGTGAGGTCGACGTAGGCCAGACCCAGGCGGGCCGCCAGCGCCATGGCGCGCTCCTGCGGGGTCTGCGCCTCGGGCTCGGGTTGGGGCTCAGGCTCCGGGTCAGGTTCCGGGTCGGGCAGCGGCGGTTCGACCGCGTCGGGCGCCGCGGGCTCGATCGGCGCCGCGGGCGGCGGAGCGGATGCCGCGGCCAGATGCACCGGCGCGTTCGGGCGCGACATCGCGGCGAACGCCTCGAGCACCGCGAGGGCGCCGTCGTTGTCGGTCGTCGCGGGTGGCGTCGCGGCCGGTGCGGGCGTCTGCTCCTGCAGCGAAGGCGAGGGCGGCACGACGACGGGTGTCGGGTCGACAACCGGTGTCGGGCCGACCGCGGATGTCGGGTCGACGAGCGCGGCCGGCGCGGCCGGCACGGCCGTCGGGGTCGGCAGGGTCGGCGGGGTCGGCGCGACCGGCGGCGTCGGCGCGGCCGACGGGGTCGGCTCGCTCCGCCGCGTCGGCTGCACGGCCTCGATCGGCTCCGCGGGCGCGATGGGCACCGGCCGGTGCTCGCCGAGAGCTTCTGCGTTCGCGCGCTGACGGCGGCGCGAGCGGAGCATCGTGGGTGCCGTCGCCGGAACGGTCAGCGTCGCGGGCATCCGGGCCTCGCGGCGGCCGCCGGGCACGGCGGGCGCCGGGCTCCCGTTGAGCACCGTCTGCCAGATCACATCGTCGGGAGACGGTACCGGTCCCGTGGCCCCGCTCGACGGCGGCGCCTCCCCGCGGCTGAAGAGCCGCTCCATGTCTTCGTGTTCCGACTCATGTGACCATGACGCCATTGTCCGCTTCCCCAGTCCCCCTCATGCCGGTGCGCAGGCGGTCTACCCCAGACCACCGCTGCTCGCCGGCTCACGTTGAGAGTGCCCCGGGCAGGCGTCACGCCTGTCGTGCGGCATCCGGTCGGCAGAACCCGGCGCCGAGCGCGCGCGACGACGGTCACCGCTGCGCGTCGCGCAGGGGGTGCCGTAAGAGGAGCGATCATCGCGGGTTCCGTTCGAGCGGATATCGGGGGGCTACTCGAAACGTAACGCGGCGTGTCCTTCCGACACTCGGGCGTGTCGGCCGACGAACCGCGTACATGCTCACTATGGAGGACGCGCGCGCCCGAGCGCCACTGTTTGCGCGGCGCCCGCTCAGTGCGGGCCGGGGATCACGACGATCGGGAGTAGTGCGCGATCTTGTCGTCGAGCACCCCGATCGCCGCGGCGATGGCCGCGGCGCGCTGTTCGAGGTCGGCGCGGTGGCGCCGGAGGAACGCGACGCGGTCGCCGGCCGGACCACTCCCCCGCAGCAGCACCGTGAACTCCCGCAGGTCGGCGATGCCGAGTCCGGCGTCGCGGAGGCAGCTGACCAGTCCGATCCAGAACAGGTCGTCGTCGGAGTACTCGCGCACGCCACCGGCGGCGCGCTGCACGGGACCGACGAGGCCCTCGCGCTCGTAGTAGCGCAGCGTGTCGATCGTCAGCCCGGTGCGTTCGACCACCGCGGCCGGGGTATAGGTCTGCGTGCTCATGGATGCCGCCTTCATCTCGCCGCTTCGAAGCGTGCCATGTGGTCATCCGACAGCACAACGCCTGTGGCATCCATCGCCTCGTCGACGTACGCGGGTCGGCTCATGCCGGTGAGCGGAGCGATGCCCTGACGCATCAGCCACGCCAGCACGACCTGGTTCGCGGTGGCGCCGACCTCGCGGGCCACGTCGGCGAGCGCCGCGCGCACACGGTCGGTGCCGGGGTGGTCGTACGCCTCGGAGAACGGCCGGTCGTCGCGGGAATACGCGCCGAACAGCAGCGGCGAATAGCACCACACCGTCAGCTGCTCGGTGCGGGCGAGGGCGAGGTCGTCTGCGGTGAGCATGCGGTGGCCCGCCTCGGGGACCACGGTGCCCGGCCGTGGCTGCGCGAGCGAATGCCGCAGCTGCAGCGCCGACCATGGCTCCACCCCGAGATCGGTGGCGAGGCGCCGCGCGCGCTCGACGCGCCACGCGGCATGGTTCGCCGCTCCCACCCGGCCGGCGATGCCCTGCGCCACCAGCTCACCGAACGCCGCGACGGTCTCGGCGAGGTCCACCTCGTGGTCCTCGGCATGGGCCCACAGCAGATCGACGTCGTCGATGCCGAGCCGGTCGAGGCTCCCCGCCACGCCGTCGCGGATCGCCTGCGCCGACAGCCCTTCGGCGCTCTCGGGCCACGCGTGCGGCACGAGCGGGTTCTGCCGCACCTTGGTGGCGATCTTCACGTGATCACGGATGCCGGGGTTCGCGCGCAGCCACGCCCCCAGCACCCGCTCGCTCGCCCCGCCCACCCCGCTCGGATCGTTCCAGAACGAGTAGCAGTTCGCGGTGTCGATCCACACGCCGCCGCGCGCGACGAAGCGATCGAGGATCGCGAATGCGCGTGCGGCGTCGATGCGGGTGCCGAAGTCCATTGCGCCCAGCACGGGGTGAGGGCGAGAGGTCGTCATGTCCATGAGGGCGACGCTTCCACCTGGAGCGCGCTCCAGGTCAAGCGTTGACCCGGGAACATCGGATGCCGCCGCCCGCCGCTGCGGCATCCGTTCTCGTGTCGCGCACGGCGCGCGAATTCCCCTCGTCACGTGACGTTCAGCCCACCGTGCGGCCCCGCGCGCTCAGTCGTCACAAACCACCCCGACCGCGCCGGACGTGGGACCTTTGGCGACGACCGAAGCACGCCGCACCCCGCTCGGTCGTCGCAAAGGGCCCGACCCAAGCCCGCCGCGGGGGCATTTGCGACAACCGAAGGACGCCGCGCCGCCGCGCCGCCGCCACCGCGACCGATGCAGCCCGGCGCTCAGTCGTCACAAACCACCCCGACCGCGCCGGATGCGGGACCTTTGCGACGACCGAAGGATGCCGCGAGGCCGCGTCCGCTCGACGAGCGACGCCCGGCGTTCGGCCGGCGCAAAGGGCCCGACCCGGCGCCGCCCCGGAGCTCAGTCATCGCAAAGGGCCCGACCCAAGCCCGCCGCGCGGTCATTTGCGGCCACCGAAGGACGCCGCGCCACCACGACCGACGCCACCCCGGGGGCTCAGTCGTCGCAAAGGGCCCGAACAGAGCCCACCGCGGGGTCATTTGCGACGACCGAAGGATGCCGCGGCCGCGGTCGCGGCCGCCGCCATTCGACGAGCGCCACCCCGCGGCTCAGTCGCCGCAAAGGCCCCGAACAGAGCCCACCGCGGGGTCATTTGCGACCACCGAAGGATGCCGCACCAGGCACCCCGCCCCGGGCAACGCCCGCCGCGGGGTCACCAGAGCGGGTGGATGTCGGCGCGCAGCATCCGGTCGTACACATCGCGCACGACGGTGTCGAACGCCTCCACGTCGAACCCGCTGCCGGGTTCGAGCAGCGCCGCCGCCTGCGCGTTGCCCGTCGCCTGCGCCACGGTGCGCGCGCCCGGGATCACGGCCGTCACGCCCCGGCGCGACGCGCCCCACGCCAGCGAGGCCGCCGGCAGCGAGACCCCCTCCGGAAGCGCGGCGGCGAGCTGCGCCGCGGCGGCGAGGCCCGTCTCGTAATCGACACCGGAGAACGTCTCGCCGCGGTCGAACGCCTCGCCGTGCCGGTTGAACGACCGGTGGTCGTCCCCGGCGAACGTCGTCGTCGCGGTGTACTTGCCGCTCAGCAGCCCCGACGCCAACGGCACGCGCGCGAAGATCGCGACACCGGCCTCGGCCGCAGCAGGCAGCACCTCGTCGAGCGGCTTCAGGCGAAACGGGTTCACGATGATCTGCACGTTCGTCACGTGCGGGCGGGCGATGGCCGCGAGCGCCTGCGCGCACGTCTCCACCGACACCCCGTAGGCGCCGATCGTGCCGTCGGCCACGAGCGCGTCGAGGGCGTCGTAGGTGGCATCGGCCTCGATCACCTCGGTGGGCGGGCAGTGCAGCTGCACGAGGTCGAGGGTGTCCACGCCGAGGTTCCGGCGCGACCGGTCGGTCCAGGCACGGAAGTTCTCGGGCGAGTAGTTGGCGGGCTCCTGCGCCATGCGCCGCCCCATCTTCGTCGCGACCGTGATGCCATGACCGGGACAATCGGCGAGGAACCCGCCGATGATCGTCTCGCTGCGACCGTCGCCGTAGACGTCGGCGGTGTCGAACAGGGTGACGCCCTGCTCGACGGATGCCGCGAGAACGGCGCGCGCGTCGGCTTCGTCGACCGCGCCCCAGTCGGCGCCGAGCTGCCAGGTGCCGAGGCCGATGGCCGAGACGGCGCGGCCGGTGCGGCCGAGGGGACGATGCTGCATGGGTGACTCCTTCGTAGGACTTCAGGATCCCACGTCGCCCGGGGCTGCCGCGTCGCCCGAGCCCGGGATCATGCGACCGGCCGCCGCGACCTGGCCCGGCGCCGGGCCGCCACGAACGCGGTGTCCAGCGCCGTGGCCACGGCGATGGCCGCGAGGTAGGCCAGCAGGTCGCGCGGGTCGAAGACGGTGCCGAGCAGCAGCATCGCGGGCGGGAAGGCCGCCCCGATGCGCTCGGGCACACCCGTCAGCTGGAACAGCTCCACCGCGACGCACCAGGCCGCCGCCGCGACACCCACCACCCACGGCCGCGGGCGCGGGAACAGCAGCACGAGCCCGGCATAGGCGGCGAGCGCGTAGAGCACGTCGCCGGCGATGTCGGATGCCGCGCCGTCCGGTGCCCACCGGTGCACGGCAAGGCCCGAGGCGATGGTCGCCGCGAGCACGACGGCGGCGGCGAGGCGACGGCGGGCGGGGCGCGGCATCCGGTCACTGTACCGGCGGCTCCCGCTCCCCCGGTGCCCGACCGCAGGCGATGCGAGAGGATCGGGGCATGGATGACGCGCTCACCGCACTGACCACCATGCCGCCGCCGCAGTTCATCATGACCGCCGACGGCGACCGCATCGCGACCTACACGTGGGGCGACGATGCGGCGCCCACGGTGCTGTGCGTGCACGGGTTCGGGTCGAGCACGCGCGACAACTGGGTGAACACCGGGTGGGTGCGCGACCTGCTGCGCGGCGGGCTGCGGGTGCTCGCTGTCGACCAGCGCGGCCACGGAGCCAGCGACAAGCCGCACCGGCCCGAGGCGTACGAGATGACGAACCTCGTGGATGACCTCGTGAACGTGCTCGACACGTATCTGCTGGACACCGTCGGGTACCTCGGCTACTCGCTGGGCGGCCGGGTGGGCTGGCAGGCCGCGGTGGATGTGCCGGCGCGCATCGAGCGGGCAGTGCTGGGCGGCATCCCCGACGGACGTCCGCTCGCGCGCATGCAGATCGACCAGGTGCGGGCGTACCTCGACGAGGGGCGTGCGGTGGAGGATGCCGTCACCCGCCGTTACGTGTCGCTCGCCGAGCGGGTGTCAACGAACGACCTGCGGGCGCTGATGTCGCTCGCGGAGGGCATGCGACTCGGCGAGAGCGACCCCGACCCGGCATCCCCTCCCCGGCAGCCGGTGCTGTTCGCCACCGGTCAGGACGATCCCATCCTCGAGCAGTCGCGGCGGCTGGCCGCGGTCGCGCCACAGGGAATGTTCGTGGAGATCCCGGGGCGCGACCACATCACCGCCCCCGGATCCCGGGACTTCCGCCAGGCGGGGGTGCAGTTCCTCCAGGGGTGAAAACGCGAGCTCGCCACGGGGCCCTACACTCGGAACGATTCGTCCCCCCTGTGAGACCCGTGAGCACACCCCCCACCCCCACCCCCGTCCGTCGCGACATCCAGGGGTTGCGCGCGCTCGCCGTCATCGCCGTCGTGCTCGATCACGCCCTGGCCTGGCCGCGCGGCGGCTTCGTCGGGGTGGACGTCTTCTTCGTCATCTCGGGCTTCCTCATCACCGCGGTGCTGCTGCGCGAGATCGCACGGACGGGACGCATCCGGCTCCGCGGCTTCCTGGTACGGCGGGTGCGCCGCATCCTGCCGGCGGCGCTCGTGGTGCTCGTGACGGTGACGCTGGTGGGGTTCGTGGTGTTCAACCGCCCCCGCGCCGAGCAGACCCTCGGTGATGCGCTCGCCGCGCTCGTGTCGCTCGTGAACTGGCGCTTCGTGGCGGAGGGCGCGGACTACTTCGCCTCGTCCCCCTCCGTGCTGCAGCACTTCTGGTCGCTGTCGGTCGAGGAGCAGTTCTACCTGGTGTGGCCGGTCCTGCTGCTGATCGCGGTGCTGTGCCTGCCCTCGGAGCGGCGACGCAGCCGCGGGGCTCTCGTGGTGGGGGCGCTGGCCGCGGTCGTCGTCGTGGCCTCCTTCGGGTGGGCGCTGATCCAGAGCACCGCCGCACCGACGACCGCGTACTTCTCCACGGCGACCCGCGCGTGGGAACTGGGGGTGGGCGCGCTGCTGGCCGCCGCGATGCCGCTTCTCGCCCGCATCCCCCGCGTGATCGGCGCACTGCTCGGATGGGTGGGGCTCGCCGGCGTGGTGTGGGCGTTCCTGACCGTCGACCCGGATGCCACCGCGTTCCCGGGCCCCGGCGCCGCCCTGCCCGTGCTGGCCACGGCCCTCGTCATCGCGGGCGGTGTGGGCGGCGACCCGCGGGCGCGCCACCTGTACCCCGTGACCAATCCCGCCGCGGTGTTCGTCGGCGACGTGTCGTACTCGCTGTACCTCTGGCACCTGCCGGTGCTGGTGTTCGCCGCCGTGCTGCTCCCCGACGACGGCCCGGTCGCGACGGCGATCGTGGTGGGGTCGATGGTGGCGCTGACCCTCGCGTCGTACTGGGTCGTCGAGCAGCCGCTGCACCGCTCGCCGCTCCTGCGCCGGGCGACGCGGGAGCGCGCGAGGGCTGCGGAGGCGACGACGGCGGCCGGGATGGATGCCGATGACGCGCGGCCGACCCAGGTCGTCGATGCTGTCGCAGCGGCGGTACCGGTACCGGTGGCATCCGCTCCCGCCGCGCCGTCCGTCGCAATGCGGTCGGCGTCGAGTGGCCACACGGTCGCCCAGCGGCCCGCCGGATGGGTGCCGGGGACCCGCTACTTCCCCGGGTCGCGTCCCGCTCCGGCTCCCTCCGCTCCGGCTCCGCTCGCGCCGCGCGGCAGCACCGCGGCATCCGCACCGCTCGTCCCCCAGCCCGCCGGCATCGCTCCCCCGCCGCGGCAAACCGCGCCGCCCGTCCCCGCCGTCGCGGACCCGGCACCGCGCACCGACCACAGCTGGGCGGCATGGCGGGCACGGTTCGGCGGGCAGATGCTGTTCGCAAGCCTCGGCCTCGTGATCGCAGCGGGACTGGTCGTCCTCACCGTGCAGAACACCTACGGCGGCCCGGTGCTCGACGTCCCCGGCATCGCGGCGCCGGCGCAGGACGACGCGGCCGCGCCCGCCGACCCGCTGCCGGCGCTGCAGGCCGAGCTCGCCGCCGCGGCGAGCGCCACGAGCTGGCCCCGGCTCTCCCCCTCGATCGACGACGTCATCGCCACGTCATCGGCCGACAACGCCGCGCGCACGTGCTTCACCCCCGGCATCCCGATCGACGCGACACGGTGCAGCTGGGGTGCCGCCGACGCCGCGACCCACCTCTACCTCGTCGGGGACTCCACCGCGATGGCGTACGCGCCCGCCTTCAAGAAGATGGCTGAGGACAGCGCCGGCGCGCTGCGGGTGACGACGGTGGGCATGTACGGATGCCGCTTCACCGACGTGCTCGTCTACAACCCCGACGTCGAGGTCATGGCCGAATGCGCGCAGCGCAAGCTCGACGTGCGCGCGATGCTCACCGCCGACGCCCCGCAGTCCGTCGTCGTCGCGAACGCGTACACGCTGGGCCACACCATCGACGACCGCGACCTGTCGGCGAACGAGCTCGCCGCGGCGGCCGCTGCCGAGGCCGCGACGTACGGCGTGCCCGGTCGCATCGCGTATCTCGCCCCGCCGCCCTCGGGCGCCGATCTGGCCCGCTGCTACTCCCCCCTCACCGGTCCGGCGGCGTGCCTGGCGGGCGTGGATGCCACGTGGCAGCAGATGGCGGCGGCGACGGCCGCGAACGCCGCCGCGTCGGGCGATCACGCCGTGAGCTCGCTGCCGTTCAGCTGCGTCGACGGGGTGTGCCCGGCGTTCGCGGGGACGCGGCCGACCAAGTACGACCAGACGCATCTGACCGTCGCGTTCGCCGAGCACATCGCTCCGGTACTGCGGTGGGAGCTGACCCGGGTGGGCCTGCTGTAGCCGCTGACCGCGGCATCCTCAGGTCAGAGGCCCCACGATGGCCCCCTCGTCGGGGATGCCCGTGGCCACCTCGCGTTCGCTGCCCCGCTGCGGCCCCCACTGCCGGTACCGCGTGAACACGATCGGCACCCCGCGCGCGACGGCCAGGTCGACGCTGTCCATCGCCTGCACGTGCACGTGCGGCTGGGTCGAGTTGCCGGAGTTGCCGCACTCGCCGAGCGGGCTCCCCACCGTCACCTCGTCGCCCGGGCGCACGCGCAGCGACCCGGCGCGCAGGTGCACGAGGGCGACGAACATGCCGCTGGCTGCATCCCGGACGATCACGTGGTTGCCGGCCACCGCGCCGATGCCCTGCCGCAGGCGCCCGGCCTGCCCGGCCGCGTAGCCCAGCAGCGCGAACGGCGAGCGTCGCGCCTCGTGGTCGGGCTCGCCGTCGTGCACCGCCACGACGGTGCCGTCGACCGGCGCGACGAGCGCGCGTCCGAACGCGACGAAGCGCTCGGGCGGTTCGGTGGCCAGCACCGTGCGCCAATCCCGCGTGGTCCCGGTGCGTCCCCCGTCGTCGACGCCGACGAAGTCGATGGCGTAGCGCTGACCGAGCACGTCGACGCCGTGGCTCGGCACGCGGCGGGCGGGACTGTTCTGCACGAGCCAGCGCCCTGCGAACGGCAGGGTGAGAGCGACCGACGATTCCATGGACCCTCCGTCCCCTCCCCGCCACGGTACCCGGGACTGGCCGTCCGGCCAGGGCGGGCTGGCCCGGCGGCCGGGGCGCGAAGCCCGCCGCCCGCGAAGGCTGGGGACATGAACACGAACCAGACACCGAACACCGTCTCCCCCCGCCGCCGCACGCGCATCGCGCTGGCCGCCGGCGGCGCCGCCCTGCTCGTGGCGGGCGCCGTGACCTTCGGCATCTCGGCGCGCGGCGACGCCGACGCGGACGCCGACGCCGCGTACCGCGACGTGCTGGAGTCCCGCATGCAGGAGCTCGTGACCGCCGGGTACCCGGGCGTGCTGGCATCCGTCACCGCTCCCGACGGCACCCGCACCGATGTCGCCGTCGGCGAGGGCGAGCTCGGCTCCGGCACCGCCCCGCCCACCGACGGCGAGGTGCGCGTGGGCAGCAACACGAAGATGGCCGTCGCGACGATCGTCCTGCAACTCGTGCAGGAGGGCGCGATCGCCCTCGACGAGCCGGTGGACACCTACCTGCCGGGTCTGGTCGCCGGCGACGGCATCGACGGGACCACCATCACGGTGCGCGACCTGCTGCAGCACACCTCGGGCCTGCCCGAGACCGCCGATCAGGTGGCCGCCGACGCGTTCGGCGCCCAGGAGCGCTACATCTCCCCGCGCGACCTGCTCGACCTCGCGCTGACCATGCCTGCCGACTTCGCCCCCGGCGAGCGCTGGGCGTACAGCAACACCAACTACCACGTGCTCGGTCTCGTGATCGAGCAGGTCACCCAGCGTGCGCTCGCCGACCAGATCGACCAGCGCATCGCCGAGCCGCTCGGGCTCGAGCACACCTACCTTCCCACTCCCGGCGAGCGGCAGTTGCGCGGCGAGCACCCCGAGGGGTACCACGCCGACGTGCCGGGAGAGCTCCGGGAGATCACCGACATGGACCCGTCGTTCGGGTGGGCAGCCGGCTCCCTCGTCTCCACCCCGAGCGAGCTGAACACCTTCATGCAGGCGCTGTTCGGCGGCGAGCTGATCGACGACGAGAGCCTGGCGCTCCTGCAGTCCACCGTGCCCGCTCCCGACCCGTTCCACGCCGACACCGCGTACGGCCTCGGGGTGCAGAGCTACGAGCTCGACTGCGGCGGCCTCGCCTGGGGTCACGGCGGCGATATCCCCGGCACGCAGACCCGCAATGCGGTCGCGTCCGACGGCACCGCCGTCACGATCGCGGTCACCGCCCTCCCCTGGGCCCTGGTCGACCAGGCCGACGAGGAGACCCTGCTGCAGCAGTACCAGGTCGTCATCGACGCGCTGGACGAGACGCTGTGCGACGACTGACCCGCCCGACCACGCCCGGTGCCCGCGCCTGGGCACCGGGCGTGGTTGACTCTGTCCATGCCGGCCCCCGCCTCGCCCGCGCCCGACCCGAGACCCGGCGGCGCGTGGTCTCTCGTCCTCCCGCCGCTCGTGGTCGCCGCCGTGGCCGCCGGGTACGTGGGCGCCGATCTGGCCGGCGCCCTCGACGAACCCTCGGACGCCGCCCTGCCCACCCTGTGGCAGGCGGCCCTCGTCACGGCGCAGGCCGTTGCCCTGCTGTGGCGCGGGCGGATGCCGGCGGCTGTCTTCACCGCCGTCGTCGCCCTCGACCTCGTGCTGCTCGGCACGAGCGACGGTCAGCTCGGCATCGGAGCGCTCGCGGTGATGATCGGCGGCTACACGCTGACGCGGCACCGGGGCGTGCGCGCCGCCGTGGTGTGGCTCCTCGCGGCGGCGGGCGCGACCGCGATCGTCGGCACGGTCGCGATGCTCGCGGCATCCGCGCCCCTGCCCGTCCTCACGGTGCTCGTGGTCTGCGTCGCCAGACTCGCGCTGCTCTACGTCGCGCCCGCGGCCGCTGCCGATTACGTCGGCGGCCGGCAGCGGCTCGCGCGGGCGCTCGAGGAGCGTGCCGACCTGCTCGAACGGGAACGCGTGGAGCGTGCGGCGCGAGAGCGGCAGGCCGAGCGGGTGGGGCTGGCCCGTGAGCTGCACGACATCGCCGGACACCACCTCACCGGCATCATCGTGAGCGCGCAGGCCGCGTCCGCCCTCGCCGAGACCGAACCGCAGCGGGCGCGGCAGATGATGCGCGCGGTGCAGGACGACGCGCGCACGGCCCTCGCCGACCTGCGGCGCACGGTGGGGTTGCTGCGCGAGGACGACGACCACGACGCCGGCGGCGCACCGACCCCGCAGCCGGCGATCGGGCGGATCCCCACGCTCGCCGAACAGGCCCGTGCCCGCGGCCAGCAGGTCGAGGTCACCGTGCGCGGCGACGAGCGCCGGGCCGGCGTGCTCGCCGAGACCGCGGCGTACCGCATGGTGCAGGAATCCCTCGCGAACGCGGCCCGGCACGCCCCGGGCGCGGCGTGCGAGGTGACGGTCGCGTTCGGCGCGGATGCCGTGACGATCGAGGTGCACAACGGTCCACCTGCGGCGGTCGCGGTCGGCGGCGACTCGGCGCGACGTCTGCCCGGTGACGCGTACGGCCTGGCGGGCATGGCCGAGCGCGCCGGCCTCGTCGGCGGGGACCTGACCACGGGACCCACGAGCGACGGCGGGTGGCGCAACCGGCTGACGGTCCCGCTCGTGCCGGTGTCGGCCACCGAGGCGGTGGACGGATGATCCGGGTGCTGCTGGTCGACGACCAGACGATCGTGCGGGCCGGCCTCTCGGTCATCCTCGGAGCCGAGGATGACATCGAGATCGTCGGCGAGGCCGCAGACGGCGCCGAGGCCGTGCGTCTGGCGCGGCAGCTGCGTCCCGACGTCGTGTGCATGGACATCCGCATGCCCGGCACCGACGGCATCCAGGCCACCCGGGCGATCGCCGCCGACCCGGCGCTGTCGAGCGAGGTCCTCATGCTCACGACGTTCGACATCGACGAAGACGTCTTCGCCTCCCTCGAGGCGGGCGCGGCAGGATTCCTCCTGAAGGGCGCCGACGAGGCCACCCTGCTCGCCGCCATCCGGTCGGTCGCGGCCGGCGACGGCACCCTCGATCAGCGCCTCACGCGGCGCATCCTGCGCGAGTTCACGGCGCGACGGGCATCGGCCGCCGTCACCGACCGGGGCGCGGCCGGCGAGGTCGCGCTCACCGAGCGGGAGGGCGAGGTGCTCGCGCTGCTGGCCGAGGGACTCTCGAACGCCGAGATCGCGACCCGGCTGTTCATCGAGCCGACGACGGTCAAGTACCACGTGGCGCAGCTGCTGCAGAAGACGGGGGCCCGCGACCGGCTGCAGGCGGTGCTGTGGGGCATCCGCGCCGGGCACGTCGACCTGCACTGAACGCAGCGCCGGAAAACACGATGGCAGGGACCTCTCCCTGCCATGTCCAGGATATCGGCCGACCCGGGGCTTGCGGCAAGCCCCCCGTCGCGGGGCAGGATGGGCGGTCGCGGCGCGGGGCGCTGCCGAACGGGGGTTCCATGATCGACGTCATCATCATCGGAGCGGGGCCGGCGGGCATGATGCTCGCCGCCGAGCTGCGCCTCCACGGCGTGGACGTGCTCGTCATCGAGCGGGAGGCGCAGCCGCATGGGCAGGTGCGGGCGCTGGGGCTGCACGTGCGCAGCATCGAGATCCTCGACCAGCGCGGTCTGCTCGACGAGATGCTCGCGCACGGCACGCAGTACCGGGTGGGCGGGTTCTTCGGCGGCATCGACAAGCCCTGGCCCGATGACCTCGACACCGCGCACGGCTACGTGCTCGGCATCCCGCAGCCGGTCACCGAGAGTGTCCTCACCGCACACGCCCTCGCCCTCGGCGCTCGCATCAGGCGCGCGACCGAGGCGACCGGACTCGAGCAGGATGCCGAGGGCGTCACCGTACAGCTGAGTGACGGCACCGACCTGCGCGCCCGGTACGTCGTGGGGTGCGACGGCGGTCGCAGCACGGTGCGCACGCTGGCGTGCATCGGCTTCCCCGGTGAGGCGGCGACGGCGGAGTGGCTGCTGGGCGAGGTCGAGCTCACCGCTTCCCCCGACGAGGTCGCCGCCGTCGTCACGCGGGTGCGGCAGACCCAGCGTGGCTTCGGTGTCGGCCCCTCCGGCGACGGATTCTTCCGCGCCGTCGTGCCGGCGGCATCCGTCACCGAGCACCGCACCGAGCCGCCCGCGTTCGAGGAGTTCACCGCGCAGCTGCGCGCGCACGCCGGCACCGACTTCGGCGCGCACTCCCCGCGCTGGCTGTCGCGCTTCACCAACGCCACACGCCTCGCCGACCGTTACCGGGCGGGGCACGTGCTGCTGGCCGGCGACGCCGCGCACGTGCATCCGCCGCAGGGCGGGCAGGGGCTCAACCTCGGCATCCAGGACGCCGTGAATCTCGGGTGGAAGCTGGCGGCCGAGATCGCGGGGTGGGCACCGCCGGGGCTGCTCGACACCTACGAGGCCGAGCGGCGGCCGGTCGCCGATGACGTGCTCAACACCACGCGCGTGCAGAGCGAGCTGCAGTCGACCGCGCCGGGACCGCAGGCGGTGCGGCGGCTCATGGCCGAGCTGATGGACCTCGACGGGGTGAACCGGTACCTCATCGAGAAGATCACCGGAATCGGCATCCGGTACGACCTCGGGCCGGGTCCCGATCTCGTCGGGCGTCGGCTGCGAGACATGGCGCTCCCCGAGGGGCGGCTGTACGCCCTCATGCACGCCGGTCGCGGGCTGCTGCTCGACCGGTCGGGGCAGCTGTCGAACGCAGGATGGGACGATCGCGTCGACCGCGTGGTGGCGACCGACGAGATGGATGCCGCGGGCGTGCTGCTGCGCCCCGACGGCTACGTGGCGTGGGCCGGTGACGACGACGCCGGCCTGCGCGACGCGATGGAACGGTGGTTCGGGGAGCCGTCTGCCTGAACCGGCTCAGGCGTCGCGCGGTGCTGCCCCGTACAGGGCGTGGTCGACCAGGCGCGCCACGATCTCGTCGTCGAGCGGCACCTGCAGCACGAGCATGCGGTGGTAGCACGCGCCCCAGAGCTGGTCGACGATGATGTCGAGGTCGGCATCCGGGCGCAGCTGGCCCTGGCGCTGGGCCTCGGCCAGGCGCGTGCGCGCCAGCTCGCGGCGGGGCAGAGCGTAGGTCTCGGACCACGCCAGGGCGAGGTTCGGGTCGAGCTGGGCGGCCCCGACGAGCTGCGAGACCGGCCCGGCCGCGCCCTCGCGGGTGAGCCAGCGCACGAACGCGCCGAGCTGCGCGACGAGGTCGGCGCGCAGGTCGCCGGTGTCGGGGAAGTCCAGCGTGCGCGCGCTCTGGGCGAAGTACGCCTCGGCCGCGAGAGCGCCGGGCGAGGGCCACCACTTGTAGAGCGTCATCTTGCTCGCCCCGGCCTCGGTCGCCACGCGGTCGAACGTCACGGCGGGCAGGCCGTCGTGCAGCAGGATGCGACCGGCCGCCTCGAGCACGGCGGCGCGCACCTCGGCGGCCGGGCGTCGGCCGCGACCGCGGCGCGGGGGCGTCGTCTCGGACATCGATCCTCCACAGTTATGGACGACAAGTACATTTACCTGTACCGTACCACGTGGACAACTTGTCCATATCGAAGGGAGCCGCCATGGCGGACATCGAAGACCGGGTCGCGATCGTGACGGGCGCCTCGGGTGGCATCGGAGCGGCCGTGGTGCGCCGGCTGACCCAGGACGGGGTCGCCGTGGTCGTGCACTACGGCGGCAACGCGGAGCGCGCCCGGGCCCTGGCGGACGAGGTGACGGATGCCGGTGGCCGCGCGATCGTCGCCGGCGCAGATGTGGCCGACGAGGAGGAGATGGCGGCCGTCTTCGACGCCGCGGCGCACGCGTTCGGCGGCGTCGACGTGGTGGTGCACACGGCGGGCATCATGCCGCTCTCCCCCGTCGCGCAGACCGATCTGGAGACCTTCGACCGCGTCATGCACACCAATGTGCGCGGGACGTTCGTGACCGACCGGCTCGCCGCCCAGCGGGTGCGCGACGGCGGCGCGATCATCAACCTGTCGACGTCGGTGACGCGGCTGCAGCTGCCCGGATACGGCGCGTATGCGGCATCCAAAGGCGCCGTCGAAGCAATGACGCTCATCCTCGCGCGCGAGCTGCGCGGCAGGGACATCACCGTCAACGCCATCGCGCCGGGACCGACCGCCACTCCCCTGTTCTTCGAGGGGAAGAGTCCCGAACTGGTGCAGCAGATCGCGTCGGGAAATCCGATGCAGCGCCTCGGGACGCCGGAGGACATCGCCGAGACCGTGGCGTTCCTCGCCGGTCCCGGCCGGTGGATCAACGGCCAGGTGCTGTACGCCAACGGCGGCGCGGCGTGAGGGCGGGTGGATCATGGATGCCATGCGATCGCCCCGCCGGCAGGGCCGCCGTCTGAACCTTGAGGGGGTCGTCGCGGTCGTCGCCGTGACGGGCCTCTTCGCGCTGAGCGGATGCACGGCGCCGGCCGGGCGCGAAACCCCGGACACACCGGTCGCCTCCTCGTCGCCGGCGCCCGCGGCGCCTTCGGCGCCTTCCTCCCCGGCGACCCTCGGGGTGCCGACGGAGCTCGTCACCGGGCTCGAGGCGCCGTGGGGACTCACCTTCCTTCCCGACGGCTCGGCACTCGTGTCGGAGCGGATCTCCGGCCGCATCCTGCGCATCCCGTCGAATGGCGGCGCGGCCGAGATCGTCGGAGTCGTACCGGGTGTGCAGGCGACGTCCGAAGGCGGACTCCTGGGCATCGTGGCATCGCCCGACTTCGCGGAGGAGCGCACGGTGTTCGCGTCGGTGTCGGGCGCCGACGAGAACCGCATCGTCGCGCTGCGCATCGCGGATGATCATCGATCGCTCACCATCGACCGCGTGCTGGTCGACGGCATCCAGACCGCCGATCGCCATCACGGCGGCCGACTGGCGATCGGACCGGACGGTCACCTCTGGATCGGCACGGGCGATGCGTTCGAGCCGGGCAACGCCGCCGACGACGCGTCGCTGAACGGCAAGATCCTGCGCATCGCGCTGGACGGGTCGATCCCGTCCGGCAATCCTGCAGCGACGGCCATCTACTCCAGCGGACACCGCAACGTGCAGGGCATCGCGTTCGGGCCCGATGGCACCGCGTACGCGTCGGAGCTCGGCCACCGCACCTGGGACGAGGTGAACGTGCTGCGGCCGGGCGCCGACTACGGCTGGCCCGAGACCGAGGGCATCGCGGGTTCGACCGGCGAGGCGCCGATCGCGACGCTGCACCCCGATGACGCCAGCCCTTCCGGGGTCGCCTACGCGGGCGGATCGCTGTGGATCGGCGCGCTGGGCGGTCAGCGACTGTGGCAGCTGCCCGTCGACGGCGGCGCGGCGACGGGCGAGCCCATCGAGCACCTGTCCGGCACGTTCGGTCGTATCCGCACGGTGGAGGTGGCGCCGGACGGTGCGCTGTGGGTCGTCACGTCCAACACCGATCGGGCGACCTGGGGCGGCACCGCGCCGCGTGACGGCGACGACCGCATCCTGCGGATCGAGGTCGTTGTGCGGTGACGTGGGCGGGTGCGGGCGGGCTACGGGTTGACGATCTCGAAGTCCGGATTGTCCTGATCCAGGACACTGAGAAGGCGGGACAGCACGCTCGTGTCGCCGGTGGACTCGATGCCCTCGGACTGGAGATCACCACCGGCGAGTCGCACCAGCCGCGTCTTCGAGAGCACGAGCTGAAGGGGCGTGCCGGCATCCGGCTGCCTCTCGACGTAGACCAGCACACCGTTGCGCAGAGCGAGGTGGAAGCTGCGGCCGAGGTCGGTGAGCGTGATGTCGAATGCGAGGTCCAAATCCCACGCCTTCGGACCGTCGACACGGATGGCGAGGGCATCGAAGAGTTGCTCGGGCGTGAGCTGCGCGAGGATCAGGGGCGCGTTGCTGACCGTCGGCGTGCCGAAGGTGCCCTCACGCAACTCCGTGGCGCCGGAGAGGAAGAAGTTGCGCCACGTGCCGTTCTCGGCTCCGTATGCCAACTGCTCGAGGGTGTCGGCATAGAGGGCGCGCGCGGCGGCATGGCCGGAGTCGGTGAAGACGGCGTGATCCAGCAGTGTCGCCGCCCAGCGGTAATCGCCCGCGTCGAAGGCCTCCTGCGCGAGTTCGACGACGCGATCCACCCCGCCGATCGCGGCGACATAGCGTTCGGCGAGGGGCTGGGGCGGGTGCGGCCACAGCCGGGCCGGGTTGCCGTCGAACCATCCCATGTAGCGCTGGTAGATCGCCTTCACGTTGTGGCTGACCGAGCCGTAGTACCCGCGGGTGCTCCACGATGCCTCGAGCGCCGGCGGCATCTGGAACATCTCGGCGATCTCCGCGCCGGTGTAGCCCTGGTTGAGCAGGCGCAGGGTCTGATCGTGGAGGTAGCCGTACAGATCACGCTGAATGCCGAGGAACGCGCGGATCTCGTCGTTACCCCAGGTCGGCCAATGGTGCGACGCGAACACGACCTGCGCCTCGTCGCCGAAGCGCTCGATCGCCTCGGTGAGGTACTGCGACCACACGTGCGGATCCCGAACGACGGCGCCGCGCAGGGTCAGCAGATTGTGCTGGGTGTGCGTGGCGTTCTCCGCCATGCACAACGCCTTGTATCGGGCCAGGTAGAAATGCATCTCCGATGGCGCTTCGGTGCCCGGCGCCATCTGGAACTCGATCTCGACGCCGTCGATCGTGTGGGTCTCACCGGTCGCCGTCACCTCCAGCGTCGGCGTGAGGATCGCCACCTCCCCCGTGGAGGTGGTCTGGCCGAGACCCGCTCCGACCGCTCCGCGCGGACCGCGCTCCAGAGCCGCGCCGTACATGTATCCGGCACGGCGCGCCATGGCAGTGCCCGCGTAGACGTTCTCGGCGACCGAGTGCTCCAGGAACCCCTCGGGCGCGATGATCTGGACGCGCCTTTCGTCGAGGTCGCTCTGTGTGACGATGCCGAGCACGCCGCCGAAGTGGTCGATGTGACTGTGCGTGTGGATGACCGCGTGGATCGGCCGGTCGCCGCGGTGCTTCCGATACAGCCCGAAGGCGGCAGCGGCGGTCTCGGCGGAGATCAACGGATCCACCACGATCACTCCGGTGTCGCCCTCGATGATCGACATCACCGACAGATCGAGTCCGCGCACCTGGTACAGGCCCGGGACGACCTCGTAGAGGCCGTGCTTCGCGACGAGCTTCGATTGCCGCCACAGGCTGGGGTTCACCGAGTCGGGCGCATCGCCGTCGAGGAAATCGTATGCGGAGGCATCCCAGACGACCTCTCCGTCACGCCCGAGGATCTTCGGGTCGTCCAAGGTCCCCAGGAAACCGCGATCCGCTGCGGCGAGATCGGCGGTGTCCGCGAAGGGGAGTGTGCTCCGGAGGGCCGCCTGCGCCGCTCTGATCGAGGGTTCGGGCTCGCGCTGATGCATGGGTGTTCCCTCCGCCGGGACGGCCGGCGCGGCCGTCGGGTTGCGTGATCGGGTTCAGTTTGTCGAGGCGCCTTGCCGTTGTCGAGAGGGTGCCTCGCACGCGTCGGGCGCGCGACCACGGCACCGCTTACTCCCCCGATGGGCGTTTCGGCGAGTTATCCACAGATTCTCGGGAATGCGGGCTTGGCCGGGGGTTTCCGGCCACTCAATGTCGGTGGGGGTCGGCAGACTTGGGGGTATGAACAGCTCCCCGGTCACCACCCGCAGCGACACCCGGTCGCCGGGTGCGGTGCTGTCCGACCTCGCCGCCGCGCGGCGTCGGGTGGCGGCTGCGGAGGCGGATGTGCTGCACGCGCTGGCGCGGATGGATGCGATCGCGGCGGAGCAGACCGCCCGGGTGCCGTCGTCCGAGGGTCGGGAGCGGGAGATGCCGCTGCGCGCGATCGCCGCGGAGGTGGGTGCCGTGCTGCAGCGGTCGGATCGGGTGATGCAGGACCGGCTGCACGACGCGAGCGTGCTGGTCACCGGGTTCGCCGCGACCGTCGCCGCGCTGCGGGCCGGGCGCATCGACATGGGGCATGTGCGGCTGATCCAGGATGCCGGGGCGCGGATCGACGACCCCGAGGCGCGGGCCCGGTTCGAGCAGGCCGCGCTGGTGGTGTGCGAGCGGGAGACCCCGGGGCGGGCGCGGCCGATCGTGGCGATGATCGCGCAGAAACTCCACCCGGTCCCGTTGGAGGAACGGCACGCCGATGCCACCGCGCAGCGGCGGGTGTGGGTGCGTGACCTCGACGACGGGATGGCCGAGTTGGCGGCGGTGCTGCCGGCGGTGCTCGCGTACGCGATCCGGGACCGGCTGACCGAGTACGCGCGGGAGATCACCACCGCGCGGCGCAAGGTCGCCGCGGAAGTGGCGGCGGCGGGGCGCGGGGATGCCGGCGCAGGTGACCCGGACGGCGATGATGCCGGCGATGCGCCCGGCGATGCCGACCCGGGCGCCAATGCCAACGTGGACGCCACCGTCGACGCCGATCCGGCACCCGTCGTCGCGACCGATACCCGCACCACCGATCAGGTCCGCGCGGACGTCCTCACCGACCTGCTGCTCACCGGCTGCGCCACCGCGCCCGCCAAGACCGGCGCCGTTGCCGACGGTGGGGCGATCACCGCGCAGGTGCAGGTCATCATCCCCCTCGACACCCTCACCGGCACCGGCACCTCACCCGCCGAGTTGGTCGGGTACGGGCCCATCGACCCCGACACCGCCCGTCGGCTCGCGGCGACCGCCGAACTCTGGGAACGGATCTTCGTCTCCCCCACCACCGGAGCCGTGCAACTGGTCGACACCTACCGGCCGAGTGCCGCGCAGCGACGACATCTCGACGCCCGCGACGAGCACTGCCGATTCATCGGATGCCGAAGACCAGCCCGCCACTGCGACCACGATCACACCCACGACGCCGCCCACGGTGGGCCGACGGCGCTGTGCAACCTCGCGAATCTGTGCACCAGGCATCACCCGATGAAGCACGCCACCGCCTGGACCGTGATCCAGAAAGCCCACGGCATCCTGGAGTGGACCAGCCCCACCGGCCGCGTCTACCCCGACATCCCCCGACGCGTCCTCGAATTCACCGCCCTCGCCGCCGCCGCAACGTTCACTCCGCCACCGTTCTAGAGTTCCGCGCCGGTCGCCCCGCTGCGGCGCGGACCGCCCATGCGTCGCGGACAGTCCACGCGGTGCGGACAGTCCACGCGGTGCCGCCGGCACACCTCAGAGATCGATCGCGCTCCCTCACACATCGAGCAGCCGCAGCCGGGCGGTGACCGGCCCGTCCTCCACGAGGCCTTCGGCTTCCCGCACGGCGCGCTTCAGAGGCAGCCAGTACCGCCCCGACGAACTCGGGAAGATCGAGGTGCGCCACGTCGTCTCGCCCACGGTCGCCTCCACGCGCACCGACCCGAACCCCCGCGCGAACGGCGCCGTGAGTTCGCTGATGTCCTCGCTCAGTTCCTCCGGCACGTCGGCGAACAGCCATGCCTCGGGACGCGCCGCCCAGCGGAACACGACCGACTCGAACTCGATCTCCATGGCATCCACTCTCGCGCAGACCTGCGACGTCGGCATCCCCGCCGGTCACTCCCCCAGAAACGCCGCCACATCGCGCCCGAAGCGCCGGTGCAGGATCGTCCCCATGTGGCCGATGCGCGGGTACAGCACCAGCCGGGCATCCGGGATGCCGTCGGCGGTCTGCCGGAACAGCTGCGGCGAGTAGTACCGGTCCCGCTCCGCGCCGACCACGAGCGTGCGCGCGGCGACCTCGTCGAGGCGCTGCGCCACATCGAACTCGTCCTCGGCGCCGAGTACGGCCAGCACGTCGGCACCGGCATGACCGAAGGTGCGGCGCCCCAGCAGCCAGCCGCCGGCGCCGAGCACGATCGACCCCGCACGGGTCGCGGCCATCGCCGCCACTCCCACGGCACCCGCGCGGCGTGGCCGCCCTGCCCGCACGGCATCCGCCACCTCGCGCTGCACCCGCCGGCCCTCGTCGCTCAGCCGGTGCGCGGCGGAGACGACGACCAGCCGCCGCACGAGCTCGGGATGATCCATGGCGAGCTGCAGCGCGATGCTGCCGCCGGTCGAGACACCCATGACGTCCAGCGGGGCGGCGAGTTGGTCGCGGATGACGGTGGCGTAGTCGGCGGCGATCCGCGCGACCGTCGTCGGCGGGGTGAGCTCGGCCGGCCGGTTCAGCCAGATCACCTCCCGACCGGGGGCCGCCGAGCCGAGCAGGCGCAGTTGCAGCGCGAGGTCGAGCCCGGTCGGCGTGCCGGGGTCCCCCGACAGCCCGGGCAGGTACAGCAGCGGCGCACCGGCACCCGCGCGGAAGTATGCGAGGCCGGGCGCCCACACGCCGACGGCGGTCTGCGAGAGCTTGGTCATCGCCGCATCCTCCTCTCACCCCGTGCCGAGATCATCATCGCGAGCAGAGCGGCGTCGCGCCACCGGCGTGGGCGCGCGGCGCCTCCCTTGTCCCGCCCGGTGGGGCTCGGGATGATGGGGCGATGCAGCCACCGCTCGGGAGATACCAGGAGATCGCCGACACTCTCGCCCGACACGGATTCGGCTTCCTCGCCGGCGAGCTGGGCATCACGCGACGCCTCGCCGCGCGCCGCGGCACCGCCGGCGGTGACACCGACCCCCAGCGCCTCCCCAACGCCCCCGAACGACTGCGCCTCGTGCTCGAGGATCTCGGGCCGACGTTCGTCAAACTCGGTCAGCTGCTCTCGACCCGCCCCGACCTGCTGCCGCCGGCCTACATCGCCGAGATGGCGAAGCTGCAGGATGCCGCGCCCCCGATCCCCGCCGAACAGGTGCGCGCGACGATCCGCGAAGAGCTCGGCGCCGACCCCGAAGAGCTGTTCGCCACGTTCGAGTGGACGCCGATGGCATCCGCCTCGATCGGTCAGGTGCACACCGCGACCCTCACCGACGGCACCGCCGTGGTGGTGAAGGTGCGCCGCCCCGACGTCGTGCGGCAGGTGCAGGAAGACCTCGACATCCTCAACAACATCGCCACGCGCGCGGCACGCGTGTGGGAGACCGCCCGCACCTACGACATCCCCGGCATCATGCGCGAGTTCGGCGACACGCTCCGCGCGGAACTGGACTACCTGCGCGAAGCACGCAACGCAGAACGCTTCGCCACCAACTTCGCCGAGCGGCCCGAGGTGATCATCCCTCGCGTCTACTGGGACACGACGACCTCGCGCGTGCTCACGCTGGAGCGCATGAGCGGCATCAAGGTCAGCGACCGCGACGGGCTCGACGCGGCGGGCATCGATCCACGCCAGGTGGCGGTCACCGGGGCGAACATCGTGCTGACGATGATCTTCGACGACCGCTTCTTCCACGCCGACCTGCACCCCGGCAACCTGTTCGTCCAGCCGCACGGCCGCATCGCGCTCATCGACTTCGGCATGGTGGGTGAGATCAGCGAAGAGCTCAGCGACAAGCTCGCCGACGTCTTCATCGCCTCGGCCACCCGCAACACCGGCTCGCTGGCGAGCGCGCTCATCGACCTGTCCGTCGCGCAGACCTCGATCGACCGACGTGCGCTGCGCGCGTCGCTGTCGTCGCTGTTCGCCCAGTACTCCGACCGCGCGCTCGGCGACATCCACTTCACCCGGCTCGCCACCGACCTGCTGCGCGTCGTGCGCGAACACCGACTGCAGCTGCCTCAGGAGATCTCGCTCGTGGTCCGGGCACTGCTGGTCACCGAGGGGGTGGGGGTGCAGCTCGATCCCCGCTTCGAGCTCAACTCCGTGCTCACCCCGTTCGCGCGGCGCCTCATCCGCGAGAAGCTTTCGGTGGCGGCGATCGCCAAGCGCGTGAGCCGCGCGTCGATGGATGCCGGTGCGCTCCTGCTCGAACTGCCCACGCGACTGCGCCGACTGCTCGAAGTCATGGACCAGAGCGGCATCGAGGTGCACCTGCGCGCCGCCGAGCTCGATCCGCTCATGGGGCGCGCCGAGCGCATCGGCAACCGGCTGGTGGCGGGGGTCATCACGGCTGCGCTCATCAACGGGCTCGGTCAGGTGATCGCCCGCGACAGCCGACTGCGCACGTGGAAGAGCGCGTTGACGGGCGCCGGCATCACTGCGTTCACGACGCTCAGCGGCTACCTGCTGTGGACGGCCCGCCGCCACCGCTGACGGCTGGTCGCTGCGGCGCCGCCACCGCTAGCGTGGACACCGTGGGGTTCTCACCGCTCGGGCTCGGCGTGGCTGTCGCCGTACTCGCGCCCAACCTGCTGCTGGTGTGGCTGCCGCCCCGGCAGCCGATGCCGACCGCACAGGTGCCGCGCGTGCTCGGCTGGCTCGAACGCACCGGGCAGGTGTTGTGCCTCGTGCTCCCGGCTGTCATCGCACCCGGCGCACTGAGGTGGGGCTGGGCGCTGCCGGCCATCGCCGCGCTCGCGGGGTACTACGGCCTGTGGGGTCGGTACCTTCGGCGCGGCCGCTCCGGCCCCGCGCTCTATGCCCCGCTCTGGCGGATCCCGGTGCCGATGGCGATCCTTCCCGTAGCGGTGTTCCTCGCCTCGGCGGCGTGGCTCGGCAACGCCTGGCTGGCCGGTGCCGCGGTGATCCTGGCTGCGGGGCACATCCCCGCCGCGCTGATCATCGCCCGCGGCGCCGGCGAGCGGCCCGAGGTCAGGCGATCCAGGGCGAGGTGACGCCGAATGCCTTCGCGACGGCGCGGATCTCCTCGAGGCTGAGCCCCTCGGCCTGACCGCCGCCGGTGAGGTTCATGTACTCGTACTTGGCGCCGGTCTCGGCGTACTCCACGCGGTCGACCGCGCGGGTGGCGGAGAGGTCGGAACGGGACATGACGCCGTGCTTGCTCCACAGCACGATCTCGAAGTCGCGGAGCCCCTGCACATTGGCATCCATCAGCTCGTCGGAGCCGGGGACCATGAACTCCAGCACGCCGATGCCGCCGGGCAGCGCCACGATCGATTCCGGCTCCCAGCGCAGGATGCGGCGGTTCATCGTCTCGTTGTCGCGGTACTGCGGCACGTGGCTGAGGTAGGTCAGGTGCGGCGGCTGCGCGTGCACCACGGCGTGGAACGGGAGGTTGCGCCTGCCGACCTGGTCGTCGTGCACGGCGAGGTGGGAGTTGAACTCACTCGTGAGCTTCTCGAACTGGCGCTGCGGCGACGTGAGCATCTCGGCGTGGATGCCGTCGGCCTCGACGATCACGGCGGCGATCGCCGCGACGGGGTTGTCGGCGATCTGGCGCAGGCGCCGACCCGACCCCGTCACCAGGAGCGTGCGGCCGGCGAGCGCGGGAGCCGCCAGCGGCAGCTCGATGCGCTCGGAGATCGGGAAGACCTGCCGCACGCGGGGCAGCTCGTCCAGGCACAGCGAGATGTTGCCCGCACCCGCTTCGCTCGCGTCGATCTCGCAGATGCGGTGACCGGCGGCCCCCATGTTCGCGAGGTACTGCTCGATGGTGGGGCGGTCGACGGTCATGGTCACTCCTTGAAGACGGTCCGTTGTGAATCGTTTCAATCCTATGTGTGGTCAGACCACGGCGTCAACAGGTTGTTGCCCTGAGAGTGCTGCCGAACTGCGGGGATCTGCCGAAACGAGGGCCGCTCGCGCCCAAACATCCGCATCTCGGCAGATCTCCGCATCCGGGCGACGGGCGCCAGGCGACGGGCGTCGGCGCACCGGCGCCACCGAGCCCGCCGGCGACCGGTTCTGCGTACGGCGTCAGACGACTGCGGCGACCCCGGTGCGCTCAGCGGTCGTCACGACGCAGGCGAACCCGCGCGCGGCGAGGATGCTCTCGGTGCGGCGCATGATGTCCTCCCCCGACACGGCCCCGTAGCCGTCGCCGGCGGCGATGGCCGAGGTCGTCGTGGCATCCGTGACGAACTCCACCGCGAACCCGAGGTCGCTCGCGACGCGCACCGTGGTCTCGCAGCACTGCTCGGTGCGGATGCCGCAGATCACGAGCCGCTCGACGCCGTGCTCCGCGAGCCGGCTCTGCAGGTCGGTGGACGTGAAGGCGTTGACCGTGGTCTTGGTCACCTGCAGCTCGTCCGGGCGTGGCTCGAATTCGGAGACGACACGCACGAATCCCTGTTCGGGGTCGAAGACGCCGCCGGTGCCCGGCTCGGAGTGGGTCACCCAGACGACGAGGTCGCCGTCGGTCCGGGCGCGATCGACGAGCATCGCGATGTTGTGGAGCACGCGCGGATTCGCGGTCGCGGCCCACTCCTCGGTGCGCTGGCGGAAGGACTCCTGCGCGTCGATGACGAGCAGGGCGGTGCGCGGGTGCTGGGTCATACCGGCATCCTCGCCCATCGCGCGGGGGTGCGGCGAGCGGCGGACCGGCCAGCATCCGCGTCATTCCGGCCAGGCGCAGATCCCCTTGGGCAAAGAGAAAGCCCCGACCGTTACCACGCGGCCGGGGCGAGACGAATGAGAGTTCGCCTATCGAGGACTAGCCTACCCTGCCCAGAGCCCCGAGCGCGCCACGCGGCGTTGCGCGCCTCCCCCTGCCGGGAAGCGGCGGCGGCGAGTACTTTGGAGGGACGCGCCCCACCAACCCTGTAATCGGATAGAGCATGGCGCCGGACTCGAAGACTGCAACGCTGCAACTCCTGGGTTGCTGGCGGCTCGTGGCCGAAGGGCGCACATGGGATGTGCCCGGACGCGACCAGAGGGTCATCGCCGCCGTCGCCCTCCTCGATCCACTTCCACGGCGAAGGCTTGCCGAGTTCCTCTGGCCGAACGGCACGAGCGACCGGGCCCGCGCCAATCTGCGGGTGAACCTCTCCGACATCCGGTCGGGGTACCCCGGCATCCTGGCCGGAGATCAGGAGGGAACGACCGTATGGGCCTTCTCATCACCGCCACGATCTGGGCGCTCTTCGTCGCCGTCTCGGTGTGGTTGCCCCGCGCCCGTGGCCGCCTGGGCTTCGCCGTCTTCATCCTCACCGTGGCATGCAACGAGATCCCGTCGGTGCTCCTCCTCGTGTTCGTCGCGTCCGTCGCGGCGACGCTCGCGGATCCCTCGCTGCGCGGCGACGCCGCGACGCTCCCGGCTCTCGCGCTCTCCGCTCTGGTCGCGGCGGCGCTCGTGTGGCTGCAAGTGCGCGCCCGCTCCGCACGTCCCGCGCTCGCGCTGGCTCTGAGCGAGGGACTCGGCCCGCGCTGGCGGTCCAGCATCCGTCCGGAGTTCGACAGCGCGCCTACCCCGTCGCCGTGGCTGGGCGGCATCCTCATGCCCTTCCAACGGCACACCGCCGGAGTCACACGCGTGCGCAACATCGCATATGCGCCCGGCGGCCGCGCGCACCTGCTCGACGTCTTCGCGCGCAACGACGGGACGCGCGGGCGCCCCACCCTCATCCATCTGCACGGCGGTGGGTTCGTCTCGGGCGGAAAGAGCCGCGAGAGCATCGTGCTGCTCAATCAGTTGGCTCAGCACGGGTGGGTCTGCGTCAGCGCGAACTACGGTCTGCGGGCTGCGGCGAGGTTTCCGCTGTCACTCATCGACGCCAAACGGGTGATCGCCTGGGTGAGGGAGCATGCCGAGGAGTACGGCGTCGACGCGCGCCGGATCTACCTGGCCGGAGCGTCCGCCGGCGGACACCTCGCGCTCTCCGCCGCGCTGACTGCCGGCGAGAGCCGATATCAAGCAGGATTCGAGGATGCCGACACCACCGTCGCGGGAGTCGTCTCGCTCTACGGCTACCTCGGTGGGCGTGGCCAGGACCCCGCCGGCGATCCTGCTCGACTGAGGGGCGAAGTGCCACCCGCGCTCATCATCCAAGGCGCGAAGGACTCGGCCCTCCCTGCGGCGGTCGCGCGATCGGTCGCCGACGCGCTGCGCGAGCGGTCGGCCGGTCCCGTCGTGTACGTCGAACTGCCGCAGACTCAGCACAGCTTCGACCTGTTCGCATCGGTGCGTGCTCGCGTCGCCGCCAACGCGATCGAGTCGTTCCTCGACGGGGTGCGATCGGTGTGAGCCAGACCCGGACCCTCGCCACATTCCCGCCGTCGCTACGCTGGCAGGATGACTGCTCCCCGAGACGCTCACCTCCGGGTGGCCAGGCCCACCGCAGACATGGATGCCGCTGTGCGGTTCTGGATCGAAGGGCTCGGCATGGAGCTCGACGGCCGACAGCCAGGAACGACCGGCACGCTGGAAGAGCTGGCCTTCCTCGGCTGGCCGGGGGCGAGCTGGCATCTCGAGCTCGTGCGTGACACCGAGCTGCACCCCACGCCCACCGACGAAGACCTCCTCGTGCTGTACCTGGAGGAGCCGATCGACGAGCACCTGCTGGCGCGTATCGAGCAGGCCGGCGGCCGACGCGTCGGCGCTCGTAACCCCTACTGGGACGTGAACGGCGTCACGATCGCCGATCCCGACGGCTACCTGCTGGTGCTCTCGACTCGCTCCTGGCCCTGATGCCTTCACTCGCGCGTAGGCTTGCCTGGTGAGCTTCCAGGAGGTGGTCGGCGCCCGTATCGCCGGCATCAGGGCGTGATGCCCCCGGTCGTGTCGTTCGACGCGGCCGCCATCACAGACCCCTGAACCCCTCCGCCCGTGCGGCGCGCCATGATGCGCCCGGGCATCAGCGAAAGAGATCACCATGCTTCCCATCACGGAGAAGACCCTCCGCGCATCCTTCGTCAACGCGTCCCGCAAGGAGGTCAGTGACCTCAGCCTCCCGGCAGGCTTCGAGACGCTCGACTGGGATCGACTGGACTTCCTGGGCTGGCGCGACCCGAAGATCGGCCGGCGCGCGTACGCCGTGGTGCCGTCGCTCGAGGGCGACCTCATCGGCATCCTGCTCCAGCAGGCGACCGCGTCACCGCGATCGCGCGCGCAGTGCGCGTGGTGCAACGACGTCACGCTCCCCAACAGCGTCGTGTTCTACAGCGCCAAGCGCTCCGGCAAGGCGGGGCGCAACGGCAACACCGTCGGCACGCTCGTGTGCGAAGAGTTCCAGTGCTCGCGGAACGTGCGCCGCACTCCCCCGCTCGCCTACGAGGGTTATGACGTCGAGGCCGCGCGCCAGCGACGGGTCGAAGACCTGCAGCTTCGCGTCGCGTCGTTCGCCGCGGAGGTCTAGTCCCCAGTCCGCGGTCGCGCGAAGACGTCGATGCCGCCGAAGAAGGTCCCGCGCGCGATCGTCAGCGGCCCGATTCGGCGCAATCGGTGCTCACGCGGGGCTCGTGAGCTGGATCAGGTTTCCGCAGGTGTCGTCCAGCACCGCGGTCATCATGGGCCCCATGGCCGTCGGAGCCTGAGTGAATTCCACGCCCCGCGCCTGCAGATCCGCGTGGACGGCGACGACATCATCCACGGCGAACGACGTGAACGGGATGCCATCCTGGACCAGCGCCTCCTTGAACGCTTTCGCGGCAGGGTGCGCGTCGGGCTCGAGCAGAAGCTCGACGCCCTCCGGCTCCGCGGCGCCGACGACAGTCAGCCACCGGTACTCGCCGAGCGAGATGTCCGTCTTGGGGATGAAGTCGAGCATGTCGGTGTAGAAGGCGAGCGCCTTGGTCTGGTCATCGACCAGCACACTCGTGACGTTGATTCTGGGCATCGGTGCTACTCCTTCGGTTTGTGCAGTGGCCAGCGGTCGACGATCGAGCGCAGCGGCTCGGTGTCCAGGTGATGGATCTTCGTGCGCCCCTCACGGCGCGAGCGGACCAGACCCGCGTCTTCCAGCACCGCCAGATGCTGCGAGATGGCCTGACGCGTCGACGTGCTGCCGTGCCGCATCGCCAGGCGCGAGCAGATCTCGAACAGCGACTGACCGTCACGCTCTGTCAGCTCGTCGAGGATCGTCCGCCGGGTCGGGTCCGCCAACGCCTTGAAGACATCACCCATACGGTGATGATAGGCAAGCGAACACTTGCATGTCTAGAGTCCCTGCTGCGCGCCGACCACCACCGAACCCGCAGCCTCCCGCGTCGCCCCCGTCGCGGCTGTGCTGGGCGTGCGTGCGGGCCCGGAGCGTCGGGTGAGCATCCACACCACCACGGTCGCGAGGACGATCACGGCAGCCGGCCCGAGCGTCAACAGTCCGTCCTCGACCGCGCCGGCCGAACGATCCGCCGCAGCCTGCAGGTCCTGCCGCAGTGCTGCCTGCAGCGTGAACGCCAGCGTGTTGAGGCCGGCATGCAGCACGATGGCGACCTCCAGGCCGCCCGTCCGCCAGGTGATCAGCGCCGTCCCGACCGCGAAGATGAGGTACCAGAGGTTCAGCCACATGTCCGTCGCCAGATGGATGACGGCGAACACCGCGCTGGAGACCAGGATGCCGACGACAAGACCCGCCCGCGCCCCGCGCGCCCATCCACCGGCGACGCGGAAGACGAGGCCACGCAGTCCGTACTCCTCCCCCGCGGCCTGCAGCGGCGTGAGCAGAAGCGTGGCGACGATGAACCAGAGCACGTCGGTGTTCGTCCAGACCGGGCTCTCCGGGATCGGGCCCAGGGATTGCAGCGTCATGAGCACGATCCACGCCGGGACGACGAGCACGAGCGCGCGGCCGAAGATGTCGAACCGGAAGCGCGAGATCACCGAGGTCAGCGATGCTCCCCTCACGCCGTACAGCCAGCGCTGCAGCAGCATGCTCCACGGGATCAGGAACGCCACAGATACCATGTGCACGGCCTGCGCGAGGGGCAGACTCATCTCGCGCTCGTCGCCGCGTATCGCGGCATCCACCGCCCCCACAGCGGCGTTCAGAAGCAGGCTGAAGCCCACCATTCCGCCGATGAGCAGCACGATCGTGAGGATGCCGCGACCGATGCGACGCTTCTCTCCGGCGAGAACGCGGTGGTACTCCACATCCGCCGGGACAGTGTCGATGCGCTCGTTCATGAGCGCAGGAAGCCGGTCAGTGCGGCGTTGACCTCGGCGGCGTGCGTCCAGAGCAGACCGTGCGGCGCCCCCTCGATCTCGACGTACTCGGCCTCGGGGAACGCGGCGTGGAAGCGACGCGCGGTGGCGTCGATCGGAAGGATGTTGTCCGCGGTCCCGTGCAGGATCAGCGCCGGCTTGCCGCTGGCGCGCACGGCCTCCACGTCGGCGCGGAAGTCCTCGATCCAGGATGCCACGACGGCGTAGGCCGCGACGGGGGCGCTGGAGACCGCGACGTTCCAGCTCGCCGTGACCACTTCCGCGCTGATCCGCGTGCCGAGGTTGTCGTCGGCGTTGTAGAAGTCCGAGAAGAACTGCGTGAACCAGGCGTACCGGTCACCCCGCGCGGCATCCTCGATGCCGTCGAAGACCTGCTGCGGCACGCCGTCGGGGTTGTCGTCGCGGGCGACGAGGAACGGCTCGAGCGAGGCGAGGAAGGCCAGCTTCGCCACACGGTCGTGCCCATACCGTGCGACGTACCGGGCGAGTTCCCCGGTGCCCATGGAGAAGCCGACCAGCACGGCGTCGCGCAGGTCCAGCGTCTCCAGGATCGTGTTCAGGTCGGTCGCGAACGTGTCGTAGTCATAGCCGGAACCGACTTTCGATGACTGCCCGAATCCGCGGCGGTCGTAGGTGATGACCCGGTAGCCGGCGGCCAGCAGCTCGCGTGTCTGGCGCTCCCAGCTGTGCCCGTTCAGCGGGTAGCCGTGGATGAGGACCACCGGCTGGCCGGCGCCCTGGTCCTCGTAGTACAGCTCGACGGGGGTGCTGTTCTCGTCGCCGACAGTGATGTAGCCCATGTTCTCGCCTTTCCGTGTCGCCCGACCCGATGCCGGGCGCTCACGACAAGAGAAACCTGTGTGGTCGCCACACGGTCAAACACCCGTTGGTGGCCCGGAACCAACCTCCTTGCCTGCCGCTTGACCCTGTTGTGAGAACACGGCCTTGGCTTGATCACCGAGGCGATGAGCAGGCCGACCACCCCGGTGCGGCCGCACCTCGCCGCATCCGATCGATCCAAGGAGCACCCCATGCCCACCGTCCACCACCGCACCATCCGCGTCGACGACCTCGACGTCTTCTACCGAGAAGCGGGCCCCGCCGACGCTCCCGTCCTCCTGCTGCTGCACGGATACCCGACGAGCTCGCACATGTTCCGGCATCTGATCCCGGCGCTGGCCGACCGATACCGCGTCATCGCGCCCGACCACATCGGCTTCGGCCGCTCGTCCGCTCCCGCCGTCGACGACTTCCCGTACACGTTCGACGCGCTCGCCGACGTCACCGCCCGGTTCCTCGAAGAGGTCGGCGTCACGCGATACACCGTCTATGTGCAGGATTATGGCGCGCCGGTCGCCTGGCGACTGGCGCTGCGCGATCCGGCGGCGATTGAGGGGATCATCTCGCAGAATGGCAACGCCTACGTGGAGGGTTTCGTCGACGACTTCTGGGCGCCGATCTGGGCGTATGGAGCCGACCCCTCGCCCGAGAACGAGAGCGCCCTGCGCCCGGCGCTCGAACGGGCAGCCGTCGAATGGCAGTACACACACGGTGTGCCCGACCCGACGACGGTCGATCCGGATGCCTGGGAGCACGACATCGCCCTCTTGCGCCGGCCCGGAGTGGACCGAGCCCAGCTGCACCTCTTCGGCGACTACGCCACCAACCGCGAGCTCTACCCCCGCCTGCACACGTGGCTCCGCGAGACGCAGGTGCCCGTGCTCGCCGTCTGGGGCCGCAACGACGAGATCTTCGATGCCGCAGGGGCCGAGGCCTTCCGTCGCGACGTGCCGAACGCCCGCATCGAGCTGCTCGACGCGGGACACTTCCTCCTCGAGTCGAACCTCGACGACGTCGTGGAGATCATCCGCGACTGGCGCGGCGGGTTCTGACGCGCTCCGCGGGCAGGTCGAGGACATCTCGGATGCCGCGCACCGGAGCGGCGATCCCAAGGCCGACACCGCGGAGGCGCGGTTCTTATCGGTGGAGGAGGTGAACGCTCTCGCCGCCGAGCTGAGGGGCCAGCCGCCCTACGACCTCCTGGTGCGCTTCGCGGCGCTGACGGGGCTACGCGCGGGCGAGGTAGCGGCACTCCGCATCCGAGACATCGACATGCGCCGAGGCGAAGTGAACGTCAAGCTCAACAAGACGCACACGAGCAAGGGCTACGTCGTCGGCGCTCCGAAGACCGCTCGCGCCGTGCGCACCGTGCCGGTCCTGGACGAAGTGCTTTATCGCGACCTCGGGCAACATCTGCGCGCTCACCCGCACCGCGACGACCTGGAGGCAGGGCTGTGGCCGGGGAAGGTGCCGGGGCACAACCGCCTGAGCTACGACCGAGAGTTCGACCCGAAGGGGTTCTACCGGTACACCTTCAAGCCTGCGTGTGATCGAGCGGGACTCGGAGGTCTCCACTTCCACGAGCTACGCCACACCTTCGCCACGCTGGCGCTGGAGAGCGGTGCGCTGGACATGCACGAGCTGTCCCGGGCCATGGGGCACGCGAGCTACGCCATCACCGACAAGGTATACGCGCACCTGCGCCCACGGGACTACTCGCGCCATCGCACTGCGTTCTCGGCTCACATCGCAGCCGGGAGCACCGGCGCCGCGGCGCTCGTCGCCATCGCTGGCTGACGTGCTGGGGGAGTTCGACGACGCGTGACCAGACCACCGCCACGTGTCGCGAGGCTCTAGCTCTGACGGTCGCGCCGATTGGCGACGTGACGCGCTGACAGCTGAAGCAGCGGACGAATCGCACCCCGAGCCGCGCCCAGCAGGTCGTAGTCGCTGTGCAGGTCGCCACCACCCCTGCCGCGCATGAAACCGACCGTCCATCCGTCCGCGTCCCGCTCGAAGGTGATGCCGAAGCCCTCCTGC
Source organism: Microbacterium sp. NPDC058021 (assembly GCF_042885955.1). NCBI lineage: Bacteria > Bacillati > Actinomycetota > Actinomycetes > Micrococcales > Microbacteriaceae > Microbacterium > Microbacterium sp. NPDC058021. The sequence goes on from NZ_JBHVRF010000005.1 coordinate 394,505, forward strand.
TCGCCGAGCGCGATTAGCTCTCCAACAGCGCGGAGCGTCTCATCATCGAAGTTCGCCATGTCACCCTTCTACTCGGCGTCCCGCAGCAACTTCTGAGCGGTGCGGACTACGAGCACCGTCGCTTGTGCGGCTGCGAACGCATCCACATCCGCGATGTCTCCGTGGGTCACCTTCTGCGCGAGGTCCCACACTGCTCGCATCGTGGCTCGTAACTCTGCCTTGTCCGGCCCGAGTGCATATTTCGCCAGGAACAGGTCGAACCACGCTTTGGCGTCCCCAGCCTTCGGTGCACCCTGCCGCGCGGGCACGATTGCCGGATCAGCGATCAGCTTGCCGAAGTCGATCAATATCTCGCGACTGCGTCTTCCCACGTCCTGCCACCCATCGCGATCTCGCGCGGTGGAGTACTCCTCGATCAGACCTGAAATGCGTCCGTTCAGGTTCTCCCATGTCGGCGTGTCGTCGTCCGCGCCGGGGTCATGAATGCCGCCACGAGCCTCGACCTGATCAAGCTGTTCGAGGGCAGCATGGGTCAAGTCCCGGATGTAAGCCCGCCGCTCCTGGTAGCTGGCGAGGTTCTGCGAGTAGTACCCGTACCAGTCCCACAGTCCATTCCAGGGGAACGGCGGTTGAAGACCCAGCCGCCGAAAGTTCGCGTTGAGGGTGCGGGTATCCCGCTGCCATATGGCATCCACGTTCTGGATGCGCTCGCCACCTGTGCCGACAGCCAGGATCGTGTTGGCCTGCGCTTGGAGAAGCCCTCTGAGCGTGTCGATATCCACCACAGGAGGGCTCTCGTGGCGGCTGGGATCGAACAGCCCGTCTATCGCGTCGCTCACACCCACATCATGGCAGCGGATTTGGACAGAGGGAGTCCTTTTGGAGTCCTCGGCGATTCCCGGACATGCAGAAGGCCCGGAACCTCTTGCGAGATTCCGGGCCTATTCCGGTCGGGATGACAGGATTTGAACCTGCGACCCCTTGACCCCCAGTCAAGTGCGCTACCAAGCTGCGCCACATCCCGGTCTTCTGCTGCCCGCACGCGGACAACTCCCCTATCCTAGCCGCTCCGCGCGGCGCGCGCGAACCGACGCGCAGCCCGGGTGCGGCGCCCCTCATCAGCAGAGCCTTGTCGGAGTCGGCACCCGCCGCTACGGTCGCGGCATGGCCGAGATCACCATCCAGGCGGCGACCCCCGACCGCTTCGACGACATCCAACACGCGTTCGCGGGCGGCGGCGACGGAGCCGGCTGCCAGTGCGTGTGGTGGCTGCTGCGCGCCAAAGACTGGGATGCCACGACGGTGGACTCCCGGCGCGACATGTTCCGCGCCGAGGTCGATGCCGGCCCACCGCCGGGCCTGCTCGCCTACATCGACGGCACCCCCGCGGCGTGGGTGCGGGTGGGTCCGCGCACCCGGCAGCCTCGCCTCGCGCACACCCGCAACTATGCGGCGAGTCCCGACCCGTTCGACGATCCGAGCGTGTGGGCGGTCAGCTGCTTCGTGGTGCGCCGCGAGTTCCGTGGCCAGGGCCTGAACCGGGCACTCCTGGATGCTGCGGTGGACTTCGCCCGCGACGGCGGCGCGCGCGTCGTCGAGGCGTACCCGATCGACGTGCGGGTGCAGAAGACGAGCACCAACGACCTCTACCACGGCGCACTGTCCACCTTCGAAGCCGCCGGGTTCCACGAGGTCGCCCGACCGAAACCCCACCTCTCGATCGTGCAGCGCGACCTCGCCGGCTGAGTCGCGGGCACGCCGCGCGGCGGAACCGTACGATGAGAGCCATCCCGCCCGAAGGAGCGCCGTGCTGCCCGAGTCCCCCTCCCCCGTGACCACGACCGACCGACCCGCTGTCGCCGGCTCGTGGTGGTGGGGCTTCGCCGTCTACGCGGTGGTGTCGCTGGCGCACGTCGTGCTCCTGGCCGTCGATTCCGACCTGGCGTATCCGACCAAGCTCGCGCTCATGCCCGCGCTCGCCCTCGCCACGATGTGGGCGCTGCGCGGCACGCGCTGGGGCGCTCCCCACTCGGTGCTCATCATGGCGCTCGCACTGTCGTGGCTCGGCGACGGCGCCGCCTTCTTCTTCCCGTTCTTCGACGACGAGCTGCCCATGATGCTGCTCACGTTCGGTCTCGCGCACGGGTGCTACATGGCCCTGTTCTGGCGCTACATCGCCGAGCGACCGCTCCCGCGGTGGTCGGCGGTCTACGCCGTGTGGTGGATCGTGCTCGTCCTCGTGCTCTGGCCCCTGCTCGGCTCGCTCGCCGTGGGTGTCGCGATCTACGGACTGGTCCTCGGCGGCACCGCGGTAGCGGCGACACGGTGCGACCCGGCCGTACTCATCGGCGCCATGTTCTTCCTGGCATCCGACACCCTGCTCGCCTTCGACATCTTCGTGCCCGGCGCCCCCGAGGTCCTCGGCGTCGCGGTCATGGTGACGTACACGATCGGGCAGGGCCTCATCGCGTTCGGCGCCGTGCGGTTCCTGCGTGCAGGGATGCCACGATGACGGATGCCGCCAAGCCCGCCCGCGTCGACGCGTGGCTCTGGGCGGTGCGCGTGTACAAGACGCGGTCCGCGGCGACGACGGCGTGCCGCGCCGGTCACGTGCGCGTCAACGGCGAGCGCGCCAAAGCGGCGCAGCCGGTGCGGCCCGGCGATGAGCTGCGCGTGCGGGTCGCCGGCTTCGACCGCATCCTCGTGGTGCGCCAGACCATCACCAAGCGGGTGGGTGCGGCTCTGGCGGCCGCGGCCGTCGACGACCGCACGCCGCCACCGCCGCCGCGCGAGCTGACGGCGTTCGTTCCGACCCGCGACCGCGGCGCCGGGCGACCGACGAAGCGCGAACGGCGCGAGACCGACCGGCTCCGCGGCCGCTGAACAGCGGGTCAGCCGCGGCCGTCCACCGCTTCCATCTGATGGGCGTAGGTCGCGAGTCCGCGCCGGAGACCCAGGTAGATCTCCCGCACCGATGACGTCTGGCCGAGCTCGACGCGGCGCGCCCACTCGTCGAACGCGAGACGCACCGTGCAGCTGACGGCGGTGATGAGCGCCCGCGCGGTGAGCACGTCACCATCGGCCTTCGCCGCGTCGACGGCGGCGTCGGTCAGCGTGTCGGCACTGGCCGCTTCATTGCGCAGGGCCACGGCCAGCAGCGCCGGCTCGGAATGCACGAGGCGCCGCACCCGCAGCGCCCGCTCGTGGGTGTCGGGCCGGGCGTCGAAGGCTTCGAGCAGCTGCAACCAGCCGGTCTCCAGCGCCGCCGCGACCGGCTCACCCGCTCGGATCGCGGCGAGCGTCGCGCGGTGCACGGCCGCCGAGCTGTCTTCCTCGGGAGCGAAGGCGGCATCCTCCTTGGTGGCGTAGTAGCGGAAGAACGTGCGCGCCGAGATGCCCGCGACGCGGGAGATCTCATCGACGGTGGTCGCGGCGACGCCCTTGCGCTCGAACAGCTCCAACGCGGCATCCGACACCTCGCGCTGCGTCTCGCGTCGCCGTCGCTCGCGCAGCCCGACGGGCTCGTCGTCGAGCTCTTCGGCGTGGGTCGTGGCGCTGGTCATGCCGCCATCCTACAGATTGCGCCAACATGGCACACTCTGTCATGATTGACGTTCTTCGTCGGCGATAGACGCTCGCCGGCCCCCGCTTCCCCCGTCCCGCCGACCGCCGCTGCGCGGTCGCGCGCGCCGCGCATGACAGAAAGACCTTCGTGACCCTCGAGAAGACCCCCACCACCACGGGCGCACAGCCCACGGTGACCCCTCCCGCATCCTCCCCCCGGCCCGGCGTCGTGATCGCGCTCCTCGTGATCTCCGCCTTCGTCGTCATCCTCAACGAGACGATCATGAGCGTGGCGCTGCCGAGCCTCATGGTCGACCTCGCCATCACTGCGAGCACCGCCCAGTGGCTCACCACCGGCTTCCTGCTGACGATGGCGATGGTCATCCCCCTCACCGGCTACCTGCTGGCGCGCTTCCCGCTGCGCGGGGTGTACCTCACCGCGATGAGCCTGTTCATCGCCGGCACGCTCATCGCCGCGCTCGCCCCGGGCTTCGGCATCCTCCTCGTCGGTCGCATCGTGCAGGCCTCCGGCACCGCGATCATGATGCCGCTGCTGTTCACCACCGTGCTCTCGATCGTCCCCGCCTCGCACCGCGGCCGCATGATGGGCGTCATCTCGATCGTCATCGCCGTGGCCCCCGCCGTCGGCCCGACGGTCTCGGGCATCATCCTGTCGGCGTTCAACTGGCGCTGGCTGTTCTGGCTGGTGCTGCCCATCGCCCTCATCGCCGTCACCCTCGGCGCCCTGTGGGTGCGCAACGTCACCGAAACCACCCACGCGCGCTTCGACCCGCTGAGCGTCGTGCTCTCGGCGCTGGGCTTCGGCGGCCTGATCTTCGGACTCTCCTCGATCGGCGAGGCCGCATCGGGCAACGAGATCGTGCCGGTGTGGGTGCCGCTCGCGGTCGGCGTGGCGGGCCTCGTGGCCTTCGTCGCCCGACAGCTGCACCTGCAGAAGACCGACAGTGCGCTGCTGGATCTGCGCACGTTCCAGTCGAAGTCCTTCAGCCTCGCCGTCACCCTCGTCGTCATCGTCATGGCCGCCCTGTTCGGCTCGCTCGTACTGCTGCCGATCTACCTGGCATCCGTCCTGCAGCTGGACACCCTCACGATCGGCCTCATGCTGCTCCCGGGCGGCGTGCTGATGGGCGTCATCGCCCCGATCGTGGGCTCGCTGTTCGACAAGTACGGCCCCACCCCGCTCGTCATCCCCGGCATGATCGTCGCGGCCGCGGCCCTCTGGGGCATGGCCACCTTCGACGCGTCGACCTCGATCGGGTGGATCGTCGCGGTGCACATGACCCTCAACCTCGGACTCGGCTTCGTGTTCACGCCGCTGCTCACCTCGGCGCTCGGCTCGCTGCCGCGCCCGCTGTACCCGCACGGCAGCGCGATCGTCGGCACGATCCAGCAGGTCGCCGGCGCCGCCGGCACCGCCGTGTTCGTCACCCTCATGTCGGTGCAGGCGGCCTCCGCCATGGCCGAAGGGGCGGATGCCATCGCCGCGACCGCCTCGGGCGTGCACGCCGCGTTCTTCACCGGCGCGATCGTCGCCTCGGCGGCCGTCGTGCTGGCGTGCTTCGTGCGCAAGCCCGTCACCCCCGACGACGCCCCGCACGAGGACGCGCTCCCCGTCGGTCACTGACCACCGCGAAGGGTCGGCAGCTCCGTCTGCCGGCCCTTCGTCGTCCGCCGGGGCCGCTCCCCCGTCGCGCGCTGCGGGTTCAGAGGCCCGCAACCCACCACACGCGACAGGCGAGGCCCACTCGGGGTCGCGCGGTCAGGCGCCTGCCGGCAGCAGGTCCAGCAGCCAGCCGGGGCCGCGCACCGCGGCACCGAACGCGCCCACGCGCTCCGACAGCTCACGGTCGGCGGTCACGACCGTCACGCGGCGGCCGAGCGCGGCCAGCCGCGCCGCCTCGGCGACGATCGCGTCATCCCCCGCCGCCTCGGCTCGGACGACACGCACGCCCGGCTCGTCCGCCGCCGCGCGCGCGGCGCCCTCGAGCACCACGGAGACCTCGGGGTACCAGAGCCCGCCCGGCAGATCGAGCGAAGCGCCGGAGACCCCGTCGCGTGCCCACGCGTCGATCCGGGCGAGCAGCCGCGACGCCGCACCGGCCCGATCGCGCCACCAGCCGTCGGGCACCGACCCCACCACGTTCGCGGCATCCACCACCACGGCCGGACGCACGTCGAGCATCGCCCGCAGCGTGGGCCACGCATCGGCGAATCCCGGATGCAGGGGGTACGTGTCGACGTCGGTCACCGGCACCCATGCCAGTTCCCGGCTCTCGGGATCGCTGATCACGGGCTCGAACGGCTCGACGACATCGGCCAGCAGGGTGCCGTAGGTCCAGATGTCGAGGTCCAGCGTGCTGAGCAAGCGCGGCTTCACGGCCGTGCGCGGCACCCCGGCCTCTTCCGCCGCTTCCCGCAGGGCCGCGTCGCACGCGCTCTCGTGCTCGTGGCGTGCACCACCCGGCAGGCCCCAGGTGCCGCCGAAGTGGCTCCACGACACGCGGTGCTGCAGCAGGATGCCGCGCTCGGCATCCACCGCCAGCAGACCCGCCGCGCCGAAGCGCCCCCAGTAGCGCGTGCCGTCGTCGGCGATCACCCAGGCATCCCCCGGGTCGCGCGGCCCGTCGGGACGGCGCGGTTCATCCGGAGCAGGAGGGACGATCGTCACCCTCCCAGCCTGGCACACCCCCGCAGCCGCCCCGCTACGCGCCGCTTATACACCCGGGCCGCCCGCGGATCCGGGAGCGGCGCGCGACGCTGTGCGGCCCCACAAGCGCGATCGCGGCCGCGGCGGCATCCACTGTGGACACTACATATAGGTTGCGCATGAGGTCTGACCACCTACATATAGTGATACTCCCGAACATCTCGCGGCGGCATCCCGTCGCGCAACCCGCGTCCAGAGGACCCGCTATGAGCACCACTCCCCCTGCCCCCGCCCCCCGCTCCGTCACGGTCGGAACGACCATCAACGAGTACCTCTCGCGCGCCGACTGGCGGGTCAACGCCAACGCGAACCAGGGGTACTCGCTGGGCGGCCTGATCCTCAACACCTCAGGCAAGCTCATCGCCAACTACTGGCTCGACGAGGTCTACGCCCCCGAAGCCGGCGCCGCCCACCGCGACGGCGACCTGCACATCCACGACCTCGACATGTTCGCCGGCTACTGCGCGGGCTGGTCGCTGCGGACCCTCCTCGAGCAGGGCTTCAACGGCGTGCCGGGCAAGATCTCGTCCCGCCCGCCGAAGCACCTCACCAGCGCCCTCGGCCAGATGGTGAACTTCTTCGGCACGCTGCAGAACGAATGGGCGGGCGCCCAGGCATTCAGCTCGTTCGACACCTACCTCGCCCCGTTCGTCCGGCTCGACCAGCTGACGTATGCCGAGGTGCGCCAGGCCGTGCAGGAGTTCGTGTTCAACCTCAACGTGCCCTCGCGCTGGGGCACGCAGACCCCGTTCACCAACCTCACCTTCGACTGGACCGTGCCCGATGACCTCGCCACCCAGCGCCCGCTCATCGGCGGGAAGGTGTGCGACTTCACCTACGGCGAGCTGACCGCCGAGATGGCCCTGCTCAACCAGGCCTTCATCGACGTCATGGCCGAGGGCGACGAAGACGGCCGCGCGTTCACGTTCCCAATCCCGACCTACAACATCACCAGGGACTTCGAGTGGGACGACCCGGCCGTCGACGCGCTGTTCGCGATGACCGCGAAGTACGGCCTGCCCTACTTCCAGAACTTCATCAACTCCGACCTCGACCCCCACATGATCCGGTCGATGTGCTGCCGGCTGCAGCTCGACCTCACCGAGTTGCTCAAACGCGGCAACGGCCTGTTCGGGTCGGCCGAGCAGACCGGGTCGCTCGGCGTCGTCACAATCAACTGCGCCCGGCTCGGCTTCGTGCACTCCGGCGACGAAGAGGCGGCGATCGCGCGCCTCGACGAACTGCTCGAGATCGCCCGGGACACCCTCGAGGCCAAGCGCGTCGTGATCGACCGCCACATCGCGGGCGGCCTCTTCCCCTACACGAAGCGCTACCTCGGCTCGCTCGACAACCACTTCTCCACGATCGGCGTCAACGGACTGAACGAGTTCGTGCGCAACTTCACCCGCGACAGCGATGACATCACCACCGACTCGGGCATCGCCCTCGCCAGCCGCCTGCTCGACCACGTGCGCGCGCGCATGGTGGAGTTCCAGGAGACCACCGGCCACATGTACAACCTGGAGGCGAGCCCGGCCGAAGGCGCCACGTACCGGTTCGCGAAGGAGGACATCGCCCGCTACGAGGGCATCCTCCACGCCGGCACCGACGCGAATCCGTATTACACCAACTCGTCGCAGCTGCCCGTGGGCTACACCGACGACGCGTTCGAGGCGATGGCGCTGCAGGAGGGCCTGCAGGGCAAGTACACCGGCGGCACGGTGCTGCACCTGTACATGGGCGAGGCTGTGGCATCCGCCCGCGCCTGCAAGGCGCTCGTGCGCCGCGCGCTGGAGCGCTTCCGCCTGCCCTACATCACCATCACCCCCACGTTCTCCATCTGCCCCGCGCACGGCTACCTCTCGGGCGACCTGCCCACATGCCCTCGGTGCGGCGCCGACTGCGAGGTGTGGACGCGCGTGATGGGGTACTTCCGCCCCATGACGTCCTTCAACATCGGCAAGAAGGGCGAGGCCGCCGAGCGCGTGTACTTCGACCAGAACAAGGACGCGGCACCGCAGCCGGTGGGGGCCTCGGCGTGAGGAGCGACTCCCCCGAGGGTCTGCGCATCGCCGGGCTCACCCGGCTGTCGACGGTGGACTGGCCCGACATGCTGGCGGCGACGGTGTTCCTGCAGGGATGCCCGTGGGACTGCTTCTACTGCCACAACCCGGCCCTCATCCCGCCGCGGGCGGCGGCGGCGCTGAGCTGGGAAGAGCTGGCGGCGTTCCTGGACTGCCGCGTCGGGCTGCTGGACGCCGTGGTGTTCTCCGGCGGCGAGCCGACGATGCAGCCGGCACTGCGGGCCGCGATGGCCGCGGTGCGCGAACGCGGATTCGCGGTCGGCCTGCACACCGGCGGGGCCTACCCGCTGCAGCTCGGCCGGGTGCTGCCGCTCGTGGACTGGGTGGGCCTGGACATCAAGACCACCGCCCACGACTACGCCGCCGTCACGGGGCGCGCCGGCTCCAGCGAACGCGCGTGGCGGTCGCTCGAGCTGGTGCTCGGCGCGCACCTGGCGCGGGAGCACAGCGACCGGCCGCTGGAGTACGAGGTGCGCACGACGGTGCACTCCGGTGCGATCGACGAGCCGGGGCTGGCCGAACTCGGATGCCGCCTGGCCGATGCCGGGGTGCGCTCCTGGGCGCTGCAGCGGTTCCGCGACACCGGCGCGCGTGCGCCGCTCCCCCGCGCCGCCGCCGATGCCCGCCCGGTCGCCCTCGACGGGGTGCCCACCGACCGCTTCGCCCGCTTCGTCGTCCGCTGACCCGCGCGCGTTCCCGCGCGGGACGCACCCTCCCCGCGCGACCGGTCGCCGCCCCGCGACCCCCGGCATCCACGAACCCACACCCAACGCACCAGACCACACCTCCCGCGCGTTCGGGGAGTGTGGTCTCGTGCGTGTCGTGTGGTTTCGCGGCCGGCGGTCGGGCGGCGTCCGGGCCGGCGCGGGTCAGCGCTGGCGGCGCTCCCGGACGCGCATGTTGATCACGAGCGGCGTGCCCTCGAAGCCGAACAGCTCGCGCAGGCGCCGCTGGATGAACCGGCGGTAGCCCGGGTCGAGGAACCCGGTCGTGAACAGCACGAATGTCGGCGGACGCGTGGATGCCTGTGTGCCGAACAGGATGCGCGGCTGCTTGCCGCCGCGGAGCGGATGCGGGTGCTCGGCCACGAGCTCGGAGAGGAACGCGTTGAACTTGCCCGTCGGGATGCGCTGATCCCACGACTCCAGCGCCGTCTCGAGGGCGGGCACCAGCTTGTCGAGGTGACGACCGGTGAGCGCGGAGATGTTCACGCGCGGCGCCCACGCCACGTGGGCGAGGTCCTGCTCGATCTCGCGCTCGAGGTAGCGGCGACGGTCGATGTTCTCCATGTCGTCGTCGTTCAGGCGATCCCACTTGTTGAACGCCAGCACGAGCGCGCGACCCGACTCGAGCACGAGGTCGATGATGCGCACGTCCTGCTCGCTCAACGGCTGGCTGACATCGAGCACGACGACGGCGACTTCGGCCTTCTCCAGCGCCGCCGAGGTGCGCAGCGACGCGTAGAAGTCGGCGCCCTGCTGCAGGTGCACACGGCGACGGATGCCGGCGGTGTCCACCAGACGCCAGAGCTTGCCGCCCAGCTCCACGACCTCGTCGACCGGGTCGCGGGTGGTGCCCGCGAGCTCGTTGACGACGACGCGCTCCTCGCCGGCTGCCTTGTTCAGCAGCGACGACTTGCCCACGTTCGGGCGCCCGAGGATCGCGACGCGGCGCGGCCCGCCGATCTCCTGCTTGGCGACGGCCGACACCTCCGGCAGCACCTTCATGATCTCGTCCAGCAGATCGGCGACGCCGCGTCCGTGGATGGCCGACACCGGGTACGGCTGCCCCAGTCCCAGGTTCCACAGCGCCGCGGCCTCCGGCTCGTGGCGCTGGTCGTCGATCTTGTTGGCGACGAGGAACACCGGCTTGCCGCTCTTGCGCAGCAGCTTCACGACGTGCTCGTCGGTGGAGGTCGCGCCGACCATCGCGTCGACGACGAAGATCACGACGTCGGACAGGTCGATCGCGATCTCGGCCTGAGCGGCGACGGAACGGTCGATGCCGCGGGCGTCGGGCTCCCAGCCGCCGGTGTCGACGATGGTGAAGCGGCGATCCATCCACTCCGCCTTGTAGGTGACCCGGTCGCGGGTCACCCCCGGGGTGTCCTCGACGACCGCCTCGCGGCGACCGAGGATGCGGTTGACCAGCGCGGACTTGCCCACGTTCGGCCGTCCCACGATCGCCACCACCGGCAGCGCCGGCGTGTACTCGATGCCGTCCTCGCCGAGCTCGGTGCCGTGCAGCAGCTCGGCATCCTCGTCGTCGAGCTCGTAGTCCGACAGCGTCGCACGCAGCGTGGCGGCGCGCTGGTCGGCCAGCTGCTCATCGATGTCGGCAAGCTTCTCGGCGAGGTTGTCGGGCCCGCCTTCGTACTCTTCTTCAGCGCCCATGTTGCGCTCCTGTCTCTGCGCGGACGACGTTGAGCACGGCGTCCACAGTCTGTTCGAAATCCAATGCCGTCGAGTCGATGACCGTGACTCCCGGTGCGGCGGTCAAGAAATCCACGACCTGCGCGTCGGCGGCGTCGCGGCGGTGCAGGGCGTCGGCGACGGCGGCAGCGTCCTGCGTGGCGACCTCGGCGCTGCGGCGGGCCGCGCGCACCTCGGGGGCTGCCGTCAGCAGGATCCGCACCGGGGCATCGGGGGCGACGACGGTCGTGATGTCGCGGCCCTCGACGATGACGCCGGGCCGGCCGGAGGATGCCACGAGCGCGCGGAACAGCGCGTTGACGGCCTCGCGCACGGCCGGCACGCGCGCCACCCCGCTGACGGCGGCGGACACGCGGGGCTCGCGGATGGCGTCGGTGACGTCGGCCGCACCCACGCGCACCCAGTAGTCGTCGGGATCGAGCGAGATGGCGTAGTCGAAGTCGTCTGCGGCATCCAGCACCGCGAGGGCGTCGGCGGTGTCCACGCCGCGCTCGAGAGCGTGCCAGGCGAGCGCCCGGTAGGCGGCGCCGGTGTCGAGGTAGCCGAAGCCCAGGTGCCGGGCGGCCTGCTTGGACACACTCGACTTGCCGCTGCCGGCCGGTCCGTCGATCGCGACGACCGTCGGGGCGGCGGGGGCGGTGCCGCTCGGTGAAGCGTCAGTCATTGGTGCTCGCAATCTTCCAGCCCCGCTCGGTGAGCCCGTCGACCGTGCGCCGCACGGCGGCCGGGACGATGCTCACCTCGGCGAGGCCGAACTGGGCGCCCGGAGAGTGCTCCAGGCGCAGGTCCTCGACGTTGACGTCGAGTTCGCCGAGGTCGCCGAAGAGGCGCCCGAGCTGGCCGGGACGGTCATCGACCATCACGACGACAGGCTCGAAGCGCCGGTTCTGGCCGTGCTTGCCCGGCAGTCGCTCGACGCCGTCGTTGCCGCGGCGGATCGTGTCGGCGACGCCGCGGCGGGCGCCGGGGGCGTCGGGGGCGCGCAGCGCCGTGGCGACGGCGGTGAGATCGGCCGCGAGCGCGTCGAGCACGTCGACGACGGGGGCGGCGTTGGCGCCGAGGATCTGCACCCACAGCTCCGGGGCGGATGCCGCGATGCGGGTCGTGTCGCGCACGCCCTGGCCCGCCAGGCGCAGCGAGCCGTCGGGGGCGTCGACGAACCGGCCGGCGAGCAGGCTCGCGACCAGCTGCGGCACGTGGGAGGTCAGCGCGACGGCGCGGTCGTGCTCCTCGGGGCTCATCTCGATCGGCATGGCGCCGAGGTCGAGCGCGAGCGCTTCGACGAGCGCCAGGTCGCCGGCGCGCGTCTCGGCGTCGCGGCAGACGACCCAGGGGCGGCCGATGAAGATGTCGGCGCGCGCGGCGATGGCTCCCCCGCGCTCGCGCCCGGCGAGCGGGTGCGAGCCGATGTAGCGGGTGAGGTCGACGCCGCGGGCGCGCAGCTGCCGCAGCGGCTCGAGTTTGACGCTCGCGACGTCGGTGACGACGGCGCGCGGGTAGGCGGCGAGCTCACGCTCGATCACGTCGGCGGTGACATCCGGCGGGACCGCCACGATCACCAGCGACGGGTCGTCGTCGTCGCGGGCGCCGCGCCCGGCGCCGTAGTCGATGGCCAGGCGCAGCTGGGCGGGCGAGGTGTCATCGAGGATGACGTCGATGCCGAGCGCCGTCAGCGCGTGGCCGATGCTCGATCCGAGGAGGCCGGCGCCGACGATGCGCACGGGGCCCTGCACGCGCGCGGCGAGCGGCCCTGGTGTCGTATCGGTCACTGCGTCTCCTGGTCGCCCGGCGACGCCTCCTGCGTCGCAGCGCGCGCCAAAGTCAGCAGCGCGCCGCGTTCCACTGTAGTCAACTCGCGTGCCCGTCCCGCCGGGAGGGTTCCCAGGTGCAGCGGGCCGAACTGGCGGCGCACGAGCTCGACGACGGGGTGCCCGACGGCCGCCATCATGCGCCGCACGATGCGGTTGCGACCGGAGTGCAGGGTGAGCTCGACCAGGCTCGTGCCCGCGTCGCCGCCCGAGGTGTCCAGCAGCCGCGCCTTGTCGGCGGCGATGGGCCCGTCGTCGAGCTCGATGCCCTTGGTCAGCCGGGAGATGGTCTGCGCGGTCACGCGGCCCGACACCTTCGCGATGTAGACCTTCGTCACCCCGAACGAGGGGTGGGCGAGCACGTGCGCGAGGTCGCCGTCGTTGGTGAGCACCAGCAGCCCCGACGTCTCGGCATCCAGTCGGCCCACGTTGTAGAGACGCTCGTCCCAGTCCTGGGTGAACTGGCGCAGGTCCGGCCGGCCGTTCTCGTCCTTCATGGTGCTGACGACGCCGGTCGGCTTGTTGAGCATGACGTAGCGCTTGGACTGATCGAGCTGGATGACCGTGCCGTCCACCTCGATGAGGGCGGTCTCGGGGTCGACGCGCGAGCCGAGCTCGGTGACGACCTCGCCGTTCACCCGCACGCGCCCCTCGACGATCAGCTGCTCCGAGACGCGGCGCGAGGCCACACCCGCGTTCGCGAGCGCCTTCTGCAGTCGTACGCCTTCGGTGTCCATCGGTCGTTCTCCATCCGGGCCCTGGCCCTGTTGCGGGCTCATCGCATGCCCTCCACGTCGAATCCATCCGCGCCGTCGTCGAGCAGCGGCGAGATGTGCGGCAGCTCGTCGAGCGAGTTGATGCCGAGGTTGACCAGCAGCGCGTCGGTCGTGCCGTAGTTGATCGCCCCGGTCTCGGGGTCGGTGAACAGTTCGGTGATGAGCCCGCGCGCGACGAGCGTGCGCACCACCGAGTCGACGTTGACGGCGCGGATGGATGCCACCTGGCTGCGCGTCACCGGCTGCTTGTAGGCGATGACGGCGAGGGTCTCCAGCGCCGCCTGCGACAGGCGCGAAGGCGCCTGGGCGTTGACGAACTCCGAGACGAGGTCATCGTGCTCGGCGCGCACGTAGAAGCGCCAGCCGCCGCCGACTTCCCGCAGCTCGAACCCGCGCCGGGGCCCGGCGGCGTCGCCGTCGTAGTCGGCCACGAGCGTCTCGATCGCCTGGCGCACGGCGGCGACGGGCGCGCCGACGGCGGCGGCGAGGCTGACGAGCGGCTGCGGCTCGTCGACGACCAGCAGGATCGCCTCCAGTCGCTGCGCGACGGATGCCACGTCCTGCGGCCGCTCGCGCGGCTGCTCGGTGTCGTCGGTCACCGACACCGCCTCATCGGCGGGCATCGAAGGGTCATCGGTCATAGTCGGCTCCCAGAGAGGCGAGGCTGTCGTCCGACCAGCGTTCGGCGGTCCAGCGGAGGGTGAGTTCGCCGAGCGGCTCGAGCTGCTCGAACGACAGGGCGGCGTGGCGGTAGAGCTCCAGCACCGCGAGGAAGCGCGCGACGACGACGCCGGTCTGGTCGACCCCGGCGATGAGGTCGCGGAAGTTGAGGGTGCCGGCGGCGCGCAGAAGGGTCACCACGATCGCGGCCTGCTCGCGGATCGACACGAGCGGCGCGTGCAGGTGGTCGAGGCCGACGTGCGGGATCTCCTTGGGCGTCATCGCGAGCACCGCGAGAGCCGCGAAGTCGTCGAGCGACAGGGTCCAGACCAGCTCCGGCACGGCGCGACGGTACTTCTCCTCGAGGCGCACCGAGCGGGTGTGGCGGCGGTCCTCGGCCTGCAGATGCTGCGCGAACCAGCCCGACACTTCTTTGAAGGCGCGGTACTGCAGCAGTCGGGCGAACAGCAGGTCGCGCGCTTCCAGGAGCGCCACGGATTCGGCGTCGACGAGCTCGCCCTGGGGCAGAAGACCGGCGACCTTCATATCGAGCAGCGTCACGGCGACCACGAGGAATTCGGATGCCTCGTCGAGCTGCTCGGCGGTCTGCATCGAACGCAGGTACGCGATGAACTCATCGGTCACCCGACTGAGGGCGACGTCGGTGATGTCGAGTTCATGCTTGGAGATCAGCGACAGCAGCAGGTCGAAGGGACCGTCGAAGACGTCGAGCGAGACGCGGAACCCCGCCGCGGCGGCATCCGTCCCCGGCTCCGTGGAGGGGGCCGGTGCGGCGACGACGGAAGACAGCTCGTCGTCAGGCGACGGCGCCACGGGCGACCAGCTCCCGCGCCAGCCGCAGGTAGGCCTGGGCAGCCGGGTGCTCCGGTGCGAACTCGGTGATCGGCACGCCCGACACCGACGCATCCGGGAACTTCACGGTGCGGCCGATGACGGTCTCCAGCACGTCGTCGCCGAACGCGTCGACCACCCGCTCCAGCACCTCACGGGAGTGGAGGGTGCGGGGGTCGTACATCGTGGCGAGCACGCCGTCGAGCGTGATGGTGGGGTTCAGGCGGTCGCGCACCTTGTCGATGGTCTCGATGAGCAGGGCGACACCGCGGAGGGCAAAGAACTCGCACTCCAGCGGGATGAGCACGCCGTGGCTCGCCGTGAGGGCGTTGACCGTGAGGAGGCCGAGCGAGGGCTGGCAGTCGATGAGGATGACGTCGTACTCCCCCGCGACCTTGCGCAGCACGCGCGCGAGGATCGTCTCACGGGCGACCTCGTTGACGAGGTGCACCTCGGCCGCGGAGAGGTCGATGTTGGCCGGGAGGATGTCGAGGTTCTCGACCGCGGTCGGCACGATGACATCGTGCGGGTCGCGCTTGCTGTCCAGCAGCAGGTCGTAGATCGTGGGGATCTCGTGCGTGTGGATGCCGAGTCCCGCCGACAGGGCGCCCTGCGGGTCGAAGTCGACCGCGAGCACGCGGCGTCCGTACTCGGCCAGCGAGGCCGCCAGGTTGATGGTCGTCGTCGTCTTGCCGACGCCGCCCTTCTGGTTGCACAGCGAGATGATGCGTGCCGGGCCGTGCCCGTCGAGCTTCGGTGGGGTCGGGAAACCCTGGTAGGGACGACCGGTGGGACCGATCGGGATGTCCCCCGCTGCAGCCTTCGCCGCTTGTGCCTTACCCGCCACCGATGCTCCTGCCTCTGCGATCCCCTGCGTCGATTGTAGTCGTCACCGACGAGAACCCCGGAGGGCGCGCGGCTGCGTGCTCTCCGGGGTTCTCTGTGCGATCGCCTGCGTCAGCGCGCGGCGCCGGCGAGGCTGCCGGTGAGCATGGTCGTGCCTTCGTAGATCATGCAGAGGACCTCGCGGTCGCCCGAGGCCCACGAGCCGTCGCTGGGGTACATCGGCCAGTACTCCAGCACGGATTCGGACCACGGCACGCCGACGAAGTCGGTGAACGCGTCGCCGGTGCAGACGGCATCCGCTTCCTCCAGGATCGCGTCCTCGCCGGGGTATTCCGCGCCCGGCACGGTCGAGTCGAACGCGTAGTAGACCTCGTCTTCGTGCGGTTCGCTGCACGGCACGACGGGGATGGTCTGCAGTTCGGTCTGCTCGCTCATGACCGAGGAGTTGAGGCAGTCGCCGACGCGGATGGAGAAGACGTCGACGTTCTCCTCGCTCTCGGTGACCTGACCGCTGGTCTCATCGCGCTGGGGCTGCGCGCCCTGGGTGGGGAACTGCGCGGCCGAGCAGGCGCTGAGGGTCAGCAGCCCGGCGGCGACGAGTCCGACGGCGGCCAGTGGGGGGCGGAGCTTCATTGCGTGGCTCTCTCTCTGTTTCGTATGTGGGTGCAAGGGCCCGAAAGGGCCAGCCACACACAATGCCAGCAGAAGTCCTCGCCGCGCCAATCCGTGGTCAGAGACTCCCCAGCACGTCCAGTCGCACCTGGGCGACGACCGCGATGAGCGCGTAGTTCAGCACCGTGATCAGCGGCGCCCACGTCAGCAGCGTCTGGCCGAGGCGCGGCATCCGACCCCACACGCCGTCGCGCAGTGCCCACCCGAGGGTGAACCAGAAAAGCGGGATCGTCACGAGCCACACGACCATGCACCACGGGCAGAGCGACCCGTACTCGAAGACGCTGCGGTAGGCGAAGAAGTGCACCAGCAGGAATCCGCCGAGCACGAACACCGTGAACACGCGCCAGAACCAGACGCGCAGGCCCTGCGGGGCGGCGAGCGCGCTCACCCCGGCGTAGACGGGGCCGAGGAACAGGGTGAGGCCGATGATCGAGTTGCTGAAGCCCAGCAGGTTGCCGCCCGGAGAGAGCAGGTTGGGACCGCACGTGACGAGCACGCTGATCTGGCAGGAGATGAGCGGGTCGGCACCGACCAGCTGGCCGATGTACTCCTGGTAGAGCAGGAACGACACGATCCACCCCACGACGGCCGCCACGATCCAGAAGACCGCGAGCGCGCGCGGCGGGCGCACCGTCACCCCCGATGTGTTCGACATGCCCCCATCCTGCCGTCCCCCCGCCGCCCCCGCCGCCCCACCCGCCGTGTTTACTCCCCGCCCCGTCCCCGCCCCCGCCCGTCCCCGAACCGTGAGACCACAGTTGCGCGCCGAGACGATGGTTGTTTCCCATGGTCTCGGCCGCCAGCTGTAGTCTCAGCGGTCTTCGGGGGTGGGTCAGCGGGCGCGGGGGTGGGCGGTGACGTACACGTCGCGCAGCGCGTCGGGCGAGACGTACGTGTAGATCTGCGTCGTCGCCACCGAGGCGTGGCCCAGCAGCTCCTGCACGACGCGCACGTCGGCGCCGCCCTGCAGCAGATGCGTGGCGAAGGAGTGCCGCAGGGTGTGGGGCGACACGTGGGCCGACAGCTGCGCGCGTTCGGCGGCCTGCCGGATGACCGCCCACGCGCTCTGACGCGACAGTGGGGCGCCGCGCACCCCGAGGAAAAGGCGTGGGGATGCCGCGCCGCGCCGCGCCAGTTCGGGCCGCACCCGCGTGAGGTACGCGTCCACCGCGCTGCGCGCGTACGACCCGATGGGCACGATGCGTTCCTTGTCGCCCTTGCCCCGCACCCGCAGCATGTCGCCGTGGGCGAGGTCGTCGACGTCGAGCTGCACGATCTCGGAGATGCGCGCGCCGGTGGCGTAGAGCAGTTCCAGCAGGGCGCGGTCCCGCATCCCCACGAGATCGCCCGGCGCGGCATCCTCGGCGGCGGGGCCGGAGGCGTCCAGCAGCGCCTCCACCTGCGCGATCGTCAGCGCCTTGGGAAGGCGCCGGGCGGCCTTGGGCGGACGCAGCCGCCCGGTGGGATCATCCGTCGCGATGCCCTCCCGCGCGAGGAAGCGGTGGAACGACCGCACCGCGGACTGCAGTCGAGCCAGGCTCGACGCCGCCGGCGGCGGGTCGGCGGCAGCGCGGTCGGCGACGAACGCCGACACAACGTCGGCGGTCACCGCGTCGGTGTCGCCGATCCCCTGTGCGTCGAGCCACTGCGCGTAGCCGGCGAGGTCACGCCGGTACGCAGCGCTGGTGTGCTCGGAGAGCCCGCGCTCGATCGCGACGTGGCGCAGGTACGCGTCGATCGCGCGTTCGACCCGCACGTCACGCCTCGGCGCGGCGCAGACGTTCCGCGGCGGCGAAGGCGCCGATCGCGAGGGGGCCGTTGCGCAGCCGTCCTTCGAGCACGCCGGTGAGGACATCGCTGAGCGGCACCCAGGCGAGACGGATGTCGCTCTCCTCCTCGGCGCGCGCATGCACCTCGGGCGCGGCGGACAGCTCACGGGCGAGGAAGACGTGGAGCACCTCGTCGTTGCCGCCGGGCGAACTGTGGAAGCTCACGAGCGGCTCCCACCGCGCGGCGACGAGGTCGGCCTCCTCGGCCAGCTCACGCCGGGCGGCGTCGGCGGGCGGCTCACCCTCGACGTCGAGCAGCCCCGCGGGGATCTCCCAGTCGCGCATGCGGATCGGATGCCGGTACTGCTGGATCATCAGCATGCGACCGGCGTCGTCGAGCGCGACGACGGCGGCCGCGCCCGGGTGGTCGACGTAGTCCCGCACGATCTCACCGTCGCCGTAGCGGACGGTGTCGTGCCGCACATCCCACACGTGGCCGCGGTAGACGATGTCGCTGGAGAGCACCTCGTATGCGGCGGGCTCATCCCGCAGGTCCGCGCCGGACCCGGGCTCGCGCCCGGACCCCGCACGAGAAGAGTCAGCCATTGTCCACGTCGAACAGCTCACTGGCGCGGTGGCGCTCCACGGCCGCGGCGACGAGACCGCGGAACAGCGGGTGCGGCGCCGTGGGGCGCGAGCGCAGCTCGGGGTGGGCCTGCGTGGCGATGTAGTACGGGTGCACGTCGCGCGGCAGCTCGACGTACTCCACGAGCCCGAGGTCGGGGTTGATCCCGGAGAACACCAAGCCCGCCTCGGCGATCTGGTCGCGGTAGCGGTTGTTCACCTCGTAGCGGTGGCGGTGGCGTTCGTGGGCGACGTCGGCGCCGTACAGCTCCGCGGCCAGCGACCCCTCCGACAGCTGCGCCGGGTACAGGCCCAGGCGCATGGTGCCGCCCAGGTCGCCGCCGGCGAGGATGTCGACCTGCTCGGCCATCGTCGCGATGACGGGGAACTCGGTGTCGGGGTCGAACTCGCTCGAGGACGCGCCCTCGAGGCCGGCGACGTTGCGCGCGTACTCGATGACCATGCACTGCAGACCGAGGCAGATGCCGAGCGTCGGGATGCCCTGCTCGCGCGCGAAGCGCAGTGCGCCGAGCTTGCCCTCGATGCCGCGGATGCCGAAGCCGCCGGGCACGACGATGCCGTCCACGCCGGCGAGCGCCTTGGCTGCCCCCTCGGGCGTCTCGCACAGGTCGGAGGGGATCCAGGTGATCTGCACCTTGGTCTCCTGGCCGAACCCGCCGGCCTTGAGCGCCTCGGTCACCGACAGGTAGGCGTCGGGCAGGTCGATGTACTTGCCGACGAGGCCGATCGTCACCTCGTGCTTGGGGTTGTGCACCGCCTGCAGCACGGTGTTCCAGCGCGTCCAGTCCACGTCCGCTGCCTGGGAAAGCCCGAGCGAGCGCACGATGTACTCATCCAGGCCCTGCTCGTTGAGCATGGTGGGGATGTCGTAGATGCTCGGCACGTCGACCGCGTTGACGACGGCATCCTCGTCGACGTCGCACATGAGCGCGATCTTGCGCTTGTTCGACTCGGTGACGGGGCGGTCGCTGCGCAGCACAAGCGCGTCGGGCTGGATGCCGATGGAGCGGAGCGCGGCGACGGAGTGCTGCGTCGGCTTGGTCTTCTGCTCCCCCGACGCGCCCATGAACGGCACGAGCGAGACGTGCACGAAGAACACGTTGCCGCGGCCGAGCTCGTGGCGGATCTGGCGGGCCGATTCGATGAACGGCTGCGACTCGATGTCGCCGACGGTGCCGCCGATCTCGGTGATGATCACGTCGGGTCGGGGCTCTTCGCTGGCCTGCAGACGCATGCGGCGCTTGATCTCGTCGGTGATGTGCGGGATGACCTGCACCGTGTCGCCCAGGTACTCGCCGCGACGCTCCTTGGCGATGACCTGCGAGTAGATCTGTCCGGTGGTGACGTTGGCCGCCTCGCTCAGCTCGATGTCGAGGAAGCGCTCGTAGTGGCCGATGTCGAGATCGGTCTCGGCGCCGTCGTCGGTCACGAAGACCTCGCCGTGCTGGAACGGATTCATCGTTCCCGGGTCGACGTTGAGATAGGGATCGAGCTTCTGCATCACCACGCGCAGTCCGCGGGCGGTGAGCAGATTGCCGAGGCTCGCGGCGGTCAGGCCCTTCCCCAACGAAGAAACGACACCGCCGGTCACGAAGATGTGCCTGGTGGTGTCGTTCGAAATAAGGCCCGAGTCAGAAGTTTCCGTCACGGGCTTTTATCCTATCAGTCCTGCAGCGCCGAGGTTCAGCAGCTCGCGTGCGTGTGTGAGCGCGGCGTCGGAATCGGCCAGGCCCGACAGGAGGCGCGCCATCTCGGCTTCGCGTTCGGGGCCCTCGAGGCGCCGCACGCTGGACGCGGTGACGGACCCGTCGTTGGCCTTCACGACGGTGAGGTGGTTGCCGGCGAACGCGGCGACCTGGGCGAGGTGGGTGACCACGACGACCTGCGACGATTCGGCGAGGCGGGCGAGGCGCCGGCCCACCTCGATCGCCGCGGCGCCGCCGATGCCGGCATCCACCTCGTCGAACACGAACGTGGGCACCGGGTCGGTGCCGGCGATCACGACCTCCAGGGCGAGCATGACGCGACTGAGCTCGCCGCCCGATGCGCCCTTGGACACCGAGCGGGGCTCGGCTCCGGGGTGCGGGGCGAGGAGGATCGTCACCTCGTCGCGTCCGGCCGACGACGCGGCCCCCGGGGCGACGTCGACGACCAGTCGCGCGTCGGGCAGGGCCAGGGCGCGCAGCTCATCGGTGACGGCGGCGCCGAGGCGTTCGGCGGCCTCGGTGCGCGCGGCGGTCAGGGTTGCGGCGGCGTCCTCGAGCACGGCAGCCGCGGCGTCGCTCTCCTCGGTGAGCCGGCCGATGCGATCGCCGTCGTCGTCGAGTTCGGCCAGGCGCGCCGAGCCGGTCTGCAACAGCTCGATCGCGGCATCCACCGTGCCGTGCACGCGGGTGAGGGTCGCCAGCTCCGCGCGCCGCTCTTCGACGGCGGCGAGCTCCTGCGGGCCGGTCTCGTCGAGGTCGGCGAGGTAGCCGGCCAGGGCCTGCGCGAGGTCGGCGGCGCGATAGCCGATGTCGGCGGCCTGCTCGGCGAGGCTCGTGAGGGCTTCGTCGCGTTCGGCGGCGCGCTCCAGGGCACGCTTGGCCTCGGCTGCCAGCGCCACGACGTCGGGCACGTCGTCGTCGGAAGAGAGCGTCGCGTGGGCCGTGGCCGCGGCCAGCCGCAGGTCTTCGGCGTGCGAGAGGCGCTCCGAGCGGCGGGTGAGGTCGTCGTCCTCCCCCGGCTGCGGGTCGATGCGCTCGATGTCGGCAAGCAGCAGCCTCAGGTCTTCGGCTTCGCGGGCGCGCGCGTCGCGGTCACGGGTGAGCTCACCCAGCTCGGCGTCGAGCGCCCGCCAGCGTTCGTACGCCTCGCGGTAGGCCCGCAGGGCGTCGGCGATGGGGGCGCCGCCGAAGCGGTCGAGCGCCTCGCGCTGGGCGACGGCCGAGCGCAGCCGCAGCTGATCGGACTGCCCGTGCACGACGACGAGCTGGTCGGCGAGGTCGGCCAGCACACCCGCGGGGGCGGTGCGCCCGCCGACGGTGGCGCGGCCACGACCCTCGCTCGAGATGGTGCGGGCGAGGTACAGCTCCGCGTCCCCGCCGCCGATCGGCTCGAGGTCGCCCCCGGCTTCACGCACCCGTTCGGCGACCGGACCGTCCTCGGGGACGATCCAGGTGCCCTCGACGGATGCCTGGGCGGCGCCGGAGCGCACGGCACCGGAATCCGCACGCTGGCCGAGCAGCAGGCCGAGGCCGGTGACGACCATCGTCTTGCCGGCACCGGTCTCGCCGGTGATGGCGGTGAATCCCGGCCCCATCGGCAGCGTGGCCTGCGCGATGACGCCGAGGTCGCGCAGCCGGATCTCCTCGATCACGCCGACACCTCGCTTCCCGCGCGGGTCACGGGGCCTCCGCCTCGACGGGGCCTGCCGGTCCCCGCCAGCCGCTGACCGGCAGACGGAACTTGCGCACGAGGCGGTCGGTGAACGCCGCCGGGTGCAGGCGCGCGAGGCGCACCGGGTCGGTCGAGCGACGCACGACCACGCGCGCACCGGGCGGAAGATCGTGGGAACGCCGGCCGTCGCACCACAGGATGCCGACACCGTTGGTGCGGTCGAGCACCTCGATCGCCACGGCGGCTTCCGGGCTGACGACCAGCGGTCGCGCGAACAGGGCGTGCGCGGACAGCGGCACGACCGACAGTGCCTCCACCGTCGGCCAGACGATCGGGCCGCCGCCGGAGAACCCGTAGGCGGTCGATCCGGTCGGGGTCGAGACGACCACGCCGTCGCAGCCGAAGCTCGACAGCGGCCGGCCGTCGATCTCGATGACGACTTCCAGCATGCGCTCGCGACTGGCCTTCTCGACGGTGGCTTCGTTCAGTGCCCACGTCTCGTAGATCACGGTGTCGGCGGCATCCTTCACGCGCACTGAGAGTGCCAGACGCTCCTCGACCTCGTAGTCGCGGGCGATCACGCGGTGCACGGCATCGTCCATGTCGTCGCGTTCGATCTCGGCGAGGAAGCCGACGTGGCCCATGTTGATACCGAGCACCGGGGCCGTCCCCTCGCGCACGAGTTCCGCGGCGCGCAGGATCGTGCCGTCTCCGCCGAGAACGATGGCCAGTTCGATGTCGTCGACGTCCACGTCGACGCCGAGCGTGGCCACACCCTCGAGATCGAGCGTGTCGAGGTCGGCGCGGTCCTCGGGCGCGAGCACGGGCTGGGCGTCGGCGGCGCGCAGCGCCTGCATCACCCGCCGGGCAGCGTCGGCGTTGTCGCCGCGGTGGGCGTGCACGACGACGAGGATGCGTCGCTGAGGCTGCGTCATTCGATCTCCGCCAGTCGGTTCACGGTGCTCAACCATTCTGTCGGATTGCCGTCGACCCCCGGGCGAAGATGCACGAGGTATTCGGCGTTGCCGTGTGTGCCGGCGATGGGTGAGGCGATGACGCCGCAGGTGCCGAGCCCGGCATCCCACGCCGCCCACAGCACGCCGGCGGCCGCGTCTGCGCGCAGGCCCGCGTTCTTCACGAGCCCCTCGCGCACCCCGGTGCGTCCCACCTCGAACTGCGGTTTGATCAGCAGCACGATGTCGGCGTCGGGGGTGCAGACACCGGCGACGGCGGGCAGCACGTGGGCGAGCGAGATGAAGGACAGGTCGCCGGTGACCACCGAGGGCGGCGCGTCCACGCCCGCGGCGGCGGCGAGGTTCTCCCGCGTCATGTGCCGCACGTTGAAGCCTTCGACGGCCCGGACGCCGGGATCTGCGGCGATGGATGCCGCGAGCTGGCCGTGGCCGACGTCGACCGCCAGCACGGGGTCGGCGCCGCGTTCGCGCAGCACCTGGGTGAACCCGCCGGTGGATGCGCCCATGTCCAGCGCCACCCGCCCGCGCACGTCGACATCGAACGCGTCGAGCGCGGCGATGAGCTTGTGGGCCCCGCGGCTGACGTAGTGGTCGTTCGCGGCGACGGTGATCTCCGCGGCATCGGCCACGCGCACCGACGCCTTGACGACAGGCTGGCCGTCGACGCTCACGAGTCCTGCGGCGATGAGCTGCGCGGCGTGCGTGCGGGAGCGGGCCAGACCCCGTGCGGCGACGGCGGCATCCAGTCGATCCGTCATGCCGATGCGTCGGCGGGTCCGGACTGCAGGCGCCGTGCCAGTTCGTCGTGCAGGGCCGCGTACCCCTGGGCGCGCTCGTCGAGCGGCTGCTCCTCGATCACCTCGAGCGCCGACAGCAGGTCTTCACGCGGCTGCGGCTGATCGGGGTCGGGCTGCTCGGGTGTGGCATCCATCGACATGCCCCCAGGATAGGCGGTGCGGCCGACGCTCAGGGGCGGTGGAACGGGTCGGCGTAAAGTCGCTCCGGCACACGGAACCCGAAGATGCCGCGTCCGGTGGCCCAGATCGCGGCGGCTCCCGCCCGCACCAGGTCGATGGGACGCGAGCCCTCCGAGACGATGTGGATGTCGGGCCCGTCGATGCGCACGACCGCGTCGCGCACGGTCGTGGTGTCGCCGGAGGTCTTCACCTCGGGGTACGGCTCGTGCAGCTCCCGCAGGTCGCCGAGGATGTACGTCGGACGCGAGTGCGCGGGGGCGGCCAGCACGTGCTTGGGGCGGTCGACGCCGGTGAGCACGAGCACCGACGGGATGCCGGCGGCCTGTGCCCCGGCGATGTCGGTGTCGAGGCGGTCGCCGAGGAAGAGCGGGCTGCTCGCACCGAACCGGGCGACGGCCTCATCGAAGATGGGACGCTCGGGCTTGCCGGCGACCACCGCGAGCCGGCCGACGGCGGTGTGCACCGCAGAGACCAGCGTGCCGTTTCCCGGAGCGAGACCCCGGGCCTGCGGGATGGTCCAGTCGGTGTTCGTGGCGATCCACGGGATGCCGCCTTCGTCCTCGGGCAGGGCCAGCGCGTAGGCGGCCTCGGCGAGGTGCTGCCACCCGACGTCGGGCGCGAAGCCCTGCACGACGGCGGCGGGCGCGTCGTCCGCGCTGCGCGTCACGACGTAGCCGGCCTTCTCCAGTTCGACGGTGAGGCCTTCGCCGCCGACCACGAGCACGGTGGCACCGGGTGCGACGCGCTGCCGCAACAGCCGCATGGCGGCCTGTGGGCTCGTCACGACATCGTCCGGCTGGGTCTGCGTCAGACCCAGCTCGCGCAGGTGGGCGGCGACGGTGGCATCCGTACGGGAGGCGTTGTTGGTGATGTAGCCCAGCCGCCGGGTCTCCCCCGCGCGGGTCAGACTCTCGACCGCATGCGGCAGCGGGCCGGGGCCGGCGTACACGACGCCGTCGAGGTCGGCGAGCACCGCGTCGACACCATCGAGCGGTGTCGATCCGGCGGCGCGGGCGAACAGCCGCTTCACTTCTGCGCGTCCTCGTCCGGAGCGGTCAGGGCGTCGGCGGCGTGCGCGTCCGCGTCGGCTTCGGTGCTCGCGGGCTCGGGCTCGACGGCCGCTTCACCCTCGACGTCGCCGTCCTCGTCCGGAGCCTCATCGACCGCGGCCTCGTCGGACGGCGCCTCTTCGTCCTCGGCCGGAACCTCGTCGGACGGAGTCTCGTCGATGTCGTCCTCGTCGATGTCGTCCTCGATGTCGATCGCGATCTCCTCGACTTCGTCGACGACCTGGAACTCGTCGTCACCCGTCATGCCGAGCGCGGCGTCGATCGCTTCCGCAGCCACCTCGGCGCGGTGACGCCACTGCGCGGCCTCATCGTCACGACCGAGCTCCTCGAGCACGGTGGCTCGCGCCGCGAACAGCGCAGGGCTCCACTCGAAGGCGCGGTCGGGGTCGAGCTCGGGGATGTCGAGTTCGGTGAGCGCACGCTCGGGCTCGCCGAGGTCGAGCTGCGCACCGGACATCGCGATCGCGAGTTCCGCACGTGCGGGCGTCGGCAGCGCCGAGCGGTCGACGCTGCGGCCGACCTCGAGCGCGCGATCGGGACGCCCGACGCCGCGTTCGCTGTCCACCATCAGGGCGATCTGATCGTCACGGCCGGAGATGCGCCGGTAGGTGCGCAGTTCACGCAGCGCCAGCGCATAGTCGCCGATCGCGTACGCGGTGATCGCGGCGGTCTCGCGGGCGACCGCGATGCGGCCCGCGCGACGGGTCGCGGCCAGCGCGTGCTCGTGGGCGAGCTGCGGGTCCTCGTCGATCAGAAGAGCGGCCATCGCGAGATGGCGCCCCACCTGCTCGGCGTTCTCCTTGCTGAGGGTCTTCAGTTCGTTGCGCGCGGAGGGGTGGAGGTCCTTTGCGGTGACCTCGGGCGGAATCCACGGCCCGCTCTCCCGCTGCTCCTGCGGCGGACGCGACGCGCGGCGGTCGTCACCACGATCTTCGAACGGCCGGCCCCCGCCATCGCGCTTGGCGTAGGGCTTCCGGTCGCCGCCGTCACGCGGGGTGTAGGGCTTCCGGTCGCCGTCACGGGGCGGGTACGACTTCCGCTCACCGTCGCGAGGCGGGTACGACTTCCGCTCACCATCACGCGGCGGGTACGACTTCCGCTCACCATCACGCGGCGGGTACGACTTCCGCTCACCATCACGAGGCGGGTACGACTTCCGCTCACCATCACGCGGCGGGTACGACTTCCGCTCACCATCACGAGGCGGGTACGACTTCCGCTCACCATCGCGGGGCGGGTACGACTTCCGCTCACCATCGCGAGGCGTGTACGGCCGACGCTCACCATCACGAGGCGGGTACGACTTCCGCTCACCATCGCGGGGCGGGTACGACTTCCGCTCACCATCGCGAGGCGTGTAGGGCCGACGCTCACCATCGCGGGGCGGGTACGACTTCCGCTCACCATCGCGCGGGGCGTAAGGCTTCCGCTCACCATCACGGGGCGGGTAGGGGCGGTCGCCGTCACGCTTGACGTATGGCTTCCGCTCGCCGTCGCGCGCAGCGTAGGGCTTGCGATCGCCGTCGCGCTTGACGAAGGGCTTACGCTCACCTTCGCGCTTCTCGTACGGCTTCCGGTCGCCATCGCGCTTGACGAAGGGCTTACGCTCGCCGTCGCGCCGGCGCGCATCCTCGTTCGGTCGTCGCTCGTCCGTCATGTCGGCTTCCTTCCTCTATTCGCGTTGTTAACGAGAAATGGCCACCCAACTTTGGGTGGCCATTTCACGAAAGAAGTCCGGCGGTGTCCTACTCTCCCACAGGGTCCCCCCTGCAGTACCATCGGCGCTGAGAGGCTTAGCTTCCGGGTTCGGTATGTG